>CAMCNL010000042.1 GCA_945876205.1 Candidatus Sulfopaludibacter sp. SbA3
AGCATCCGGCCGAGCTCGATCCGACCTGGTTCGGCCACTCGATCGGCTGGTTCGAGGGCGGCGACACGCTGGTGATCGACACGGTCGGCTTCAACGACAAGTTCTGGTTCGATCGGCAGGGGACGCCGCACACCGAGCAGCTCCACACCATCGAGCGGTGGAAGCGGACGAACATGGGTACCCTGATCAACACGGTCACGATCGATGATCCGGGCGCCTTCTCCAAGCCATTCACGGTGACGTTCCCGGCGAGGCTGGCAGCTCCCGGCGATGAGATCATGGAGAACATCTGCCAGGAGAACAACCAGTACGGCGTGGCTGGCGGGCACGAAAATCCGTTCAATAAGTAGAACCTGGAACCAGGAACTTGGAAACCCGATTCCGGGTTCCGAGTTCCTGGTTCTTTTCATTTCTAGGCACATCAGGCGGACCTGAGAAGGTCGGCTCCACGAGTGTCGTTAAGAAGAGACAACATGAAGCTCGGATCGAGGCGAACATTTCTTGGTGCCACGATGGTGGCCGTGGTGTGCCTGGTTGGCGCGGTGCGCGTGGCGGGCTTGCGCGCCGAAGCCTTGGCGCAGGCGGGGCAGGCGGCCCCGGCGCCGGCCGGCGATGCGCCAATCATGAGCGAACAGGCGTTCCAGAACATCCAGACGCTCAAGGGCATCCCGGTCGACACGTTCCTCGACGCGATGGGGATGTTCGCCAACGCGATGGGCAACGACTGCACGTACTGTCACGCGCCGCAGTCTGCGCTCGACCGCGTCGGCTTTGCGGTGCAGACCGCGCGGATGACGCGGACGCGCCAGATGATCGCGATGATGAACGTGATCAACAAGAATTTCTTCAAGGGCGAGCCGCGCGTCACCTGCTTCACCTGTCACGGCGGCAACCAGAGCCCGCGCAGCGATCCGAATCTCGCGCTGCAGTACGCGACGCCGGTGGAGGACCCGAACGTCAGGGACTTCACGGCCGATCCGAAGCTGGTCGCCAGGGACATCCTCAACAAGTACATCACCGCGGTCGGCGGCGCCGATCGCATCGCGCGGCTCACGAGCTACACGGGCAAGGGCACCTACGAAGGGTTCGACACGATGAAGAAGGTGCCCGTCGAGATCTACGCGAAGGCGCCCAACCAGTACACGACCGTCGTGCACATGGACGAGGGCAACAGCGTGCGCACCTTCGACGGCCGCACGGGATGGATGGCGGGACCGGACACGCCGGTGCCCCGCGTCGTGCTGACCTCGGGAAATCTCGACCGCGCGCGGCTCGAGGCGCTGGTCGCGTTTCCCACCGGGATCCCGCAGGCGTACGCCGAGTGGCGCGTGGGACGCGCCGTGCTCAACGACGAGGAAGATTTCGTCCTGCAGGCGAGCGAAAGCGGGCAACCCGTGTTGAACCTGTACTTCGCGCCGTCGGGCCTGCTCGTGCGGCTGGTGCGCTGGACCCCCACCCCTGTCGGCATGGTGCCGACGCAGATTGACTACTCGGATTTCCGCGACGTGGCGGGCGTCAAGATCCCGTTCCACCGCAGGGTCAGCCAGACGTACATGCGGATGGACGTGGAGCTGAGCGACATTCAGCCGAACGTGGCGATTAACGCGGCCCTGTTCGCCATGCCGGCCCCAGGCGCCAAGAAATAGGCCCGGTTCCGCGCCGAAGCCTTGTTGGCGGAGGCGCGGACCCGGTTAGGCCGCGACCGCGTTTTGGAATAAAGTATGGCTGCCTCGGGGGCGGTCCCCCGGGGAATACACAGTTAACCGAGTTGAGGCAACTGGACATGCGCACACTCTTCGCGGCCGCTTTTGTGGTTTTCGTTCTCGTCGCCCAGGGCGGCACCGGTGCCGCTCAGACTCCCGCGCCAAACCCAAACGCGCCCGATATTGAAAACGGCAGGAAGGACTATGCCTTTGGCAACCCGTCCTGTTCGAATTGCCACGGCGCAGGCGCGGTGGGAGGGTGGGGTCCCGACCTCGCCGGCAAGGGGATCACGGTCGCGCAGGCGGTGAAGGCGATTCGCAAGCCCTACTGGAAGATGCCCGCGTTTGTCCCGTCGCAGGTGACGGACAAGGAAATCATCGACATGGTGGCGTACTGGAACAGCCTGCCGGAGACCAAAGAGATCGGCAAGTGGCGCTTCGAGATGGTGCTGAATGCGCCGAAGGGCCAGGAGCTGGCGATGAACGTCATCGGCTGCGTGATGTGCCACGGCACCACGCTGACCACGCCGCGCCACGGCGCCGGCGAGGTCAACGGTGACTTCGAGTGGTTCAAGCACCAGGTGTACAACCATGACGTCGCCATGGCGGAGCAGTGGAAGATGCTCGACCGCGAGACCGCGCCGTCCTCGACGCCTGCGCCTGGGCGCGTCCGCATGGGCAATTACGACCCGAAGCGCGTGACCGAGCCGATGCTGCGCGACATCTACAATTGGATTGTCGACCTGGGCATCCTCGTCCCGATCTCGGCGCGTATCACTGCCGCACCTGCCGAGGCGGCCAGCACCACCTACACGGTGGACGTCGCCAACGGCGCAGTGCCGAACAAGGGCCTGACCGCGGAAGGTGTGACCATCTCGGTGGTCGTCCCGCCCGGCACCAAGGTCGTCTCCGGCGGCGGCACCGGGTACGCAGGCGTCAAGAAGCAGGGCAACGACGACGTGGCCACCTGGAAGGTCGCTAAGTTTGCGCCGCGTGATCGCCAGAAGTTCACGCTCACGCTCGCGGGCACCGCGACCGGCAACGCCGTGCCGCGCGGCACCGTGGCGTGGGAAAAGCCGTCGGCCAAGTCGGACGCCGACGTCGACTTCGCGCTGCCGCGCCCGGGTGGACGGGGCGCTGGCGATTGACGTTGTTCTTCCAAGCATTCTCGATTTCGCACGAAGGGCGGGCCTCACGGTCCGCCCTTTTTTTGTCGCCCACGGGCTGGAGATTAGACTGACAGGCCAAGACCAAGGCGGGGACTCCAGCCTTGCACGTGAGGCGACAACTGGTATATAAGGGCCTTCCGAAACGGCGGAAACCCTCCGGGATCGCGTCGTTCGGCTAATCCCAGTTCTGCCAGTCCGCGTCTGGATGCGCCGCAGCCGACGCTCCGTGAAGTAACGGTATGCCTTCCAAGGGACCCGAGGAGTGCACAGCATGAAGAGATGTCTAGTCCGGTTTTTCTGCGGCGCGTTGTTCCTTCTGCTGACTGCCGGCGCCGCCTGGGCGCAGGCCACAGCCCAGTTGAGCGGTACGGTTCGCGATGAAAGCGGCGCCGTGCTGCCCGGCGTGACCGTCACCGTGACGCAGACCGACACGGGCCTGGTTCGCTCGGCCGTGACCGATGACACGGGAGGCTACCTGCTGACGAACCTTCCGACCGGCCCATACCGGCTCGAGGTTGCGCTCCAGGGATTCAAGACTTACGTGCAGACGGGCATCGTCCTTCAGGTCGGCGGATCGCCGACCGTCAACGCGGCGCTCGCCATTGGCTCGCTGGAGGAGTCGGTCACCGTCGACGCCGCGGCGCCGCTCGTCGACGTCCGCAGCGCCGGCATCAGCTCGGTCGTCTCCAACGAGAACATTCTCGAACTCCCGCTGCAGGGACGCCAGGTCACCGACCTGATCGTGCTCGCCGGCGCCGCCGTGCAGACGGGCGCGACGGAACGTGGCGTGCCGGGCGGCGTGTACATATCGGTCGCCGGCGGTCTGCCGGGCGGCGTGGCCTACACGCTGGACGGGGCGGAGCACAACAACCCGCAGACCAACGCCGGGCTGCCGATGCCGTTCCCCGATGCGCTCCAGGAGTTCCAGGTAGCGACCAGCGGCCTCTCCGCCGACAACGGCGTGAAGTCGGGCGCGTCGGTAAACGCCGTGACCAGATCGGGGACCAATGTGTTCCACGGGGGCGGCTTCGAGTTCCTGCGCGATCGGCGGTTCAACGCGCCGGAACATTTTGCTGCGATTGGACCCGATGGCAAGCAGAAGGACGACGGCCTCCGGCGCAACCAGTTCGGCGGCACGATTGGCGGCCCCATCGTCCGCGATAGGCTGTTCTTTTTTGCCGGCTACCAGGGCACCATCCTGCGCCAGGTGCCGACCAGCAACATTTCGTACGTGCCGACGGCGCAGATGCTCGCGGGCGACTTCACGACGCTCGCGTCGCCGGCGTGCAACGCCGGGCGGCAGATCACCCTCGGCGCCCCCTTCGTCGGCAACCGCATCGATCCGGCCCGCTTGAGCCCGGCGGCGAGGAAGGTCGCGGCGCTCCTGCCCCCGACGACGGATCCTTGTGGCCAGGTCCAGTGGTCGGCCCCGCAAGGCCGGGACATTCATGAACCAATCACGCGGATCGACTTCCAGGCGACCAGCAATCAGTTGGTCTTTGGCCGGTACATGGTTTACAAGAACGACCTCCCCGCATCGTGGGAGGGTCCGGGTGACAACATCCTCAAGTCGGGGAGCGACCATGAGGGCACCGCGGACATGCTCCGATCGCTGGTGCTGGGTCAGACCTATGTCCTGAGCGCGGGGCTCGTCAACGCGTTTCGGTTCACCACGAGCACGACGGATTCGCACCGCTACCACAATCCGGGGCTTCCCAGCCCGGCCGACATGGGTGTGAAAATGTACTCCTATCCCACGGAAGAGGGCTCCGACGTGAGCAGCCAGTTCCCGGTCAACGTCAACGGCATGTTCGCCCTGGTTGGGAGCGGGGAGCGGCGGTCGACGCACAAGCTCTACGGGTTTTCCGACGACGTGACCCTGGTACGGGGAAGCCATCAGCTCGGCTTCGGCGCGAGCACCCGCTACTGGAAGTTCGACACGCGGTCCACGTCCCGCACCGGCGGCAGTTGGACCATTGACGGCAGCCTGACCGGGCACGCCCTTGCGGATTTCCTGACGGGACGCGTCGCGAGGCTCGAGATCGGCGGCCCGAGCGTCCTGGATATCCACAACTGGTACCTGGGCGCGTATGTGCAGGATGCGTGGCGCGTGTCGAACCGGGTGACGCTCAATGCGGGCGTGCGGTGGGAACCGTATTTCGGTCATTATGTCGAGAACGACGCGGTCGTGCTCTGGCGGAAGGAGAACTTCGACCAGAACATCCGGAGCAAGGTGTTCCTCAACGCGCCTGCGGGACTCATCTATCCGGGAGACGTGGGCTTCCCGGACGGGAAGACGGGGTTGAACGTCCAGTGGTTGAATCTCGCGCCGCGCGCGGGCATCGCCTGGGACGTCCACGGGGATGGCCGCCTCGCCGTGCGGTCGTCGTACTCGATGGGGTACGACTTCATGGCGGGCGAGTACCACAACATCAACTCTGGAGCCCCGCCGTTCGGCAACCGCTCACTCATTACCGATCCACCGGGCGGCATGGACAACCCCTGGGGCCATCTCCCCGGCGGCGATCCCCACCCCATCGTCGCCGGCCCGAACGCGCCATACATCCCGTTTGGCGCTTTCGGCTCGATGGATCCCGATATCAATTCCCCACGGTCGCAGCAGTGGAACGTGATGATCGAGCAGCAGCTGGGCGCCAGCTGGGGCATGTCGGCCGCCTATCTGGGCAGCTACTCCGATCGGCTCTGGGCGCAGTCGGCGATCAACCCCGGGATGTTCCTTGGCCTCGGCCCCTGCACGCTGAATACCGACACGGGACCGCGGACCTTCCCGGTGTGCTCGACCAATGCGAACTTGAATCAGCGGCGCGTGCTGTCGCTGGAGAATCCGATCAGGTCGGCTCAGATCGGCGCGCTCGACCTCAACACGGACATCGGCTGGCAGAAATACAAGGGCTTGAAGCTGTCAGCGCGGCATCGCTCCACGACCGGCGTGAGCCTCAACGCCAACTACACGCTGTCGAAGTGCGTGGGCACGGCCACTGCGAACACCTTCAATCAGACCAGCGCAGGCTATTCGATTCCGGGCGATCCGGATTTCGACGCCGGCTACTGCGATCAGGACCGTAAGCATCTGGCGACGCTCAACGCCGGGTACCAGACGCCGGAGGTTGGCAACGGGGTCGTGCGCGCGCTGGCGTCGAACTGGCGGGTGTCGGGCATCCTCAGCGCCCGATCGGGGAGCCGGCTCAACATCACGAGCGGCGTCGACCGCGCGCTCATCGGTTCTCATTCCTCGGTTCAGCGGCCCGACCAGGTCAGCGATGACATCTATGGTCCTGGCAAGGATGTTTCCGACCTGAAGCCTGGTCAGCGGATCGACAACTACTTCGACCGTGCCGCGTTCGCGCTGGCGCCTCTGGGCACCCTGGGCAATGCCAAACGGAACCTCGCGGCGGGTCCGGCGTTCTGGCAGGTTGACATGGCGGTCTCGAGGCTCGTCCAGGTGGGGACGCAGCGGCTGGAGCTGCGGCTCGAGACGTTCAACCTGTTCAACACGTTCAACTGGGGGAATCCGGTCACCAACTTCAACTCGGGGGCGTTCGGGCGCATCACCACGCAGGCCGGCGACCCGCGCATCCTGCAGTTCGGCGTGAAGTACGACTTCTAGAACCGCTCACCGAATACGCTGAACCACCCTATACGAAACAGCCGGGCGGAAACGCCCGGCTGTTTCGTGTACACGATCTCATCTTCTCGGTGAACCGGACACGTCGAGGATGAGGGGAATGTGGATGGGATGACTTGAACGTGAGACGGCGCAGGTGTATGCTGCGGCGCGCGTCAGCAGGCAGTCATCTACCGCAAGCAAGACAGTCATCTATTCGGATTACCGCGCCCTTCCGGGGGTCGGCGTGAAGATTTCCGTTCGACTGACAGGTGACCTGGGTGGACTGCCGCGGTGAATCTGGTGACTGCGTAAGGGAGGTATGACATGAAGAACCATCTGTTCGTGGCAGGCGTGTTGAGCCTTGGAATGCTGACGGTGAGCGTGCCGGCGTTCGCGCATCATGGCAATGCGGCGTATGCCGACGAGGTCACGGAGTTCAAGCAGGCCACGGTCACGAAATTCGCGTGGGCCAATCCGCACGCGCTGATCAGTTTCGACGCCAAGGATGCGAAGGGCAACGCCGTCCATATGGTCGTCGAGAGCGCGGCCCCCCAGGCGCTCCGGCTGATCGGTTGGGACAAGACGTCCGTCATGCCAGGCGACGTCATCACCGTTCGGATGTACGTCGCCAAGAACGGCAACCCTGCCGGCCGGCTGCAGAAGATCATCCTGGCCGATGGCAGCGAGCTGCATGACACGCAGCTTGGCGGAGATGAAGGTGGAAAGACCCGGTACGATCCGGATGCCGGACGGTAGCGCCGCATGAAAACACATTCCATCGTCGTCTCGGTCGTCGTGCTGGCGTGCCTGACCAGTGTGACGGGTCGCGCTGCTCAGCGCGGGCGTATAAGCGGTGACGGGTTCGTGACCGAGGGCGTGCCCAGGATGCCGAACCCGCCTGGTCCGGCTCCCACGCGGGATCTTTCGGGGGTGTGGGTCGGACCGCAGAACAACAAGCCCGATCCGGTGCCGGCGATGACCCCGGCCGGCGAGGCGCAGTTCAAGCTGCGAAAACCCTACGGGACCGCCAGCAGGAGCGATGGCCTGGGAGCCTCGAACGATCCGTTCATCACCTGCGATCCTCTCGGGTTTCCTCGGAATCTGCTGGCCCATGCCGTCAGCAGCCGCGGACGCATGATCTTCGGGTCCGCGCCGGACCGCCTCCTGATCGCGTACGAGCAGCAGCGCGTCTGGCGTGAGGTCTGGATGGACGGACGAGCGCTTCCAAAAGCCGTGGACGTGAGGGGTGCGCCCGAGTCCAGATATTACGGCCATTCAGTGGGTCACTGGGAAAACAACAATACGCTGGTCATCGATACGACCGGTGTGGATGAACGACCCTGGCTGGATGAAGTCGGTCATCCGCGCAGTTCCTCGGCACGCATCCAGGAGCGGTACACGCGCGGCGACCAATACAACCTGCAGGTGACGGTCACGATCGACGATCCGAAGTTCTACACGAAGCCGTGGACATGGATGCGAGCGAACTTCTACTGGGTGATGGGCCAGGACTTTGCCGAGACGTTCTGCATCCCGTCAGAGGGGATCGAGTATCGCGACTCGCTCGCCAGGCCGTCGGGGATCCAGATCCCATAGCGCGTTGACTGGTTCGGTCGAGCATATGCTCTGCCGGGCTGAGTGCAGGAACCGGCAGGGAGCAGACGATGCGAAGGACGAGCACGGTTGTACTCGCAGGCGTAACGGGCGTACTGTTGCTGTCGGCGCTGGCTGCCGCTCAAAGCAACGCGCCACGTTCGCCGTGGAAATATTATCCGGAGGATGCGAGGGCCAATGTTGGACCCGGCGGGCCCGCGCCGAAGCGCGATCTGACCGGGACATGGGCAGGCGAGTCATCCGGCGCGGGTGTCAAGAGGCTCATCCCTCCCGAGAGGACGCCACCGTTCACACCGTTGGGCAAGCAGTTGTTCGACCGGAACAAGGCCGAAGGCAGCGGGGTCCTGATCGCCCAGTCGAACGATCCTCATGTCCGATTCTGCGATCCGTTTGGTTTTCCTCGGAACATGAACGACCAGATTCGTTCGATGACGATCACGACGCTGCCGGACCGGACCTTTGTCTTGCTCAAGTTCATGACTATCTGGCGTGAGATTTGGATGGACGGGCGGGCCCTTCCTGCCAACGTGGGTGGCAGGGGCAGAGACGCGCATGATCCAACCTACAATGGCTACTCGGTCGGTCGCTGGGAGGACGACTATACCTTCGTGGCGGAGACAACCGGCATGGTCGCGGAGACCTGGGCCACCGAAGGTGGCTACCCCCATAGCGTCGATGCGCGCGTGACGGAACGCTTTCACCGGTCCAGCAAGAACGATCTGTCGCTGACGATGACCATGGACGACCCGAAGCTCTACACCAGGCCGTTGAGTCTCGGGGAAGTGCATTTCCGGTGGATTCCGAGCCAGACATTCTTTGACTTCAGTTGCGTACCGTCGTCTGTGCAGATGTACTTGAAAGAGATGGCCGATCCATCAAGCGCTCCCGCTGCGGCACGTTAGCTGGCGTCGCGATCGCCCGCGAGATTGATTTCTGGAGGTGCAGGGTGAAGACAAAAGTTTTGATGATGGTGGCTTTGGTCGCCGGACTCGCCGCGATTGACAGCCCGTCGTTCGCGCATCACGGCAACGCGGCGTTCGACGTGGGCAAGCCGGTCGTCTTGAAGGGCGCCGTGGTGACGGAATTCATCTGGATCAATCCCCACCCGCTCATCAAGGCGGACTACAAGGACGCAAAGGGCAACGTCCAGCATTGGATTATGGAAATGGGCAGTACGGTGTCGGCTCAGCTCATCGGCTGGACCAGAACGACGATCGCTCCCGGAGACGTCGTCACGCTGTACGTCTGGCCGGCCAAGACGGGCGCATTCGCCGGGCGCTTCAACAAGGTCGAATTCGCCGACGGCACGACCATGCGCGACACCCAGACCGGCGGCGACGACGGCGGGCGAGCCGACACGGGCTCGCGCCAGTAAGCACGCACGGCGGCTTTCGCCGCCGCGCTTCGTGTGTCTCTAGTTCCGCGCTGGACTTGGCGGCGTGGGTCTGCCGAACCTGGCTGCGTCAATCGCGACGTTCGGCTGCAGCGACGTGACATTGTACGTGCCCCGGCCATTGGTCCACGTGAGCTGCCAGGTATATGGAATCTTCACGCCCAGGCCAGGGACGTCGCGGTAATTGGAGTAGACGACGTTAATCGGCACCGTGCCCACGGCCGTCCTCGAATACCGCACGGATCGCACCAGGAACCCCGTCTCCCTGTCGAAATACAGTTTGACGCCGGTCCCGTCCGGTGTCCGTCCTTCGATTACATCCACCGGGCGGTCGTCAATGCGAAGCGCCGGGAAGCCGGTTCGCCAGTCCGTCAGGATCTGCTTGATCCGGCCGGGGAAAGCCAACTGGGCGTCCAAACGAGCTCCTGCCAGGCTGTCCTCTACAAGCGAAATCAGCGTCACCGGCGTCAGGTCTTGCGGACCCGCAGCCCACGCCTCCCGGCCGTCATAGGTATTGCTGCTATCGCCCGCGCGCATGTGAATGACGGTGGCACGCATGTCCGGCGCCTTGGCGTAAATGTCCACCGGAACCAGCTCGAAATCGGAATCAAACCCTTCATACGTCCCCTTGGCCGTATAGCTGGTGAGCCTGGCTGCAGCCGCCGCTCCACCGATCGCCCCGATGTACCGGTCCAGAATCTGATCGGCCGTCATCGTCACGCGCACGGCCGCAAGCGGCACGATCTCGTCGGGATCCTCGTCCGGCGGCGCGGCGTACTGTTGCGCCAGGCTCGGGATCAGCTTCGGCCTCTGGCTGCCGCGATGGCATGTGAAGCAGGTCACGCCGCGTGCGCCACCGAAGTTGGCCTTATTGATCGCGTTCACCATCACGATCATCCGCCGAGTCTGCTGCTTGAGGGGGGTATCGTCGGCGTAGTTCGCCCAGTTGCTGGCGCTGGCCTGGCTGTGACAATCCGAACAGTTCAAAGACAATGAGGCCGCGAAAAACCCCATCGTCTCCATGAATTCCTTGACGGGAATCCCACGCAACACCTGGACGTTCTTGAATGCCTGCTCCGACAACATCGGACTCGGCTGGGGTGGAGCGGCACCGCCCGTCTGGCCGCGAGCCAGCGTCGCTCCCAGCAGGCAGATTGTCAGCGGCGCCGCCAGATACAAGCCCCATCCCCTCACGAAGTCCTCCTATCAACCGACAATGACAGAGTAGAGTGCACGCTCGTCCCTGAACTTCCGAGACGATATACCGGGTATCAAGAAATCCGCTGCGACGCGTGACACGCGCTACGGCTGGAGCGAAGCCACGTAGGCCACGATATCGAGAATGTCCTCTTCGCTCAGCTTTCGGACGATCGGCTGCATCAGTTCGCTTCCTGGTCCGACTCTGGTGAAGTGCTGGAAGTCGTACATTTGACGCGCCAGGTAGCTGGGCGAACGTCCTGCCAGCGATGGAAACTTGTCGGTGCCCTTGAGATTCTCGCCGTGGCACGCCGCGCAGCTTACGGTCTTGCCGTTACCTCCACCGACGACCAGCGCTTCTCCTTTCTTCAGGCTCCCGGGAGGCACGTAGGCGATGAATCCAGACCGCGGATTGCGAAGCGGTTCGGTTTGTTCGACATCCATAGGTGTCTCCACGATACGGATGCCCAGCGGCTCCATGCCTGCTTGGGGACCTTCCACCGGCAAGGATAATCCTCCACCGCCTCCGACGAAGTAGGTCTTGGGAACCATCGAAGCCTCGACGACTTTGATCCAGGGAGTCCATTTGATCGATGCGAAATATTCTGCCGCCGCTTTGGCCTCTTCCGGAGTCATGGCTTTGGCGATGTTGACCATCTGCCCGGTATTGCGCTTTCTCTTGTCCCAACTGGTCCTGGCGCCGGTTGTGAAATCTTCCAGCTGTTGCAGGATGTAACTGGCTGGCAGACCGGCCGGGCCGGCGTTGTTGGGACGGCCTTTGCCGTTAGGGTAGTGGCAGAAGCCGCAAGCGGTGACCCCCGGTCTTCGGCCGTGCGCCACGACCTCGGGCATCGGTGGGTGGTCGCCGGGAAACCAATCGGCGGGCGCCGAATTGTTATCGACTTGTCTCAGCGTGAATGCTTGAGTGCTCCCGGGCACACGTCGGATGGCGTCCATGTCTTCCGCAGGCGCCGCCGGTGCGGCGGCTCCACCTGGCCTTGGCGGCGCGGTGACCGAGGTCGCGAAACCGTAGGCCCAGGCGAGCCCGGTGTCCTTGTTCCCTTGTTCGGCCTGTTGTTGCTGTGGAGCCGCGCTGACTTGCGGAATGAAATACAGCGCTAACGACACCAGCCCGACGGCGCCCAGGTATTTCTTCATAACCGCCTCATCCCCCACGGTCCTGCCAGACTGAACACGAATCTCAACTGAGATCTTGCAGGAGCGCCGCTACCTTACATCAGATTTTTGAGCTTTGGCAAAGTCGGAACGACTAGGGGAGATGCGCCAGCAGACGATTGGGGACCCGGCACTCCCCATACTTGCGGCCCCGTTTGGCCACGTGTAGTATGCCGGCGTCCGCGGGAATACAAGGGACCGGCCAGTCGCGCGAAGCTCACACTCGAAAAGGAGCGGTAAGGTCATGAAGCTCTGTTTTGTGGCGGCATTCGCTGTCATGTCGGCCGTTCTGGCCGTTCCGGCCACGGCTCACCACTCGTTCAACACCTTCTTTGATATGTCCCGCACCATCGCGATCGAGGGTGTGGTGACGTCCTTCAGGCTGGTCAGTCCGCATTCTGAAATGCTGGTTGACGTTCCGGATGCTCGAGGCAAAGCGGTGGCCTGGCGTATCACAGCCAGAACGGGGGCGGTCAACGCGAGACGCGAGGGATGGAAACCCGAGGACTTCATCGGCAAGAAGGTCAAGGTCGAAGGCAATCCGACGCGGAGAGTAGGCGGAACGGCCATGACTGCGGGCGTGGTCACGTTCGTCGAGGGCGGCAGGGTGGTGTGTCTTGGCGGCTGCCCCGGTGGTCCTCCGGTCGAGTAGCGCGCGACCCAGGTGATTCCGACAAGGGGAGAGAACGATGAAGGGTACTAGACGCGCGATGTCTGCCACGGTGCTGGCGCTCGCAATGGTCGGTATGGCGGCGGGCTCGGCGGCTCAGACCGACGAGGAGTTCGAGAAGATCTTTCCGTTTCTGGGACATTGGGATGCGCAAGTCTCCAGTCCTGACGGTCAGGACAGGGGCAACTGCGGTGGACAGCCGGGAGATTACGGCGAGAAGCTGGTGAACTGCACGATGCCAGTGGGCCGACTTCCCTTGAACTCACGAGCGCTCGCGTGGCTGCAGTACGGGGATCAGCTCCAGTCGCCTACCCAGGCCGACTGTGCTCAGATTGGATCGCCGGCCATCTTGGGGGATGGAGCTATCTTCATCTCAGCCTATCCGGGTCGGGTCATCACGGAGCATCCGAGCAATCCGTGGCACGTGACGCGCACCGTCTGGATGAAGGGAACCGGTCCTCAGCCCTTGCCGGGAGAACTCTTCCAGCACGGTCTCTCGCGTGGGCGCTTTGACGGCAACGACCTGGTGATCGAAACCACCCATTTCACGTTTGATCCTGACGGCATCGACGACCACCTCCGCATGGCGTCGTCTGTGCGGAAGAAGGTCACGGAGCGCTATCGGTTGATCGACGACACAAATCTGAGGTTGATCATCACTCTGGAAGACCCGACCTTCTTGACGAGACCGTTTACCTACGCGTTCGTGTTCACGAAGGCAGGGACTGACGGCCCTCGCCAGGGGTGGCGACAGTGCGATGCCGAATCCGCGAGGCGCGAACAGGAATACTCGTATCCTGCAACCAAGTACCTCGACGCGCGGTAATGCGGCAATGAGGAGACAGACGCTGATGACGCGCTACCTGGTGCCATTCTGTGGTGCTGTACTCGTGGCAGGCTCGCTGGTCACGGACGTGAGCGGGCAGTCCGACGCGGCGCGGGTACATGTCGATGCCGCCCGGGCGGCCGTCGACCCGCCAAAGGCCAATCCCAATGCGCCATTTCACAGTTTCAAGGCGCTGTTCGATCAGGCATGCGCCGAACCGACGCTGCCGGATGCGATGCGGACCAACGATCGCTCGGCGATCGTGCCGCGCAAGGAGTGGTTCACGTGGCCGGTCGAGATCTTCGACAATCTCCACTTCATCGGGACCAGGACGGCCGGAGTCTGGGCCATCAGCTCGTCGGAAGGCATCATCATCATTGACGCCAACTTCCACTACTCCAGTAAGGAGCTGGTGCAAGGGCTGCTGAATTTCGCTCTCGATCCCAACGACATCAAATACATCGTCGTGACTCATGCCCATGACGATCGTTACTGGGGAGCGAAGGCCCTGCAGGACACGTATCCGAAGGCGCGTGTGGCGATGTCTGCCGCCGACTGGGATATCGTGGCAAAGGACAACTCACCTTCGCAGTTCAAGCCCCGGAAGGACATGGTCCTTACCGATGGCCAGAAGATCACGCTCGGCGACGTGACCGTGACGCTCTACATCACGCCAGGTCACACGCCGGGGACGCTGTCGATGATCATCGAGCCGCTCACCAACAAGCAAAGCGTGGCGTCGGACGACGGGCGGCACGTCGCCAGCATTTGGGGCGGCACCGATCCCAGCATTGGACGTCAGGGCGTGCGCTACTACCCGGATGGTCAGACGATGATGCGAACACACATCGAGTCACTGAAGCGTTTCATCGATCTTGGAACGAAGGCCGGCGTCGACGTGATTCTGTCCCCCACGTTGAGTCATGCCAATATGGCCGAGAAGATGCGGTATTGGAGGATGGCCAATCCCGATCACTCGGCCGGCGCCGAGGCGGGGAACAAACTCGCAGGCGAGGCGCATCCCTTTGTCAGCAAGGAGGCGGTCTCGCGCTACAACCGGATTCTCCTGGAGTGCTACGAAGCCCAGTTGGCGCGGAGGATAGGCTCGTAGCTCGTAATGGGAACTCTGCTAGGGCAGATCGAACAGAGCGGCGTCGCGACCTGGATACGGGAAGGGGGGGTACTCTATGGGTACCCCCTGATCCTTTTTCTCCACACCCTCGGGTTGAGCACACTGGTCGGGCTCAGTTCCGCAATCAACCTTCGACTCCTCGGCATCGCGTCCGGTATTCCTCTCGCATCTCTCGACAGGCTCTTCTGGTTGATGTGGGCCGGTTTCGCCTTGACCGCGACCACCGGGATCCTGCTGTTCGTAGCCGACGCGACACGGCATGCGTCGAATCCCGCATTTCTCGTGAAGTTGGTCTTTGTGCTCCTTGCCGTCACGACGCTCGCGCTCACGTGGACCCGGGTCTTTCGCGCGCAGCACAGCGGCAAGATCCTGGCGGCCTTGTCGCTCGCGTGCTGGTTCGGCGCGCTGAGCGCGGGCCGGCTGATGGCCTACATCGCTGAGTTTGTCGTGTGAACCTCGCGCACCTGCATCTCCTGCTGAATCACGTTCCAACGGTCGGCCTTGGGATCGGGCTTGCCCTGCTCCTGGCTTCGCTGCTGAAGAAGAGTGAGGATTTGAAGCAAGCCAGTTTCGTGGCTCTCTTTCTCCTCGGGTTGCTGGCCATCCCCGCATATCTGACCGGCAGCGCTGCGCAGTTCGTGCTTCAGAATCAACCCGAGGTGTCACGGCCGGTGATCGCCGCGCACCAGGACGCGGCGCTGCTCGCGCTCATCGTCATGGAGATCACCGGCCTCGTCGCCTGGATCGCCCTGTGGCGGTTTCGACGGTGGCACCAGACCGCTCTCCTGGTTCTCGCGATCGTGACGTTCGGGCTGATGGCCAGTGCCGCGAATATCGGTGGTCACATCCGCCACCCCGAAATACTGGCTGAAGGAGCCGCCGCGCCTGTGCCGGGGTGGCCCCGGACCGCAGCGGCTGGCGCGGCATTGGTACTCGATAACCCGTGGGTGTGGCCGATCTGCGAGGTCTTCCATTTCGTTGGGCTGTGTCTGCTGTTTGGTGTGGTCTTGCTCGTCAATCTGCGATTACTGGGCTTCATCAAGGGCGTAGCCGTCGCTGACATCAACCGGCTCCTCCCATGGGCAATGGTGGGACTCGGCATCAACATCGTGACCGGCATGCTGTTCTTCTTGGCTGCTCCCGACCAGTACACGCAAAACCCGACGTTCGCGTGGAAGATCGGTTTGATGCTGATCGCCGGAGTGACCGTGCTCTACCCGACGATGTGGGATCGGCCTGGCGCCTTGACCCCAGAAGACCGTGCGCCCCTCACCGGGAGGATCGTTGCCGCGGGTTCAATCTGCCTCTGGATCGCGGTCATCTTCCTCGGCCGTTTCCTGCCCTACCTCGGAAGCGAATAGACGACCGTGTGCTACATTCACGCGACCGGAGGCCACGCAGTGACTGCACGAGCAGGCGGGAGGGGTGTAGGCGTGAACCTACGATGGCTCGTCTGTGTTCTCGCGTGTGGCGGTGCGGTTGCCGCTGCGCAAGAACGGCCCAGGGAACAGGCGCCAGAAGCAGCCAGGGTTCAGCGCGCACGGCTCCTGTTGACGATCCCCAGCTTCAGTGACGCCGGTCCGATTCCCTTGCAGTTCACCTGTTACGCCGACGGCCGCACGGCGGTGTCGCCGCCGCTGCGATGGGTAAACGTGCCCGAGGCGACCAGAAGTTTCGTGGTCATGGCCACCGGTCCTGAGAACCATCGCCGCCGGAGCCACACGGTCGCGTTTTTCTGGGGTCGGTGGAACATCCCGGCCAGCACGACGCAACTCGCTCAAGGGCAGCCGCTCGGCGCGGAACAGCCGGACGGCAGTCGCCAGATGGAAAGCGACGACGGGATCGTGGGGTATGACCCTCCGTGCGCACCGCCGGGCGCCGGACCGATTCACTACCAGTTCAAGCTGTACGCGCTCGACCAGATGTTGTCACTTCCCTCAAATGCCACTCGCGATGCCGTCTTGCAAGCGATGGATGGCCACATCGTTGGCGCCAGCACGTATTACGGAGTGCTGGAGCGCTTGCCGCAGCAGTGACGCATGTCCCGTCTCATGCTGTCTCCGGAAGAGCACTCGAACCCGCGGGCTCCGGCTCTGGAGGGCGAGGTAATACGGTAGAATCCGCTTCGTACATGCCGGCAGGCTCGTCCCGATAGGCAGAGCGCCAGGCTGATGATGCCGAATTGCCGAATCCAGGAGGTGGCGACATGCCATTCCATACTCGCGCCTCTATGAGGCGGACGTGCCTCGTCGCAGTGGGCGTGCTGATCAGCACCTCCGCATTTGCGCAACGCGGCGGTCGTCAGGAAGAAGCTCCGCCGCCCGCCAGTATCACTGCCCCTGCCATCGCTGGCGTCGTTGCGGCCGGAACAAGAATCGAGCTCGTCAAGAGCGGACTCCAGCGGACCGAAGGTCCTGTCGCCATGCAGGACGGAAGCATGCTGGTGAGCAGCACGAGCATCATCAAAGTGGACTCGTCCGATAACGTCTCGACGTTCATCGAGAACTCGCACGGGACCAACGGCATGGGATGGGACGGGCAAGGCCGCCTCATCTCGGTGCAGCGCGAGCGCGGCAATGAAAAGGTCGGCGTGCTGTATCCCGCCGACAAGGTGACAACGCTCGCGGACAACTACCAGGGCGAACCGTTCAATGCTCTGAACGACATGGCACTCGATAAGCGCGGAGGCGTGTACTTCACGGATACCCAGGGGATCTACTATCTGCCGCCAGGTGGACGCGTCACCAGGATCATCGATGAAGTTCCCAGACCGAACGGCCTCGTCCTGAGTCCCGATGAAAAAACGCTTTACGTCCACAACAAGGACGGCGTGTACATGCTGGCCTTCGACGTGGCGCCGAACGGGACGATATCCAATCGCCGCAACTTCGCCAGGTATAAGAGCGTCCGCATCCCGGGACACAAGGACCCGTCATGGGATGAAGACAACGGCGCAGACGGCATGGCGGTCGATAGCGAGGGACGCGTGTATGCGGCGACCAACGCCGGCGTGGAAGTCTTCAGTCCGCGCGGGGAACTCCTCGGCGTCATGCCCGTGCAGTGGGCCGGCGAAAACGGCAATATCCGAAAGCCGCAAAACCTCGCCTTTGGCGGGCCGGATCGAAAGACCCTCTACATCGTGGGCGCAGGCACGGTCTTCAAGGTGAGGACGCTCTCGCAGGGCCCACAGCGCCCCACCAAGTAGGGATACGAGTCACGTCGTGGTGGCGCAGGGTTATCCTATACAGGTGCTCGATCGAGCGCCAATCTGAACCGGCGCTGCACGCTGTACCAGGTCGTGAACTTCCACTCCGGCACGTTCGGTCGCATCACCATACAGGCTGGCGCGCCGCGCATCATGCCATTCGGGGTCAAGTATGATTTCTAAGAAGGCGTTCACTTTCATCCTCGGCGTGGCCACGCTGGCGTGCGCGGCCACGCGTCCCGTGTCGGCGCATCATTCCTTCAGCGCCGAATTCGACGAGAACAAGTGCGGCGAGCTGACCGGCAAGCTGGTTGGCGTCGACTGGCAGAACCCGCACCCCTATTTCTTCGTCGAGGGCAAG
This sequence comes from Candidatus Sulfopaludibacter sp. SbA3, assembly GCA_945876205.1. GTDB lineage: Bacteria > Acidobacteriota > Vicinamibacteria > Vicinamibacterales > UBA2999 > CANNDT01. Next base: position 18,075 of record CAMCNL010000042.1, read on the forward strand.
AACAGCAAAGGCGAAACCGCGAGGATGACGTTCCAGACCTCGTCGATCGCCAACATGACCCGGGGCGGTACGCCGCGGGCGTACTTCATGGAGAACATGAACAAGACGGTGATCGTTCGCGCGTGCGCATCCATCAACGGCACCGATAACCGGTTTGCCGCCTCGTGGGTGAGGCTGCCCGATCAGCCGATTCATCGCACCGGCCAGGATGTCGAGCGCATCTTCGGTTCAAACAACTAGGAAGGCCTTGATGACACCACGACTGCGCTCTGTGACGCGGGTCTTCGGGGTTGTCGCGGCGGTCAGCGTGTTGACCGCCGCGATCGCCGCCCAGGGGCGAGGCGATGCCAACGCGACCCAGGAGAAGAAGCCGCTGGTCGAGGCGATCGGCACGACCGATCCCGGCAAGCTCCCGCCCGGCGGGCCGACGCCGCGGATGGCCGACGGCAAACCGGACCTGTCGGGCATCTGGTTCGCGGGCGTGATCGGTCGCCCGAGCGCCTGGAGCCGGACGCGTCCCGAGCGCATCGTCGAAGAGCCGGTGCCGTTCAAGCCGGAGGTCGCCGCGAAGCTCAAGGCCCTGTCGCGGGCGGAGCTCGAGGCGCTCGATCCCACCGTCAACTGCCTGCCGCGCGGCGTGCCGGGCATGTTCACGATGAACCCGCATCCGAGCGAGCTCTTCACGATGCCGGGCACCTTCATCCAGCTCGTGGAGGCCGGCAACCAATGGCGCCGGATCCACACGGACAAGCGGCCGCATCCGAAATATCCGGATCCGCTGTTCAACGGCAACCCCAGCGCGTGGTGGGACGGTGACACGCTCGTCATCGACTCGGTCGGCTTCGACGAGCGCACCTGGATCTCCGGCAACGGCTGGTACCACAGCGATGAGCTGCGGGTGATCGAGCGGCTCCGCCGGCCGTCGAAGAACTATCTCGAGTACCAGTTCTCGATTGAGGATCCCAAGGTGCTGACCAAGCCGTGGACGTCCGGCTGGCGCCAGTTCACACTGGGCCAGGACGACGACACGCTGCTCGAAAACTACTGCACGAACGAACAGAACTCGGATCAGTTCCGGAAGCTGGTCGATCAGGAACAGAACAAGAAGTAATGCGAAAAGCTGGCG
>CAMCNL010000043.1 GCA_945876205.1 Candidatus Sulfopaludibacter sp. SbA3
CAGAGCCGTGTCGTCGCCTCCGCCTGCTGCGCGCGCAGTTCGTCCAGCAGCTCCGTTCCGTCCAAGGTGATCCAGGTCTGCCGATGAATCGGCCCGGCGTCGACGCGGACAGTAGCCGCCAACAGCGTGACGGGGATCTGGGCTGCGCCCTCGAGCACCTGCCAGGTCAGCGGCGACCATCCGCGTCCCCTGGGAAGTGCGCTCTCGTGAACGACCAGCGTGTGACGATGCCGGTCGATCTGTCCGGCGTCCAGGATCGTTCCACAGCCGAGCAGAAAGCACACATCCCCCGCGACGAGTTCGTCCGGACGGTGAATCCAGCGAACCGCATGCCCTTTCGTAAACCACTCGAAAACCAGGTGCTGCAGACTCTCGTTCAACCAGCTGTCCTGATCGCTAAGCAGGGTCACCCGGAGGGGCTCTTCACCGGCTTGGGTCTCCGCCCGCAGGAATGTCGCCTCCGGACGAAGGAGATCCATCACACTTCGAAGGGCCCGTGCGCTCCACCACTGAAGGCCATCGGCGTCACCGTCGATCCTGACCACGTCGTCCTGATCGCGCCGCGTCACGCATATCTCGCCGAGGGGAAGGCCGTGCGCGTCCTCCGCGATCAGTGCCAGCCGGCCTGACGTTCGCGATTTGTCTTCGCGTGGTCCCTGCCGCAACCTTGGCGGAATTCGCGGCGGGTCGATTACCGCTGCCACACGGTGCACCCCGAGGCCATCGGTCAACTGACGGGCCATCGCCGAATAGCGGCTCACGCTCGCCGGAGAACGCCGAAACTCCCGCAGGGCGGCCTGAAAGTCGTCCGCGCTCAGCGCGGCCGCATCACCGAGCGAGTACTGGGCACCGATCGCGGTGACCGCCGTCGTAAACCCCTTCTGATTTTGCGCGGTGATCGCAACAATGGCGGGCAGACCCAGGCAACATCGTTCCCAGGTGGTCACCCCGCCTGCCCCAACCATCACGTCGGCTCGAGCCATCAGCCCGGCAAGGCTCGGTAGATTGCCGTGCAGCGCCGCGCCAGGGCGTGCCGCAACCATGCGCTCAATCTGAGATGCGTCGGAATTAGCGTGGCCGACGACCACGTCGACGGCCAGGTCGACGAACTCCGGTGATTGAAGCGCCTCCAGGACCCTGACTGTGAGGTGATGCGAGTCCACGCCACCAAAAAAAACCAGGACACGTTGAATGAGACCACCGCGCAGCGGCAGCGTTGCGCGCAACTGACCGAATAGCGGCTGCAATAGAGCGTACTCGGGGCCGAGCAAACGCACACATCGGTCAGGTACCAGCCCCTGGTACCGCTGTGTCGTTTTATTTCCGAACCAGTTCTGGTCGATGAGTAGGTCGCACACGTGACGACGATTGGCCAGGTCGTCGATGACGCACAGGCGACCGACCCGAGGCTGAATCCGGGACTCCCAAGTCTCGTCCAGCCCGTAGTGGTCGACGATGAGCCAGTCTGGCTGGAAACCGTCCAACGCGGCGATTGTCTGATGGGCGTCAATGGGCTGGTCGACGTCGACGGCCGCCGGCAGCCCGAACACCGAATAACCCGCGTCGGACAGAAGTCCAATGAGATGTCCAGGTTGTTCACGGCAGACGAACCGGACGTCTGCGCCTCTCTGCCGCAGTTCGTCCGCCAGCGTCTTGCAGCGCATGACATGGCCGCTGGCCACACGAGATGAAGCATCCGCGCGGATGACAACTTTCACGTTATCGGGTGGTGAACACCGGGACGAGCGGCGCGCATTGTAATCGTTCGATCAGCGCGCCAGTGTCAATCGAGTCTTTGATCAGCGGAAACAGCTCTTCGTAACAGTTCAGAAGCGCATCGATGTCCTCGTCACTGTGGGCGTAACTGAGGTTGTGGGTGCCGAGCGTGTAGATGCCGCGCTTGAACACTTCCTGGAACATGAAGGTCTTGATCTGCAGTCTCGAGAACCCACCGGCGTCCCTGACCTGCAGGAACGACCATGACGGATGACCGGTGATGGCGAGAACGTGATCGAGTCCGGCCTCACGAATCAGGCGGCCGACACCCTCCAGTATCTTGCGGCCCTGCACGTTCAGCGTCTCGATGACCGGCTCGGCTCGAAGCTTGGTCAGAACCGCCTTGGCCGCGGCCAGCGACAGCGTCTCTCCACCGAACGTGCCGGAGAAAAACACCTGTTCGATCAGGTCCAGATAGAGGGTCCTGCCGACCAGCGCGGAGAGGGGATATCCATTCGCCATCCCCTTCCCGAACGTCGCCATGTCAGGAATCACGCCCAGCTCCTGCTGCGCACCCCCCAGGCTGTAGCGGAAGCCGGTGATCGTCTCGTCGAACACGAGGACTGCCCCGTGCCGGTGTGTGGCATCGCGGACCTTCTCCAGAAAACCGTCACGCGGAAACTCGGCGTTCATCGGTTCCAGGATGACGACGGCGAATTCGCCTGGGTGCTCATCGAGGATGCGCTGCAGAGAGTCGATATCGTTGTAGCGGAACGTGTGCGTCAGCGCCTTGACTGCGTTCGGGACGCCGAGGTCACGCGTCGTGCTGCCGATGTACCAATCCTGCCAGCCGTGATAACCGCACACCGCCACCCGTTCGCGGCCGGTGTACGCGCGGGCGACGCGGACGGCGCCAGAGGTCGCATCGGTGCCGTTCTTCGCGAATCGCACCTTCTCGGCGCACGGAATCATCTCCACGAGCATTTCCGCGACATCCATTTCGAGCCGGTGCGGCAACGAAAACGTGACGCCTGATTCCATCTGCTTTCGAACCGCCGCATCGACATCGGGGTCGCAATAGCCCAGCGTGACGCACGCCAGCCCGTTGACGAAGTCGACGTATTCGTTGCCATCGACATCCCAGAGCCGGCTGCCTTTTCCGCGGTCTGCAAAATACGGAGACACGCCGAATGGCAACACGCTCATGCTCTTGCTGAAGGTCTGTGACCCGAGCGGGATCACCCGCAGGGCTTGCTCCAATAACTGCTCGGAATGGTGGTAGCGGGAGGACATCTACTCGGACGGAGGCACGATTGCATTCCGGGACATCCAGTCGCGCTGACTGAGGGCGGCGATCACGTTATCGACGTATTGGCCGCGATCCCAGAACAGTTTTTCGATTCGACCCACTTCCTTGAATCTGAACACGTCGTGAATGATCTTGGACGACTCATTTCCATCGACAAATGAGCTCCTGACGATGCGCATGTTGAGCCGGAGAAAGGCCGTCCGAAGGAGCAGGGCCATCGCTTCGACCACGTACGGTCCTGTGCGGTACTCCCTTTCGCCGATGACGACAGCGACGTCGCAGAAGCGGTGCACCCAGTTGATCGCGCTCAGGTTGCAGACACCGATGTGTTTGTCGCTTTCCTTGTCAATCACCGAGAGGACAAGCCTGTCGTGGCTCTTCTTGCTCGCTTCGTAGAATTCTCGCTGGCTCTCAATCGAATTCGGCCAATGCTGCAGGACGAGCCAGCGTGTCGTGTCTTCGTCGCTCAACCACTCATGCCATCGGCCTTCGGCGTCTTGGGCCGTGGGGTGCCGTAGATAGACGTGCTGCCCTGCCACATACGGGTTCTTCACGCTCTCACCTCGCGCTTGCGTTCGAGCAGCGCCACGATGCTCCGGACGTTCGTCATCGACACGATCTCGTCGTCGGCCAGCTGCAGGCCGAATGCTTCCTCGATCGCCAGGATGAGTTTCATGTGACGGAGCGAATCCCACGCTGGCAGAGACGCTGGGGACGAGTCTTCGTTCACGCCGCCGGCCGGTACGCCCATGATCGTGGCGACGACGCGGCACACCTTGTCAGTCACATTCCCCTCGCAGTCATGACGCCAAGCGGGCTGGCGACGTGGGCGAAGTGACCGTGTTCTCGCAGAGGCAGCGCGTCGAGCCGACGTTCGAACACATGCCTGTCCGGCCCATGCGCTTCGCCACGCTCTGAAAAACCGTTCTCCACGAAGAACCGATCCACTTGCGCGTTCTTGGCGGTCCTGATGTATTCACCCTGAACAGAGCGTGCGTCTCTCGCCCGGCTGATCTGGAGAATCTCCGAGAGAAACGCCTGCTCGATGCCGCGGCCGAGCGCCCGGCACGACAGAAGGAACGTATCAATCGATACCGTTCCGTTGCCGTACTCGAGAATGCAGGCGCCCACGATGCCCAGGTCGCCGAGCTTGTCGCCGGCGCGAACCCAGAGCACGTCATGCTGCGGCGACCGCACCAGCCCGGCGATCTCACCTTCTCCGTACCGGCGCGTCGTCAGATTGAACTGGTTGGTCTTCTGCGTGAGCTGCGCGACACGAGGAATCGACAATTCATCGGCGTAGCCGATCTCCAGAGTCATCTCGAGCGATCGATAGTAGTTCTCAAGATCGGGCGCCTGCGCCCTGGCATGACGCCTGGCGGACTCGGCTCCGTACATGGCGCCACGCGCACGATCTTCGGTGGTCATCGTGACCAGATCAAAAAAGCCACAGGAGGCCAGCTCGTTCCGGTATCCAACCGGACGGCCGCGCGGCAGGTTGAGGACTTCAACTTCAGGAAGTTGATCGCGAACGAGTCCCGTCTCGAATTCGCTGTCGTCAGCTAGCACGATGCTGTCGAGGCCGATGTTCAACTCTTCGGCAAGCTCGCGAACGTTAGTGGCCTTGTCCCGCCAGTTGATACGCGATGCCGCGACATGCGTGCGACGCAGCGCCATGTCCGGGTGACGGTCGAAGACCTCCCAGACATCCTCCTCGTTGTTCTTGCTGCAGAGGGCGATCATGACGCCGCGGTGAAAGAGCGAGACGACTTCCTGCTGAAACTCGAGGTAGGCTGAGCCGGGATAGTCCTTGCCTAACATGATCCCGCCCATCCCTTCCTCGCCGACAATGCCGCCCCACAGGGTGTTATCGCAGTCGAGCACCAGGCACTTCTTCGCCTTCCCCTTTAAGGCGCGGACGAACTTGAAGTCCTCGGCGGCGATCTCGGCCAACGCGACCGGCGTGTACGGCGCCCGGGCCAGGTGCCAATACCGCGTGTCGTAGAAACGTGACCCTCCCACGCGCGCCAGACAGGCGGCCGTATCCACGAAATACGCCCCGGGTACCGCCTGGAGCGTGGCGCGCAACGCCGCATTGAGATCAGCCACGGTCGCCGCCTGTCCATCGCGTTTCTGCGCGTCCAGTATCCCTAACGATGGGTACAGCGGCGGCTCCAACCCGTGCCAGAGAATCATCGCGCCCGACTGGCGGCGTATGCCAGCCGCCACCGACTCGAACAGATTCTTGAGGCGTTCGACTTCGTCCTGCAGGCCCTGGGCATCCAATGCCGCGAAATTCGAGGAGAGCGCCTTCGAAATCGCGATCAGCGGCGCGAACACCAACACCGCGTCGAGGTCGCCACTCAGCGCCGCTCCCGCATCTCCGACCGCCTCCTGCACCAGCGCTCCGAATCCGCCGAACGCCACACTGCCGTTCATGCCATCGCGGTTGGCCAGATAGCGCAGGTACGCATCGATCGGTTCGACGGTGACTTCCCGCAGCACCGCGAGCCGCAACGGCTCCGTGGCGGCGGTGTCCGCAGCCGCAAGCAGGTCCTCGATCTCAACCAGCGATGGGAAGCCTGCGCTCATTACCGTTGCGCCCCCGCGTCACGGGCCACTCGAAGGGCATGAAACGTTCGCAACGCCGCCAACATGACCGGGCCCGGATCGGCATTCCTGATCGGCAATTGACTTGCTGTCTGGTCGGTGGCCATCCGCGGCAGGCGCGGTCGGTAGACGCTGAGGCCTGGAAATCGCTTCTCCAGCAGGTCACACAGGCGTTCGCCCTCGCTTTTTGCCGTGACGTACTCGCGCATGTCCAACGGAGATTCGTCGATCGCCACGGTGGAGGGATAGAACGCGCGCTCGAGGTGTCGATCGGCCAGCCGGCGTACGAGGCGCTCGAATCCTGTCACGTAGTAACGTCGGAATCCGGCGAGCAATTCGTCCGAGAATTGTTCCTTCGATCCCAGGAAAATGGCCGGTGTCGCGAAGTAGTGGATCGAGGTAGGTCTCAGCGAATCCGGAAGGGGCTGATCGCCGAGGACGTCGAGGGCCGTCGCGTCGGCGATCCCGCCTCGTTCACGGATATCGCTGACGACCCGGGCCGCGTCGGCTTCGCCGATGTGATACGTCAGCGTGACGCCGGCGCCGCCAGCGGCAAGGATCTTCGCCACCAGCTCCCCAAGGCCGCGTGATCCACCAACGACCAGCGCAGTCTCGCCTGAGAATTCATCGCGTCTGATCTCATCGCGCATGGTTGAGGAGATCGTCTGCGGAGTGGGCGAACGACGAAGGAAAGCGCCAACCTCTCCGGTGAAACCCGGCGTATCGACCTGCATCTGCACGAGGCCAAAGCGGGTGTCCGCGCGCGTGACATGGTACGCAACCGATGAACCGGAGCTCCCGGCGCGGCCGACGAGATCCAGCTCCGCGAGCAGCGAGTGCAAGCCGGGGCACTCTATGCCGACGAGGCGACTCAAGGCAAGAATCGAGGCCAACTCCGCTGGTGGCAACGCCGACGTGAGCGCGGGAAACAACGCGGCGGCCGCACTGGCGTCGAACTGCAACGGAAACTCTCCCGAGCACCCGGCCATGTCTTGCATTGTGCGTTCGGCCGGAAGTGCCCGGGCGGCAACGCCAGGGGCGATCGCTGGGCGACAGTTCGAGTCGCCCCGGCCCCACTCCAGGTCGAGGCGTGCAGCCACCGAACCTCGATGGAGGATGTCGATGCTCCCATGGTGGCCCTCACACGCGACCCGAGTCGTCAGCATGCCGTCCACGGGGATCGGTCGGCGAAACGACGCCTTCAATGCGCGAAGAGAGACCGGTGAGAGCATCTGGCTCGCCCAGCCGTCGAGCGCCCACAACGCCGCATGGACGCCGTGCACGACCATCTCGCCGGCCAGCGTGCGCCGCGCAAAGATCGGATCAAGATGAATGGGGTTCCAGTCACCCGACAGGCGGGCAAACTCCAGCTGGTCGCTGAGTGAGAAAACCCTTTCGGCGTTGCTGTTCACCTTGGTCAGCGGCTACCGGTTTTTCGCGAGGTATTCGGCGTCGGCCTGCAGTGACTTCCTGGCGCCTTCGCCTCGCGTGAACTTCGAATTGATGTCCCGCAACGAAGTGTCGCGATCGAGCAGCGCCAGGACGTCCTGCGTGGCAAAGTCCGGCTTCTCCTGATAGAGCGCCTCGTATACCCGCCGGACGAACTCGAAGTCCGGAGGCTCGTCCACGGTCCAACGCAGGTGTGACAAATCCACAGGCGACGCGAGATTGCCCAGCCGGTATCGCTCCGGGTGTACGCGCACGAACAGCGTGACGTGTTCGCGATGGGAAGGGAGCCGCGCCTCCTCTGCGGCCTCCTCGAGCGCACTGAACCGCATGACCTCCACGTCCAGGCCATCCGGGAATGTTGGCGGCATGAAATTACAGACGTAGTCGTAGTCGCCGGCGTCGAAAAAACGGATCGCCTCATCGATGACACCGGGATCTGCGAGCGGGCAATCACCGGTCAGCCGTACGACCACGTCAGGGTGGTAGGGACGCGCCGCGTTGACAAAGCGATCGAGCACGTCAGACAGACTTCCGCGGTAACACGCCACGTCTCGTTGCTCACAAAGCGCTCCGAGCGCGTCGTCGGCGGGGTCGGCACTGGTGGCGACGACGAGCTGATCGATGGTTCGACAGCGGTGGAGACGCTCGATCTGGCGAAGCAACATCGGTTGGCCGAGGATCGGCATCAGCACTTTGCCTGGCAATCGCGAGGAAGAGACGCGTGCCTGCAAGACGCCAAGGACCCTGGTCACTGGAGCCATGTCGATGGGTCGATCGTCGCGCGATCCTGCACCTCGAACTCGTGCAGGGCAGTCAGGTTCGCCGGCGCCGCTGCGCATGCGTCAAGAATGGCGGTCAGTTGCGCCGCCGTTTCGCATCCGACAATGATTCGGTCGACGTCCGGCTGCCTAAGTGCGAAATGCAGGCAGCCTTCAAGCGGGCTGAGGGCGGTCTTGCGGAACCACTCGTGAAGGTTCGCATGATGCGGACACAAACCGGAGAACCGGGCCGGCAATTCGTCGGGTGGCAGCAACAACAGTCCCTGCAGAAACACGCTGCGCGCGTGCACTTCGACCTGCCGTTGCCTCAGCTGCGCGAGAAGGCCGCTCCGCATGAATCGTTGATCGTAAATATTCAGTGGTAGCTGAACGAGATCCAGCTCGTAGCGGTCAAGCAGGCTTTCAAGCTGTGCAGGGTCATACACCGATACGCCGATGCTTCCCACCAAGCCCTCTGCCTTGAACGAGTCGAGTGCGTCCCAGAGCCGCTGTCCCCCTTCGGCAAGCAGCACCCCGGGCTGATGCACGAGCAATCCATACACCCGCTCACACTTCAGGGAGGCGAGTGACGCCGCAAACGCCGCCGACACGTTTGCGACATCGCCTTCGGTGATTCTCGCAGAGCCGACGCGCGCGGTTTTCGTCACGATGTCAAACCCGAGGGACGCAGCGCCGTGCGCGCCGAGCGCGTCTTCGGCCTCGCCGTACACATGCGCCGTGTCGAGCAGCCTGACACCACGTTCGGAGGCAATCCGCAGCATGTCAGCGACCTGGGCGAACGCCGGCTGTCCATCGCGGTTGGCAATCCCGTAGGTCATGCCCCACTGCACCGTACCGAGTCCCAAGCGCGAGCAGGCGTTCACCCGAGTGCATCGCCGAGTGCGGCTACGACGACGTCCTGCTCGGCGTCGGTCAATGCCGGATAGAGCGGGAGCGTCATGGCTTCCTGAGCGTATCTTTCTGCTTCCGGGCAAAGACCCGGCGCGAAGCCAAGCGCCCGGTAGTACGGCTGCAGGTGCACCGGTAAATAGTGAAGATTGACGCCCACACCATGTCGCCGAAGCCGTTCAAAGATCTCGCGCTGGCTTCTTCGGACGACATCGCCTCGCAGCCGGACGACGTATAGGTGGAACGCGGACTGGTTGCCTGGACTGATGGTCTGCGCCGTCACTGGAAGGCCGGAAAGCAGGCGATCGTATCTGCGGGAAATCGCGTTTCGCGCCTCGACAAACTCGTCCAGACGATCCAGCTGGCTGAGCCCCAAGGCGGCCTGAAGATCGGTGATTCGATAGTTGTGGCCAAGTTCGAGTTGCTCGTACTGCCACGGTCCGTCGGGCGGGCGCTGCATGCGCGCGGGGTCCCTGGTGATGCCATGACTACGCAGTGTCGTCATGCGCCAGGCCACCTCGTCGTCGTTGGTGAGGGCCATGCCACCCTCGCCGGTCGTGATGATCTTGACGGGATGAAAGCTGAACACCGTCACGTCAGACCATCGGCAACTTCCGACTCGTTGACCGTGCCTCGAGGCGCCGATCGAATGCGAGGCGTCCTCGAGGACTTTGAAGCCGAATTCCTGCGCCAGCTCCCAGATCTCTTCCTGATCTGTCGGCTGGCCACCGAAATGAACTGGAACGACGATCTTCGGAAGCCGGCCCGCGGCCCGCGCGGCGAGCAACTTGGCGCGCAGCGCTTTCGGGTCGAGATTCCACGTGTCAGGAGCGATGTCGACAAAGTCGACGTCCGCACCGCAATATCGGCCGCAATTGGCCGACGCGACGAAGGTGTTCGGCACCGTCCAGAGGACGTCCCCCTCACCAAGTCCCAGCGCCAGGCACGCGAGGTGGAGCGCGGAGGTCGCACTATTGGCCGCCACCGCGTGGCGCGCGCCACAACGGCCGGCGAGCGCCTGCTCGAAGCGCGGCACGGCCGGGCCCTGCGTCAGGAAGTCCGAACGCAGCACAGCCACCACGGCGTCGATATCGCCCTGGGTCACCTGCTGACGGCCGTACGGAATCAACAATTCCCGAGATGATTGAAGGCGCGGATCTGGTCGATTGCCAGGAAGTGAGGGTTCGTGCCCGAGTTGTACTCGAACCCCTCAGCGACGTAGCGGCCGCTCTCGCCGAGCTTGTTGCGCTCGTAGCGTTGCTTCTCGCGCGAGAACTCGATCGACGGCTTGATCACATAGTGATCGTCGAACTCGATCGTCAGGTGCGAATCGTCCCGTGGACACATCATTTCGTGCAGCTTCTCTCCCGGCCGAATCCCGACGATCTTCGTCGCCATACCTGGCGCCATCGCCTCCGCCAGGTCGGAGATGCGTACGGACGGGATCTTCGGGACGAACATCTCGCCACCGTGCATGCGCTGGAAACTCGTCGAGACGAAGTCGACGCCCTGCGGCAACGTGATCCAGAAGCGCGTCATCCTCGCGTCGGTGATCGGCAGGTGGCTTGCCCCCTGTTCGATCAGCCGCTTGAACAAGGGGACGACGGAGCCTCGCGAACCGACGACATTGCCATACCGCACCGCTGCAAAACGCGTCGGATGACGACCCGCAATGTTGTTGGCCGCCACGAACAGCTTGTCGGCGGCGAGCTTGGTAGCGCCGTAGAGGTTGATCGGGCCCGCGGCCTTGTCCGTCGAGAGACCGATGACCTTCTTGACTTCGTTGGTCAGCGCCGCCTCGATGACGTTCTGGGCGCCATGAATGTTGGTCTTGATGCACTCGAGCGGGTTGTACTCGGCGGCCGTCACATGTTTTAACGCGGCCGCGTGAACGACGTAGTCGACGCCGCGCATGGCCATCACCAGCCGATCCCGATCCCGGACGTCGCCGATGAAGAAGCGCATGCGTTCGTCCGGGAACTCGTGCTGCATCTCGTACTGCTTGAGCTCGTCGCGCGAGAACACGATGATCTTCTGCGGGTTGAAGCGGGTCAGCAGCATCTTGACGTACTGGCGGCCGAACGAGCCCGTGCCGCCCGTGATCAGGATCGTCGAATCATCAAACACGCTGTATCTCTTTGACGGAAGTGGGCTCAGCAGAACCGCCAACGGCGTCGGCGATCAGCCTCTGGAGAAAGAGGTGTGTGGGCATCTTGTCGTCGTAGCCGATCACATATGACGGCTGGTCTCCACAAGCGTTCGCATATTCGTCCTCGGAGGCATTCAGCAGCCACAACAATCGCTGCTCGAACACTTCGTAGGCCGGATCATCCACCGCCCAGGGACCGGGCACCGGAAAGCTGTACTCCGGATTGCCGGTGTAGTTGCACGACAGAATGCGGTTACCGCGGCCGAATCCTTCCCTCAGCACCGTGGTGTGCATACCGATCGACACGCGGGTGCGATCGACGACTCCGTAGGTCGTGTAGGCACCCGGCACATTGGGAATCAGCTGGGCACGCGGCCCCAGCCGTGCGGCGAAGAATTCGCGTTCCACCTCGTACCCGGCGGCATCGACGTCGGGATGCTTGCGAAGCGGCACGCATACAGTGGCGTGGTGCGCGTCACAAAAGCGCTTGACGTGCTCGGCCACCAGCTCGAAGCTGTCGGTGAAGGTCAAGCGTGCGCTGGTCTTGGGCTTGAACTGTGCCACTAGGCACAGGTCGAATTCCTTGGCGGCGTGTCTGGCGCCATTACGGCCCGCGCGATAGTACGAGTCTTTGAGCGATCCAATCGGATAGTAGTGTTCCACCTGCGCCCCGTGCCTGGTGAACTGGTCGATATCAAATCGCCCGAGGCACGCAAACTCGCGATGGTAGATTTGCGGCGATCGTCCGACCGGGTGGTCCCGCTTGAGCAGCCGCCCGCCGTTCTGGATCGCGAGAAATCGTGCGCTTCGAAACCGTTGCGCCGCCATGTGAAAGACCGAACTGTTGTCGATGAAGGTGACGACGATGGCAGGCTTGATCCGTTCGAGAACGGCCATGGCGTAACTGACGGCCAGCGAGCGCACCTTGATCACGTGCCGCAACGTGGACAGCAAAATCCGGGGATCGACATAAATCGCCTCCCCGTCCAGGTGGACCACCTCGTAGCGTTGTCCTCCAAACAGCGGCGCAAGACCCGAGACATTCGAGTCGTATAGCACGGCGATCTTGGCCGGCCGTGGGGCCCACGCCTTGCGCGCGCGGAGAAAGGTGCGGATTGCGCCGGGGATTCGTCTGGCGTAGCGCGACAATGTCACGAGAATACTGACCGCACCGGGGCAGTCTTTTCCTGTTCCATCGCCGTGCGAGTCGCGTTCGCCCCCTTGGGTTGTGGAGCCGCGTGCCCGTACGCGAGCACCGCTTGCTCCAGATTCATCGCGGCCCCGTCAAGAACCGTCAGGCCACGTCCGGCCGCCAGCATCAACAGCGCTGAAGGACTGGGCTCATAAATGATGTCGAAGACCTGCGCCCCACCCGGCAATTGGGCCAGGGACCCGGCCGGCACCGGCGACTCGCCGACGGTCGCGCCGGATCCGATCGACGTGCAATTGATCAACACATCCACGACTTGCAATGCAGCGGCAAGATTGCGCCACTCCACCCATTCGCATCCAAGCCTCTCAGCATACTGGCGGCCTTTCTCGGAGCGACCCGCGACGAACAGGCGTCCGTTCGGCTCAACAGCGCCTCTGACAAATGCGGCCACGGCCTTCCCCGCCCCTCCTGGGCCCATCAGCAGAATTGACCGGCCGGCGAGGGGGCCACAATGGCGGTCGAGAGACACCAGCGCGGCTTCGCCGTCGGTGTTCGTGCCCACCAATCTTCCGGAGCCGTCGCGAAAAAGGCAGTTCACCGCACCAATCGCTGCGGCTTCAGGTGTCATGCGCGTACCGAGGCATCGCGCGACCAGTTCCTTGTGCGGAACCGCGACCGCTCCGCCGAGAAAGCGGGGATTGTCATCAAGCGTGACCAGCAACCGTTCCAGACGGTCTGCAGGAACATCGATGGGCAGCATGGCCGCATCCACGCCGTGTGTCCTGAACGCGGCATTCCAGAGCGCCGGCGACCGTGCGCCTCTTGATGGACTGGCGCCCACGATCGCAGCAAAGCCACGGTCCTCCGCATAGGACAGCGGATTGTCAGCCAACGCCGCTACGCCGGCAAACCTCGTCACATCACTCGCCGGTCGACAGCCTTCGCCACCGCATCCATTCGCTTCATAAGGGCGGCGAATTCCTCGTAGTCAATCGCCTGGAGCGGATCCACCGCCGCGTTGCGCGGGTCGGGATGCACCTCGAGCATCACGCCATCGGCGCCGGCGGCAATGGCCCCAAGCGCCATCGGCGCTACCCATGGATGCCAGAACGTCGCGTGCGAGGGGTCAACGACGACGGGCAGATGCGTCATCTCCTGGGCGGCGGGAACGACCTGCAGATCGAGCAGGAAACGTGAGGTCGCACGGTGTGTATGCGGTGCGGAAACGCCGCGTTCGCACAGGATTACCTTCGTGTTGCCTTCCACGAGGATGTATTCAGCCGCGCCGAGCCAGTCGCGCAATGACGCCCCGTAGTGACGCTTCAACATGATTGGCTTGCCGGTGCGGGCGCAGGCAGTCAGGAACGGGAAGTTCTGCATGTTGCGCGAACCGATCTGGAGGATGTCCGCCACACCCGCGACCAGCGGAAGGTACTTCTCCTCCATCACCTCGGTTACAACGGGCACGCCCGTCTTGTCCCTGGCTTCTTTCAGCCACTCGATGCCTTGTTCGCGTGTTTCGGTGTACTTGGCGCCACGATACGGAAATGTCAATGGCTTGAACGCACCGCCGCGCAGAAAATGTGCGCCTGCCTGCTTAACGCGCGCCGCCACATCCAGAATCAGCTCGCGCGACTCCACCATGTTCGGTCCGGCAAAGACAGGCACCACGTCGCCGCCGAATTCCACCCCGGCAACGACGAACCGGGACTTGTGCGCAGCGTCTCTTTTCGCTGCTAATGGAAACCTGGTTTCCAGGTCCTCAGATGTAATGTCCTTACCGGGAAACTTGTTCTCGATGTTCATCGAACTGATATGGGCTCGATGACGCTTCGGTCCATCTGCAGGGTGCCACACGGGAACACGCTTGCGCGTGTTCCGGCGCCATGTCTCCCGCTGAGCGACGCCATCAGCATGTTCCAGTCGTCGTACAGCTCGACGGGACCCGCGTAGTAGTCACGCAATGTGGCTTCGTTCAGATTCGGCGAAAAGAAGGCGAGACGTCGGGTTTCGAGGATCGGCTTGAACGTGCCATGCCTGTCGCGGTGCACGAAGTGCCGCATCCCCCTCGTATGGAGCCCGTGCTCCCCTGCGCCTTCGGAACAGTGATTGATGATCACGATGGTGCCGCCGGGCCGGACGACGGCCTTGTCCGGATCGCGAGTGGACCAGATGTCGAGCGAGCTGAGCGAGAGCAGAAGCCAGTTGTCCCGTGGAAACGCGTTGAAGATACCGACGTCGTTGTCGTACCTGACCCGGCAGCCGTAGTAATCGATGGCGCGCGAGAACGCCTGTGTGTAGGCCTCGACGAGATCGCCCGCGAACAGCTCGACGGTCTCACCCCGTTCGTTGTGGATGCCGTTGACGATGAAGCCGAGTCCAGCCATCCGCGCAGCCTCGTCGATATCCGCGCGCACCTCGTTGCCCTTCAGCACCCCAATGGCACCCGGGAGCCCCCGCATCGTCGAGCGATGGTTTTGCTCGACCGTGTCGATCGCCGCCAGACCCGGCAGCACAATCTTGCCGCCGCCGCTGAAGCCTGCCATGTTGTGTGGCATCAGCATGCCGACGCCAATCTTGAAATCGGCGGCGATGAAGTGTTTGTCGATTGACACGTTTGTTCCGCGCGACGTCACACCGATCGATTGGTTGTTCTCGAAAGGGCAGTGGTTGTAAATGCGAAAGCGGCTGGCAACGTCGCGGCCGAGCTTCTTGCGAAAATCGTCCAGCGTGAGCGCACGATGGGTGCCCAGACTGATGACGAAATATATGTCGGCGTCCTTGATGCCGCCGGCGCGAAGCTCGTCGAGGATCGGGGGCACGACGCGACCACCCTCGGTTGGCTTCGTGAGGTCGTCGATGGTGACGCAGACGGTCTTCAGGCCCCTGACCTGCTCGCGAAGCGGTGCGCAGCCGATCGGCGCGCGGATGGCGCGCGCGATCGCGTCGTCGCTGAGCGGGGCACGATCTGGCAGCCGGACGACTTCGGTGTCCCAATCCCCCGGCGTCCAGACCTGAAGCGGCTCGTTGCCGTACGAGGCCTTCCACGTCATCGACACAGACTGGCGGCCGGTAGAAGAAACGCTATCTACTGACGGTATCGGCATACTGGGAAAGAATGAAGTCGGCAAAGGCGAAATCGAGCGGGCCGTCGATGTTGGTCGCCGCGATGTCGTCGAGCATCACGGCCCTGGGACGCGCACCCAGACAGAAGTCCTTGCCAGTCCATCGCTCGAGCAGGCCTCGCTGTCGCGCGTAGATTCCACCCGTTGTGCAAAACGCGTGGGGAAGATCCTGGCGGCTCTGGTACCGTTCGACGTCGATGCCTTCGATGAACTGCACGAAGGTGCCCTCATCGTCCAGCAGCCGTTTGGCACGGTACGGATGCTCGTGCCCGATTCGGCGGAGGCTGACGACACAGTCGGAGCCTGGCTCAAGCACTTTCTCGATCGCCTCGTCGATCTTGGCCGTTGGAATAAACGGGCATGTGGGTGCAAGCTGCACGATCGCGTCGGCTCTCCAACCTTGCCGGTCGAGCTCCTCCATGGCGTGCCTGGTGACCGCGAGCAGTGGCGTCGTATCGTCGGCCAGGTCGGCGGGCCGGACGAAAGGGACGTCGGCGCCATACGTGCGTGCTGTATCGGCGATGCGGTCATCTTCCGTCGACACGACGACCCGCGTCACGAGTCTGGATCGCGCCGCAGCTTCGATCATGTAAGCGATAAGGGGCTTTCCTCCGAGCGGCTTCAGATTCTTTCCGGGCACACCCTTCGATCCGGCCCGCGCCGCGATGACCGCCAGCACTTGCTTATCCAAGAGGTTGTTCCTTGAAGGTTGCACCAACGTGTTGAATGCGGCCCAGGCGCGAGGACACCGGGTTGTCGGCGAGCAACACCCATCCTCTCAATTCATCACTGCGATACAAGGCATGCACCAGTTCGGTCGTAGGAATACCGTCGCCCGCCGGCACCGGCGGTTCGATGCGCCCCTCGCGCAACGCATCGATGACCCGCTGCAATAGCGGGCCGTGACTCAACCCGTAGCCGTTCGGCACCTCCTGCGACCAACGCCGCGGTGTGTCCTCGTCGTCTGGGAGCGTCTCGACGAAGCGCCACGTCTGTACCCTATTGAGAGCGATACCACCGACGACGGCCATTCCCTTCTCCCCGACGATGGAGAGCGACGCCTCGAAGTCCTCCGGCCGCGCGGCCGTTGTTGCTTCGATGGTCCCGAGCGCACCGCTGGTAAAGCGCACCGTCGCCACCATGGTGTCTTCCGCCTCAAGGCGATTGAGGCGGTTACCCGTCGCCGCGCACACCGCTTCGACGGGTCCCAGCAGCCAATTCAGCGCGTCCACGTGGTGAATCGCCTGCTGGTTGATGACGCCCCCGTCGTGCGCCCAGGTGCCATGCCAGCCGTCCTCGTAATAGTCCTGGTACCGGCACCATCGCAGCCGAATCGTCGCGGTCACAATCTTTCCGAATCGTCCTTGCAACAGCGCCTGCCGTACGCGGACAATCGCGGGGTTTAACCTGTTCTGAAAGGCGACGCCATACATGAGGCCCTTGTCTCGCGCCAACGCATCCAGTTCGCGTCCCTGAGAGGGCAGCATCGTCATCGGCTTTTCCACGAGGACGTTCAGGCCTCGCTCGAGCGCAATGCGAGCATGCTCGTAGTGGAGGCTCGAGGGAGTGAGGACCAGTACCAAATCCGCGCGGCACTGGTCCAGCATCGTTGCGTAGTCCGTGAACGCGGGACACCTGAAGTGACGCGCCAGCGAATCAGCGTGTTCGAGCCGCAGGTCGCAGACACCGACCATCTGCCATCCCGTCACCCCGCCAGAGTCGAGAATCTTCCGGTAGTGCTGCGCCACGCGGCCGGCGCCGACCATAGCGACCCGGATTGTCTCTTTCGTCAGGGAACCGGCTGCCGTTGCGTGTGTGACCACCAGGTATCGAGTGTCTGCGCGGTGAGGTCAGCCGTGGCATCGTCGCGCACCTCGATCGAGGCGAGCGGATCGGTGACCTCAAATATCCCCAGCCGCCCCGCAGCCAAGCTTCCTTCCCGGATAAACACGGGATGGGTGACGCAGGCCAGACCCATGAGTCCGACCATGGCGTTGGTCTTTTTGAACGCCCGCGGCATAAAACCGTCGGCGAGTAACTCGGTCTTGCCGTCTTGCTCGAGCCATATCCCGCGCCGCTCCCGCTTGGCCGCGATCATGGTGTCCAGGCCGTCCGCGACCACGCGACGAATCATGTCGTCCAGCATCGTCGCGGGACGAAAGGGATACGTTTCCTCAAGAATGACCACGAGATCCGGCACGCCTTCCGATTCCTCAATGCGCTCCACGGCGAAGCGGACCACATCCACGATGTCGACGTAGTCTTCAGACAATTCCTTGGGACGCAGGAAAGGCACGCGCGCGCCGAGAGATTGAGCGAGCGTTGCCGTAACCTCGTCGTCTGTCGCCACAATCACGTCTTTGACGAGGGAGGCCGATCGCGCGGAACGAATCGCGTAGTCGAGCAATGTCGTACCGTTGATCATGCGCGATCGGCCGCGAACCGGAATTATGGCCACGGTCTTCAGGTTCGCCGGGGCGTGATGTGCGGCGGTCGCCCGGAAACCATCAAGTGACTCCAGAATGCGGACGATATTGCGGGCCCGGCGTGGATCGAGATCCTGATGGATGCCATGCCAGTGATAGACGCTAGCTTCCGGTTCATAGACAATGCGGCAGCCTGCCCGGATCACTTGTTGACCCCACAACCGATCCTCGATGTTCGTTGTCTCCTCGTCAAAGGGAAAGCGATTCCACGTCGAACGCAGCAACGCGCTGTTCGCGTTGTGGAAGAACGAGTCCTTGATCTGCTCCTTCTTATCGAGGCCGAACACCGTCAGCAGATCGCGCTTATCCAGGTCGCTGCTGTAAGACAACGGTTCCTGTCGGCCATAAACCCCCGCGACTCTCGAGTCCGAAAGATCACGTACGAGATTTTCCAGCCACACCTTCTTGACTGGAACACAGTGTCCGGAAAGGCAGACGATGATCTCTCCGCGTGACGCGCGAATGCCATCGTTGATGGCTTTGCCCGGCTTGAAGTCTGTAATGCTCACGACCTTCACCGGGAATTCCCGCGCCCGCTTCAGGGTCTGGTCGGTCGAGATGTTGTCGACGAGGACCACCTCGATGTTGGGATAGGTCTGATCGAACACGGCGCGCAGGCACGGCGCGATCCAGCGCTCTTCGTTCTTCGTGCGAATGACGATGGAAACCAGTGGAGCGGAAGCCTCAGACATGATCGCACCTTGGCAGCATTCCCGGGATCATCGCTCGGGTCACCCCCTCGCTCGCGGTAAAGATCTGCCGCGCAGACGGGCTCCTCTCGATCATCTGCTCATACGACTCGTATTCGACCGCGCGACAGCCAATCAACTCGACGAATCGATCGCAACGGCGCACGGTCGTCACCCGGTGAGCGATGATGATCACTGTGAGATCACGCTCGAGGCCTTCGATCGTCTCCATCACCGACTGCTCGGTGGTGTTGTCGAGCGCGCTGGTGGCCTCATCGAACACGAGAACAGACCCCCTCTTGTAGAGTGCGCGAGCGATGCCAACCCGTTGGCGTTGTCCACCCGAAAGGCGGATGCCCCTTTCGCCGATCATCGACATGTAGCCTTCAGGACGGCTTTCAATGAAGTCCGCAATCTGCGCGTCTGCCGCCGCTTGCCTGACCCGCTCCATGTCAATGGCCTTCGGAGGAGTCCCGAATGCGATGTTCTCAGCAATGGTGGAGTCGGAGAGGTAAATGCTCTGGGGGACATGGGCCACGCTGCGCTGCCACGCTCGGAGG
>CAMCNL010000044.1 GCA_945876205.1 Candidatus Sulfopaludibacter sp. SbA3
GCTGGCTTCTCGCCTTCTGTACCTCGGCTTCGGTGACACCTTCCGTCCGCACGCGATCGATTTCGGCGAGCGTCGCGTCTTCCAGGCTCTGAAGCGAGGTGCCGTCGGTAGCGGTCAGCGAAATCGTGTAGAGAAATGGCTGCTCGGTAGGCACGAGGCCGCCTGCCACCGACGACGCCAGGCCGCTGTTCACGAGCGCGCGGTAGAGACGCGCGCTCCGCTGCGGCGGCGGCGTCTTGAAGCTGGCCCACAGGTTCACGCCCTTGGCGCCTGTCAGCACGGCGTCGAGGATCAGCATCGGAAAAAACTCGGGGTCGCTCACCGCCGGTGCGTGGTAGGCGATCTTGAGGTAGGCCGTCGTCCCTTCGCGTGAGAGCGTCAACCGACGCTCGCCGAGCTGCTGCGGCTCCTTGGTGTGGACTCGCCGCCCGAGCTCGCCTGGCTTGATGGCGCCGAAATGCTGCACGACCTTCTGCATGGCATCCTTGGTGTCCACATCGCCCACGATCACCAGCGTCGCGTTGTTGGGCACGTAGTGCCGCCGGTAATACCCGTAGAGATCGTCACGCGTCATCGTTTCCAGGTCCGACAGCCATCCGATCGTCGGGTGACGATAGGGATGCGCCTTGAAGGCGGCCGCCGTCAGCTCCTGGTCGAGCAGCGTGTCGGGATCGTTCTCACCGCCCTGCAGCTCGGCAATGATGACGGTGCGCTCGGACTCACAGTCGGCCGGCTCGTAGAGGCAGTTGGCCATCCGCTCCGACTCGATGAAGAGCATGCGGTCGAGCGCCTCGCGCGTCGCCGTCTCGGTGTAGGTGGTCTGATCGATCCACGTGTAGCCGTTCCAGTAGCCGCCGAACTGCTCGATGATGCCCTTGACCTTGTCGCGCGGGATGTTCGTCGTCCCCTTGAAGTTCATATGCTCGACCCAGTGGGAGACGCCGGTGAGGCCCACTGATTCGTCCTTGGAGCCGACGCGGTACCAGCACCAGACGGACGCCAGCGGCGCGGTGTGCACCTCCTGGATCAGTACGCGCAGTCCGTTACCGAGCACCTCTTCGTGCACTGCCATCCCCGCATTATAGGGCGGGGCTCCAGTACAATTGCCTGATATGCCGGAGTGGAAGGACACCGTCAACCTGCCGCGCACCGATTTCCCGATGAAGGCCAACCTTCAGACGGCCGAGCCGGAGTGGCTCGCGCGGTGGCAGGAGATGGATCTGTACAGCGAGATCCGCCGGAGCCGCGCCGGACGCCCGAAGTTCGTGCTCCATGACGGTCCTCCGTACGCCAACGGCCACATCCACCTCGGACACGCGCTCAACAAGGTCCTCAAGGATATCGTCGTCAAATCGAAAACCATGGCGGGGTACGACGCGCCGTACGTGCCAGGCTACGACTGTCACGGCCTGCCGATTGAGCTGAAAGTCGATCGCGAGCTCGGTCCGAAGAAGCGCGAGATGTCGACGGCGGAATTCCGCCGTGCATGCCGCGCGTCGGCTGAGCGGTTCGTTGGCATCATGACCGACGAGTTCCGCCGCCTCGCCGTATTTGGCGAGTGGGACACGCCGTACCGCACGATGACCTTCACCTATCAGGCCGACATCGTCCGGGCGCTGGGAAAGTTCGTCGAGCGCGGCATCGTCTACAAGGGCAAGAAGCCGGTGCACTGGTGCATCCATTGCCGCACGGCGCTCGCCGAAGCCGAGGTCGAATACGCGGATCATTCCTCGCCGTCGATCTACGTCGAGTTCCCGCTCGCGCCCGAGAGCGCATCAGACCTCGGCGCTCGCGTCCCGGCACTACAGGGTCGCGACGTCTCGGTGCTGATCTGGACGACGACGCCCTGGACGATCCCGTCAAACCTCGCGATCGCGTTTCATCCGGAGTTCGACTACGCCGCCTACGAGGTCGAGGGCCGGGCGGTGATCGTCGCCGAAGGTCTCGCGCCCGCGGTGGCGAAGGCGGTCGGCCGCCAGTTCGACACGCCGATCGCGAGGATCAAGGGCGCCGAGCTCGACGGGCTGAAGTTCCGCCATCCGCTGTACGACCGCGACTCGCTCGCCGTGCTCGCGGAGTACGTCACGCTCGATGCTGGCACGGGGGCGGTGCACACGGCACCAGGTCACGGCGCCGACGACTTCCTCACGGGAAAGAAGTACGGCCTGGAGATCTACGCGCCGATTGACTCAGGCGGGCGCTTCCAGGAATCGGTGGGCCTGTTCGCCGGCCAGCGTGTGTTCGACGCGAATCCGAAGGTCGAGGAGGCACTCAAGGAACGCGGCCGCCTCTGGCATCGAGAGACCTTCGAGCATCAGTACCCGCACTGCTGGCGCTGCCATAACCCGGTCATCTTCCTCGCCACCTCGCAGTGGTTCGTGCGGATGGACGGCGAAGCCGCGATCGTCGGCGAGGACGGCGAGCGTCGCACACTGCGCGCCGCGGCGCAGCATGCGATCGACCACCAGGTGAAGTGGATTCCCGCGTGGGGCCGGGACCGCATCTTCAACATGGTCTCGGGCCGTCCCGACTGGTGCATTTCACGGCAGCGCGCGTGGGGCGTGCCGATTCCAGCGGTCGATTGCACCACGTGCGGCGAAGCCATCCTGTCGACGGCGCTGGTCGACCGCGCGGCGGCCGTGTTCGATCAATACGGCGCCGATGCCTGGTACGAGCGCCCCACGGAGGAGTTCGTGCCCGACGGCCTGACGTGCCCATCGTGCGGCGGCACCTCCTTCGAACGGGAGCGCGACATCCTCGACGTGTGGTTCGATTCCGGCTCCAGCCACGACGCCGTCCTGCCCCATTGGGAAGGCCTGACGTGGCCCGCTGACATGTACCTGGAAGGCAGCGACCAGCATCGCGGCTGGTTTCAGAGCTCGCTGCTGGTCGCGCTGACCACGCACGGCCGTCCACCGTACCGCGAGGTGCTCACGCACGGGTTTCTGATCGACCTCGAAGGCCGCAAGATGTCGAAGTCGGTCGGCAACGTCATCGCGCCGCAGGACGTCGTGAAAGAGAGCGGCGCGGAGATCCTGCGGCTCTGGGTGGCGGCCAGCGACTACAGCGAGGAGCTCAGGGTCAGCAAGGAGATCCTGACGCGCATCGTCGACGCCTACCGCAAGCTGCGCAACACCTGCCGCATCCTGGTGGCCAATCTCTATGACTTCGACCCGGCAACCGACATGGTGCCGCTCGACCGCATGGAACCGGTCGATCGATACGCGCTCGGCCGATACGCACAGGCGGCGTCGCGCATCCTCCGCGCCTACGACGAGTACGATTTCCCCACCATTTACCAGACGTTGACGTCGCTGGTCACGGTGGACCTGAGCGCGTTCTACATCGACGTCACGAAAGACCGCATGTACACCCTGGCGGCGACGTCGCCGAGCCGCCGTTCCGCGCAGACGGCGATGTATCTGATAGCTGACGGCATTGCGCGCCTGGTGGCCCCGGTGCTGCCGATGACGGCCGACGAACTGTGGCGGGTCCTGCCGGGCGCTCGCGCGAAGTCGGTTCATCTTGCGGAATTCTCCGACGTCTCCGGCCTGGTCGATGACCAGCTCATGACGTCCTGGGACCGCCTGATGAAGGTTCGCGACGACGTCAACGCCGCGCTCGAGGAGAAGCGCAAGAACAAGGTGATTGGCAACTCGCTCGGTGCGCGCGTCTCGATCACGGCGAGTGGCTCCACGGCGGCGCTCCTGAAGCAGTACGAATCGCAGCTCCCGATGCTGTTCATCGTCTCGGAGCTTTCGCTGCAACTTGGAGCTGCTGACGGCCCTGACGAGGTCAGCGTCGAAGTGGAGAAGGCCTCCGGCGTGAAGTGCGGCCGATGCTGGCGCTTCGTCCCCGCGGTCAGAACAGAGCCGGAGTGGGTGGGGATCTGCGACCGCTGCGTCGAAGCCCTCGCCGAGCCGGTCAACCGCTGATCGTGGCTTCCCGAGTTCCCGCTCGCGAGCTGTGGATCGCCGCGATCGTCGTGGTGATGGATCAGATTACCAAGGCGATGGTACGGTCATCGTTCGAGCTGCACCAGGGGACGGAAGTCATCGCCGGCTTCCTGGACCTGACGCGGGTGCACAACGCGGGCGCCGCCTTCGGGATGATGAATACGATGGATTTCCCGTTCAAGACGGCGATCCTTGCCCTCGTGGCCACCGTCGCCCTCGCCGGTCTTGCCGCGTACGCGATGATGCTCCCGGCCTCGCAGCGGCTGGCGCGGATGGGCCTCGCGCTCATCGTCGGCGGGGCGGCCGGCAACCTCATCGATCGGATCCGCTACGGCTACGTGATCGACTTCGTTGATTTCTACTGGCGCGGTTGGCACTTCTGGGCGTTCAATGTGGCGGATGCCGCCATCACCTTCGGTGTAGTGCTGATGATTCTCGACATCCTTGGAGTAGGACGGCCCCGTGTATCCAGAGCTGTTTAGTCTCGGACCGATCACCGTCTATTCGTACGGGGTGCTGCTCGCGATCTCGTACCTGGTAGGGCTGTGGCTGGCGATGCGGCGCGCGCGGGCATGGGGCCTCGACGCCAACCGCGTGCTCGACCTCGGCATCTACATCATCATCGCGGCGCTGATCGGCGCCAAGCTTCTGCTGCTGGTCGTCGATTTCGACCAGTTCCGCCAGTCGCCCGCCGATTTGATGTCGCTGGCGCGGTCCGGCGGCGTGTTCTACGGCGGGCTGATCCTCGCGGTGCTGGTGGCCTTCTGGTACGTCAACAAGCATCGCCTTCCGCTCTGGACGACCTGCGACGTCTTCGCGCCGGGCATCGCACTTGGCCACGTCACCGGCAGGCTCGGGTGCCTGGCGGCCGGCTGCTGCTACGGGCGGCCGACCTCGCTGCCGTGGGGTATCACGTTCACCAACCCGCTCGCGGCGGCCAACGTCGGCACACCGCTGGGCATCCCGCTGCATCCAACCCAGATCTACGAAGCCGGGGCGGAGCTGTTGATCCTGCTGGTCCTGCTCGCAACCGAGCGACGCGGCCGCCCGTTCCCGGGCCGTACGTTCTGGGGCTACATGTTTCTCTACGCGATCTCGCGCTACATCATCGAGAACTACCGTGGCGACCCGCGCGGCACGGTCCTGGGCATCTTCTCGACATCGCAGTTCATCTCACTCGTGCTGGCGCCGCTCAGCCTGGCGATGCTCGTCTGGCTGGCGAAATCCGCGCCGACGACGCCTCAGGAAATGCAGCGCCGCCGTAAAGCCGCGGCGTAAGCCGTGGAATCCATCGAGTTCATCGTTCCAGCTGAGTACGACGGGCAGCGGCTCGATCGGTTTCTTGTACTAGTCCTCGAGCAGCACTCGCGGTCGCAGATCCAGAAACTGATCGCCCTTGGCCACGTCACGCTGCCCCGCAAGGAGGCGCGCGCCAACCTGGCTGTGCACGAGGGCGACCGGGTCACGGTCGTCGTCCAGGATGCGGCACCTTCACGGCTCGAAGGCGAAGCGTTGCCGCTCGAGATCATCTACCAGGACGCCGATCTCGCGGTGTTGAACAAGCCTGCGGGAATGGTGGTCCATCCCGGCGCCGGACACGCGTCGGGCACGCTCGTGAACGCCCTGCTCCACCACCTCACTGACCTGAGCGGCATTGGCGGCGAGATGCGGCCGGGGATCGTCCACCGGCTCGATCGCGGCACGTCTGGCGTCATGGTGGTCGCCAAGAACGACGCCGCGCACCAGGAGCTCGCGCGCCAGTTTCACGATCGCGAGATCGAGAAGGAATACGTCGCGCTCGTCTGGGGCGTCGTGCAAGCGGGCAGGCGGATCGATGCCGCGATCGGCCGCGACCCCGCGAATCGGCAGAAGATGTCGGCGCGCGCCAAGCATGCGCGGCACGCGGTGACCCGCATCACCCGCGCGAAACATCTCGCGGGCGTCACGCTGTGCCAGGTGGCGATACACACCGGACGCACGCATCAGATCCGCGTCCACCTCAGTGCCATCGGACATCCAATTGTCGGTGACACGCTCTACGGCGGGGCGCATCGCCGGGTGGCCGGAGATATTCGCGCCGTGCAGCGGCTGGAGCGTCCGTTTCTCCACGCCGAGCGGCTGGTGTTCCACCACCCGAGAGACCGACGACGGCTCGAGTTCACCACGCCGCTGCCCGCCGATCTCATGTCCGTCCTGGAGGATATTCCCGGCTGGAAGGACGAAGAGTCTGACAATGGATAGACCAATCGTTCCGCAGCAGATCCTGAAGGTATTCGAGGGGCGGATCTTCACGGTCCAGGTCGAGACGATCACCCTGCCAAAGGGCGGGCGTCTCGAGGCCGAAATCGTCCGCCATCCTGGATCGGTGGTGCTCGTGCCGGTCACCGGCGACGGCCGGATCATCCTCGTCCGGCAATACCGGCATCCGATCGGGCGATCGGTCTGGGAGCTCCCGGCCGGCAGCCTCGAGCACGGAGAGGATCCGCAGAAGGCCGCGGCGCGCGAATGCCAGGAGGAGATCGGGCTGATCCCGTCGAGCGTTAACAAGATCGGATCGCTGTTTCCGTCGCCAGGATTCTGCGATGAAGAGATGAATTTTTACCGGCTCACCGGGCTGCGGACGCCGGCGGACGGCGATGCGGCCGCCGAGCCGGACGAAGATGAGGACATCGAATCGAAAGCGTTCACGGTTGGCGAGATGCACGCCATGGTCGACCGTGGCGAGATCGTCGACATGAAGACCGTCGCCGCCCTGTATTGGATCGGCAGGCCCTGACGGGCGTGCTTACTGGACGCGCGACTGAACGCGGCGCTCGGTCTTCTTGAGTCCCGTGGTCTTCGGCGCGGGCAGGAGCGCCAGCAGCAGCACCTCGTCCACGCTTTGCACGAAGTGAATCGTGAGCTCCTTGCGGAGTTCCGGGCTCAGGTCCTCGTTGACGTTCTTCTCGTTCTGCCGCGGCATGATCACTTCACGAATCCCGACGCGACGGGCCGCCAGCACCTTTTCCTTGATGCCGCCCACCGGCAGGACCCGGCCCGACAGCGTAATCTCGCCGGTCATCGCGATATCGCCGCGCACGGGACGCCGCGTGAGCTCTGAGGCGAGCGCGGTGGCAATCGTCACGCCCGCTGACGGTCCATCCTTCGGGATCGCGCCCGAGGGCACGTGAAGGTGAATCTCGGCATTCTTGAAGAAGTCCGGCTCAGCTCCGTACGACGCCGCGTGCGCGCGGAACCACGAGAGTGCCGCGCGAGCCGACTCTTTCATGACGTCGCCGAGCTGGCCGGTCAGCGTGAGCGTACCGGTGCCCGCCATCCGTGATGCTTCGATGAAGAGGACGTCGCCGCCCGCCGGCGTCCACGCCAATCCAATCGCCACGCCCGGCTCCTTCGTCCGCTCTTCCATCTCCTCGTCGAGAAACGACGGAGCGCCAAGCAGCTCGATGACGACGTCGGGGGTGATGGTGAGGGGCGCCTCGTTTCCTTCGGCACGCCGGCGCGCGGCCTTGCGGAAGAGTGCGCTGATCTCGCGTTCGAGGTTGCGGACGCCGGCTTCGCGGGTATAGCCGCGAATCACGGCGCTAATGGCCGCGTCGGTGATCATCAGCTGCTCCGGCGTCAGGCCGTGGTTCTTGATCTGCTTCTGGACCAAGTGGTCGCGGGCGATCGACAGCTTCTCTTCCTCCGTGTAGCCGGCGATCTCCAGCACTTCCATGCGATCGCGCAGCGCCGGCGGCACCGGATCGAGCACGTTGGCGGTCGTGATGAAGAGCACCTCCGAGAGGTCGAAGGGGACATCGAGGTAGTGATCCCGGAACGTCGAATTCTGTTCGGGATCGAGAACTTCGAGCAGCGCTGATGCGGGGTCGCCGCGGAAGTCCGAGCCGAGCTTGTCGATCTCGTCGAGGATGAACACGGGGTTCTTCGACTCGGCCCGCCGCAGCCCCTGGATGATCTGTCCCGGAAGCGCGCCGATATAGGTGCGGCGGTGGCCGCGAATTTCCGCTTCGTCGCGCATGCCGCCGAGCGAGACGCGCACGAACTTGCGATCGAGCGCGTGGGCGACCGAGCGCGCCAGCGACGTCTTGCCGACGCCAGGAGGTCCGACCAGGCACAGGATCGGGCCCTTGATCTCCGGATTCAGCTTCCGCACCGCCAGATACTCGAGGATGCGGTCTTTCGGCTTTTCGAGGCCGGAGTGATCCGCGTCGAGCGTCTGCTTGGTCTTCGGCAGATCGATGATCTCCTCGGTGCGCTTCTGCCACGGCAGCGCCACGATCCAATCGAGGTAGGTGCGGGAGACGGTGTACTCAGCGGCCGCCACGGGCATCTTCGACAAGCGATCGAGCTCGCGCAGCGCTTCCTTCTTCACGACTTCGGGCAGGCCGGCGGCGTCGATCTTTTCGCGGAGCTCTTCGACGTCCTTGGTCTGGTCGTCGCCCTCGCCGAGCTCTTTCTGGATGGCCTTGAGCTGTTCGCGAAGGAAGTACTCGCGCTGGTTCTTGCCAACCTCGGATTGCACCTGCGACTGGATCTTCGACCCGAGCTCGAGCACCTCGAGCTCCTTGATCAGGATCCGGTTGAGGTTGTCCATCCGCCCGCGCACGTCCTGGGTCTCGAGCACTTCCTGCTTCACCGACGTGGCCACCGTCGTCAGGCTCGAGGCGATGAAATCGGCAAGCCGGCCCGGCTCGGTGATGTTGGCCGCCAGCGTCTGCAGGTCGTCGGAGAGGAGCGGCGACAGCGACACCACCTGCTGGAAATTCGTCTTGATGTTGCGGAGCAGCGCATCGATCTCGAGGCGATCGGCGTCGTTGAGCGCTTCCGGCGCCGGGCTGACTTTCGCGCGCAGATAGGGACGCGTCTCGGTCACTTCGTTGAGCGTGAGCCGGGAAAGGCCCTGCACGATCAACCGAAGGCTGCCGTCGGGCAGCTTGAACATCTTGTGGATGTGGCTGGCGGTGCCGACGTTGTAGAGATCGTCCTGCTGCGGTTCTTCAACCGAGGCATCGCGCTGCGTGAAGACGCCAATCAGCTTGCCGCTCGAGATCGCTTCGTCGATGAGGCGAACCGAGCTCTCCCTGGCCACGGCCAGCGGCATGAAGGAGTTGGGAAAGAGGACGGTGTCGCGCAGCGGCAGGATCGGCAACTCTTCGGGCACGTCGATTGGCCGATCGCCGGTCGAGATTTCCTCGAGGTCGAGTGTGTCGTCGCGTTCGCTCATCAATAGCCCACAAATAGAAAAGGCGGCCTCACGAGGCCGCCTTATCATAACGATCCGAACGTCCGAACGGTTCGAACGATTTGTCTTAGTTCGACATGTCGAAGAACAGCGCCGATGAGCGGCTCTTCTGTGCCACCATGCGCTCGCGCTGCTCGGCGTTCTCACGGGCCTCTTCGCAGTCCTTGCAGCGCACCGCGAACGGCAGCGCCCGGAGGCGAGCCTGCGCGATTTCATCGCCGCACTCGAAGCAGTTGCCGTAAGTGCCTTCTTCCGTCCGCCGGAGGGCCTCATTGATCTTGTTGAGGGTCTCTGACTTCATCTGGATGAGGGCAAACTCGATATCTTCCTGGATGTCGACCTCAGAGCTCTCGCCCTGGTCGAGCACCTCACGATCCTTGACGCCCTCGGTGCGGACGTCGCGAATCCGTCCCTGCACTTCGTTCATCAACTCGCGACGGCGGTCTTCCAGCATCTGCTTGAGCTCGCCGTGGCGGCTCTCTTTCACCGCTGTTTTCACCCGCTTTGTCGTCGTCGCCATGATGCTGCCGCTCCTTCTACGTCTGCCCCTTATGCGGGGCGACTGGTTGTGCCGCTCATATATGCAATTGGAATGCCTATATGTCGCGTGCTTGCTGAATCAGTGAGTTCCAAGGACTGGCTATCGCCGCCACCATCTCCGATCGGCTCAGCTTAACGAAGCTCAAAGCCATCTATATCTGCGAGTTACAGCAGATGGATGATCGAACCGTCCGTGGTGCTCAGGGGTTAAGACGCTCAGAGGCGCTGTGAAGTTTTTGCCTACGTCGTCCTGTGAAGAGGACAGCAAAAGTCGCCGATTGTGGCGAGACAGCCTCAGCCTGCGACCGGATAGAGACGCCCTCCCGACAGGCCAGGACGGCCAAGCGACGATCGCGAGAACTCATCGATCAATCGCCTAAAGCGACGCGCATAAACGACTTCGTAGGTTTCCTCGCCGTCCGGGAAGAGAGACGAAAGATCTGATCGCGACCGCTTGCGACCAGCATTTCAGCCTCGTCGCGGCCGATGGCGGACTGTCTGATGAGTGCTGTCGCTATATCTACAATGTGTGTGACTATCCGCGCTCGCTTCGCTTCATCTGCGATCTCCCGGCTCTCGTCATCAAGTAAGTACGGTCGCTACTGTATGAAACGACTGCCCACCGAGGCGTTAGGGACGATGCCCTTGGCCGCGAGCAGGTCGCCGCTGCGGCGGCTCTTGGTCCGGAGCCATTTTTCATAAAGCCTCAGCACGTCAGAATCTGACGTCAGCGCCGATCGCTCGCTGACCTCGCACAGGACGTCCACGAAAGCGGGGAATTTTTCGGACAACTCCGTGAACACTTCCCCAAACGTCATATCCCCCTGGCGGGCGAGCGACCCGTACGCCGAGCCTCCGAGTTGGATGTAGTAGTCGATGTCGACCGGGCGCCGGTTCAGGCTGTCGGCGAAGAATCCCGAGATGAAAAGCGAGCGGTCGCCCACCTGGCGCAATCCATCCCGCTGGCGGATGCCGCCGTCCTGCAACGCCTTCGCGAAGCGGATGGCCAGGGGTTCGTCTTCGTTGGGCTCGGCTCGATCGACGTGCATGAAGCCGGTGAGCAGATTGACAAGATAAAAGGCGGTCAGATTGTGGGCAGCGAGATGCTGGTGGTGGAGGGCCGATTCCACGAGCTCCCGGAAGTATTCGGAAGGCGTTTCATTGCGGACAATCGCTTCGGCCATGGGTCCTCCCTGCTGTTCCGGCTCGGTGCAAAGCGTATTCCGATGAAATGCGTTGAATTTTGGGGCGAATTATAGGGAAAACTGGAGATCGCGACAAGGGGTGTGCGAAGCTGAGGCGTGTCTTGCCCCGCCTGCGGCCACCGAAAAGGACGACGGGAGTGCCCGGCGCTTGGTCAGTCGATCTGCGCGGTGTGTTGCGGCACCAAGCGTTTAACCGAGATTCAGTGCCCCACAACCTGCGGATACCTGTCCGCCGCGCGTGAGCACCCGGCCGCGGTCGTGCGGCGCCAGCAGGAACGCGACGTGGCGACACTGCTGCCGACCATCCGGCACCTCACGGAGCGCCAGTACCAGCTGTTCTTTCTGTTTCAGACGCTGGTGGCCCGTCACGTCCCCGAAGGCTTCGCCCGCCTGGTCGACGACGACGTCGCTGATGCCGCCGGGACGTTCGCGGCAACGCTGGAAACGGCGGGGCGCGGCGTCATCTACGACCACCCTCCGAACTCCGTCCTGGCGCAGCGTCTCGTCGGCGAGATGAAAGTGATGCTGGCGCAGGTGAAGGAGCAGGGGACCACCGTGTACGACCGTGAGGTGGCCATCGTGCTTCGGGCCATTGAACTGGGCGCGCGGGAAATCAGGAAGGCGACCGACGTGCCTCGAGCGGAGTCGAGGGGCAACACCGCCTATCTCGAACTCATGGGCCGCCTGCTGCAGGTCAACCGAGCCGCGGAAGCGGCAGCGGCACCGGCGGCCGCCAGTTCGCTGATCCTCCCCTGAAACTGCTACAATCTGGGGTTCACTTTCGCGAGGAAATCATGGCAAAGCAGTGCGACGTCTGCGGGAAAAAGCCGGTGGTCGGCCGAACCGTCTCTCACGCCCATAACGTTGGCCCCCGCCGGTTCGAGCCGAACCTGCAGAGTGTCAGGGCGCTCATCAACGGCGCGACCAAGCGGATTCGGGTCTGCACGCGGTGCCTCCGCTCCGGCAAGGTCACCAAGGCCGCCTAAGTGCGCGAGGCAATCTCGGCGCCCTATGCGCCGCAGGCCATCGGCCCCTACTCTCCCGCGATCCGCGCGGGCAATCTCCTGTTTCTCTCCGGTCAAATCCCCATCGACCCGGCCACGAGCAACCTGGTCGCGGGCGATATCTCCGCGCAGACCGAGCAGGTGATGCGGAACATCGCCTCGCTGCTCAAGGCGGCGGGCGCGGGGTTCGAGCACGTCGTCCGCACGACGGTCTACCTGGCTGACATGGGAGACTTCGGCGCGATGAACGCCGTCTACGGAAGGTTCGTGGTCGATCCGCCGCCGGCCCGCGCGACGGTGCAGGTGGCGCGGCTGCCGCGCGACGCGCGCGTCGAAATCGACGTGATCGCGGTCCTGAAATAACTCAAGTAGCTAGGCGCGAGCCGCGCGCTCCACTCCCAGTACACCCTGCACGTTCTTGATCGACTTGATCACCTTTTCGAGGTGCTTCACGTCCTTGATCTCGACGGTCATGTCGATGCGTGCCTGCTGGTCGTCGCCGGTGCGCGCTTCCATGTTCGTAATGTTCGTATTGATGTCCGAGACCTTCGCGCTGATCTCGGCGAGCATCCCCTTGCGATCCTCGACCTGCATCGTCAGCCGGACGGTGTAGGACGCCTGGTCGACCGCGCTGTCCCACTCGACCTCGATGCGCCGCTCCGGATCGAACATCAGGTTGATGACGTTCGTGCAGATCGCGGAGTGCACCGACACGCCCTTGCCGCGCGTGATGTAGCCGACGATCTTCTCGCCGCGGATCGGGTTGCAGCACTTCGCGCGGAACACCATCACATCGTCGATGCCGCGCACCTTGATGCGGTCGCTGGCTTCGGCGCCCGGTCGCAGCACGCGCTTGACCGCCGAGAAGACGGCTGAGTCCGGCGCCTTTTCCTTGAGCTCGCCGGGCGGCACCGACTTCTGCAGGAGCGTCCGCGCCGACAGCTTGCCGTATCCGATGTAGGCCAGCAGCTCCTCGGGCTTCTGGGCGCCGTACTCGGTCGCGAACTTCGCGAGCCCCTCGCTCTCGAGCACCGTCTTCGGATTGAGGTTGAAGCGACGCGCTTCCTTGTCGAAGAGCCGCCGTCCCAGCTCGATGCTGCGGGTGCGCTCTTCACCTTGCAGGACGTGCTTGATCTTGTTGCGGGCGCGCGACGTGACGACAAACGCGAGCCAGTCGCGGCTCGGCTTGTGGCCCACCTGCGTCATGATCTCGACGATGTCGCCGTTCTGCAGGCGAGTGCGCAGCGGCACCATCTTGCCGTTGATGCGCGCGCCAACGCACTGATTGCCGACGTCGGTGTGCACCATGTAGGCGAAATCAACGGCGGTGGCGCCTCGCGGCAGCGATCGCACCTCGCCTTTCGGCGTGAAGATGTAGACCTCTTCGGGATAGAGATCGATCTTCAGGTTCTGGAGAAACTCCTGCGGATCGCGAACTTCCTGCTGCACCTCGAGGAGCTGGCGCATCCACTGGAAGTAGCGCTCGTCACGTTGGTCGCCAACGCGGCCTTCCTTGTACTTCCAGTGAGCGGCGATGCCTTCCTCCGCGCGCCGGTGCATCTCTTCGGTGCGGATCTGCACCTCGAACGGCACGCCGCGATCGCTGATCACGGAGGTGTGGAGCGACTGATAGCCGTTCGGCCGGGGCATCGCGATGAAATCCTTGATGCGCCCCGGAACGGGCGACCATGTCTGGTGAATGATGCCGAGCGCGGCGTAGCAGTCCTTCACCGACTGCGTGATGACGCGAATCGCCACGAAGTCGTAGACGCGCTCGAGATCGATCTTTTGCCGCTTGAGCTTGAGATGAATACTGTAGAGACGCTTGATGCGGCCGTCGAGCTGAATGATGGGGACTTGCGCTTCGTTGAGCTTGCCGTGGATCGTGTTGGTCAGGTCGCCGATGACGTTCTCCGCCGTCTTGCGCTTGCCTTCGACCTTGGATCGCAGCGACTCGTAGGCCTTTGGCTCGAGATACTTGAACGACAACTCCTCGAGCTCGTTCTTCACCTTGCTCATCCCGAGGCGATTGGCGATCGGGGCGTAGATGTCCAGGGTCTCCTGGGCGATCTTGATGCGCCGCTCTTCAGGCAGGTGGTGCAGCGTCCGCATGTTGTGGAGGCGGTCGGCCAGCTTGACCAGGATGACGCGGATGTCATCCACCATCGCCAGCAGCATTTTTCGGAAATTTTCGGCCTGCCGCTCCTCGCTCGACGAAAATTGGATCGCGCCGATTTTGGTGACCCCTTCGACGACGTGGGCGATTTCGGGCCCGAAGAGCTCGGCAATGCGCTCCGGGGTGGTCAGGGTGTCTTCCACGACGTCATGGAGGAGGCCGGCGGCGACCGCGACGACGTCGAGTTTCATGTCGGCCAGAAAGTCGGCAACTTCGAGCGGATGAACGAGATACGGCTCACCCGAGTGCCTGACCTGGCCTTTGTGCTCGAGGGCGGAAAAGACGTACGCTCGCCGAAGCAGCTCCAGGTCGGCTTCGGGGCTGTAGCTCCGCACTTTCTCGAGGAGGGTCTCGAATCGAATCATGGATGGTGGTGTCTAACCCCATGATAGGAGTGGGGTTGAGAGGGGTCAAGGAAACGAGTCATGGCTCTTGACTCACCCGAAAACGGATCACTATACTGGCGCGCTTGCAGATTTGATGGCGGGTCCCGCCCGCCAGTTCCCGCCAGCGGGGAAACTGCGGAACAGTTGACAAGGATCGCATGAGCGGTCCGCTCTACGTTTTCGACAAGTTGTGTAAGGGGGATACGATGCGGAAGTTTTCGTCGCCGGCGGTCGTGTTGGCGCTCGTGGTAAGTGTGAGCGCCGCGACGGCCGGATGCAGTCAGATCGGGCGCTTGAAGGGCATGATGGCGTTCAAGGACGCCAACACGCTGTACCGGCAGCAGGACTATCGCGGCGCGACTGCGAAGTACGAGGAAGCGATCGCCGGATGCGCCGCAGGAGCGGACTGCACCGACCCGACGCTGGTGGCGTCGTACTTCTATCTCGCCAACAGCTACGACAACTTGTACCGGCCGGCCAAACGCGGCGAAGCCGGCAACGATGAGATGCTGACCAAGGCCATCGATAACTACAAGAAGTCGGCGGCGCTCGACGGCAATCCCGCGACCAAGACGCTGGCGCTGCAGTACCTCGTCAACGCCTTCGGCCCCGACAAGCTGAATGACCCGGCGCAGTCGGAGCCGATCCTCCAGCAGATGATTCAGATGGATCCGAAGGACCCGGCGAACTACTTCGTGCTGGCCGGTATCTACGAGCAGAACGGCGACTACGAGATGGCCGAGGCGACGTTGCTGAAGGCGCGCGACGCGAAGCCGTCCGACTCGAACGTCTACATGCAGCTCGCCGGCTTCTACAACCGCCAGGGCGAATTCGCGAAGACGATCGAGGCGCTGCAGCAGCGCGCGTCGAACGAGCCGAACAACCCCGAAGCGTTCTACACGATGGCCACCTACTACTGGGACAAGGCCTACCGCGACTTCCGTTTGCCGGAGGCCGAGAAGATCAAGTACGTGCAGTCGGGCGTCGACGCGGTCGACAAGGCGATCTCGCTGAAGGGCGACTACATGGAGGCGCTGGTCTACAAGAACCTCCTCCTCCGCCTGCAGGCGAACCTCGAGAAGAACCCCGCGCGGCAGCAGGCGCTGCTCAAGGAAGCGGACACGTTCCGCAACCGCGCCGAGGAACTTCGCAAGGCGAAGGCCGCCGCACCGGTCGCTGGCGCGGGCCGCAGCGAATAGGCAACAAAAACGGCGACAAGTCGCTACAGTATCGACACTTTCGTCGAGGGCCGCTTCCGCAGGGGAGCGGCCCTTTTCATGTACAATTCCTTCCGGCGCGCAGAGTCCGTGCGCGGTCCGTCATAAAGCCGTCACGGCGCTCTGGTAACTTTCGACCACCCTGTTTTCCGTAGTTCGCAATCGTCCCGTTGGAGAGAATGATGAAGTACATCAGACCGCTCGCCGTATTGGCGTTGTGCGCTGTCTTATGGCCCGCCGTCCCCGCCTTGGCGCAGGGCGTAACCACCGGTGCGATCACCGGTATCGTGACAAACGAACAGCAGCAGCCCGTGGCGGGCGCAAGCGTCATCGCCATTCACGTCCCGTCGGGATCGGTGTACGAAGCCACGACCCGCGGTGATGGACGATATTCAATTCCCGGCATGCGGGTGGGCGGTCCCTACTCCGTCACGGTGACGTTCAGCGGCGGCGGCGGAACGGCCTTCGCTCCCGAGACGCAGGACGACGTGCAGGTCAACCTGGGCGTCGCGACGGACGTGAATGTGACGGTACGCGCGATTGCCGTCCAGGAGACCGTGACCGTCATCGGTCTGATCGATCCGGTCTTCAGCTCGAGCCGCACCGGCGCCGCGACGTCTGTCGCCCGGCTCGACATCGAAAGCCTGCCGACCATTTCCGGCAGGATCAGCGACATCACCCGCCTGACGCCGCAGGCCACCGGCACGTCGTTCGCCGGCCAGGACAGCCGCCAGAACAACATGACCATCGACGGCTCCTATTTCAACAGCCCGTTCGGACTCGGCGAAGGCCAGCCGGGCGGCCGCACCGGCGTCGCGCCGATCTCGCTCGAATCGATCGAGCAGGTGCAGGTGAGCGTCGCGCCGTACGACGTGCGCCAGGGCAACTTCATCGGCGCAGCCGTGAACACGGTGACCAGAAGCGGCACCAATGCCTTGAGCGCGTCCGTGTATCACCGGATGCGGAACGAGGACTTCGTCGGAACCGACGCAGCAGGGCTGACGGTGAACCCGGGCACGTTCACGTTCCGTGACACTGGCGTGTGGGCCGGTGGGCCGATTGTCAGGAACAAGCTGTTCGTATTCGGCAACTACGAGAACGAGGAAGACAAACGGCCCCTGCATACGTTCAGGGCCAATGCCGGCGGTGAGCCTGTCGGCGGGAGCGTGACGAGGGTGTTGAGCTCTGACCTCACCACGCTCAGCGCCTTCCTCAAACAGAACTTCAACTACGACACGGGCGGCTTCGAAAATCTCCCGAGCACCACACCGGCAAAGCGCTATCTGATCAGGACCGACTTCAACCTGAACGGTCGCAACAAGATCAGCTTCCGCTATAACCAGCTCGACTCCAGCTCGGCAAAGATCCTGTCGGGATCCCCGTCAGCCGGCCTGGGCCGAACGCTCGGCACCGAGGGATTCCTGCCGTTTGCCAACTCGAACTACGCTCAGCTCGAGAACATCAAGTCGGGCATCGGCGAATGGAATACGGTGCTCGGCACCAGCATGTCGAACAGCCTGATCGCGGGCTACACCACGAATAACGAGAACCGCCAGGACATCCAGTTGTTTCCGTTCGTGGATATCCTCGCTCCCAATGGCACGACCTACGCGTCGTTCGGCTCCGAACCGTTCACGCCGAACAACGAGCTGCTCTACCAGACGACGCAGTTCCAGGACAACTTCACCAAGTACGGCAACAAGCATTCGCTGACATTCGGCGTCACCATGCAGCAGTACAAAGCCCAGAACTCGTTCTTCAACTGCTGCAAGCAGGGCGCGTACGTCTACAACTCGCTGGCTGACTTCTACGCAGACGCCAATGGCTTCCTGGCGAACCCGAACCGGACCTCGTCAACGGTGATCCCGCGCCGCTACCAGGTGCGGTGGATGAACATCCCCGGGCTCGACAAGCCGATTCAAAACCTGAACGTGTTGAATGCCGGCGGCTACGCGCAGGATGAATGGCGGCCGCTGAGCAACCTCACGATCACGGCGGGGGTGAGGCTGGACGTTCCGGCCTTCGATGACAGCCAG
This sequence comes from Candidatus Sulfopaludibacter sp. SbA3, assembly GCA_945876205.1. GTDB lineage: Bacteria > Acidobacteriota > Vicinamibacteria > Vicinamibacterales > UBA2999 > CANNDT01. The sequence continues at coordinate 17,763 of CAMCNL010000044.1, forward strand.
ACCTATCCGAATCCGAACGCGGACGCGCTGACATTCCGCGATGAGGCGGGACAGCCCGTGCAGTACTCGAGCGGTAGCCTCCCTGACCCGAAGGTGCTCTTCTCGCCCCGCGTCGGCTTCAACTGGGACGTGGCCAGCGACCAGGTCACCCAGATCCGCGGTGGCATCGGCGTCTTCACCGGCCCGCCCCTCTACGTCTGGATCTCCAACCAGCTTGGCAACACCGGCGTGCTGCAGGGCTCGCGGCTCGAGGACAACCCCACCAACCGGCCCTTCACTCCCAATATCGACGCCTACAAACCGACCAACGTGACGGGCGCGCCGGCGGCCAGCTATGAGCTCAACGTCACCGACAACAACTTCAAGTTCCCGCAGGTCCTGAGAAACAACATCGCCGTCGACCGGCGGCTGCCGTGGGGCCTGGTCGGCACAGCGGAGTTCATCTACAACAAGGACGTCAACGGCATCTACTACATCAATGCCAACCTGCCACCGGCGCAGTCTGCGTTCACCGGCGTCGACGCGCGGCCCCGCTGGGTGGGAACGACGTGCGCGGCCCCGACACCCGGCGCGTGCGTCACGCGGATCAACAACGCTGCGGGTAACCAGGTGACCGCGGCCATCGTCATGAAGAACCAGAGCGTCGGGGACTCATGGAACGTGTCGGCAATGCTCTCGAAGTCGCCCTTCAACGGGCTCAGCCTCAAGGGCGCCTACAGCTACGGCGATGCGCACAACACCATCGACCCGGGATCGACGGCCGGCTCGTCGTTCAACCTCAACGAGCACAGCGGTGATCCCAACACCCCCGGAGTCGGGCGCTCCCAGTCGGCTCAGGGCCACCGCGTATTCCTGCAGACCACCTACACGAAGTCGTACTTCGGATTCGGGGCCACGACCATCTCGGCGTTCTGGGAGGCAAAGCCCGCCCTGATTGGCGCCGGCAGCGGTCTCAGTACCAACGCCAGCTACGTGTTTGCCGGTGACATGAACGGCGACGGCGGGTCGGGCAACGACCTGATCTACATCCCGAAGAGCACTGCGGAGATGAATTTCGTGCCCTTCACGGTGGGCGGGA
>CAMCNL010000045.1 GCA_945876205.1 Candidatus Sulfopaludibacter sp. SbA3
CATGTCAGCGTCGATGATGCGACTCGGACATGTGGTTCTCGTCGTGGTCGGCGCAGACCGCATCGCCGCCAACGGCGACGTCGCCAATAAGGTCGGTACCTATGGAGTGGCCGTCCTCGCGAAAGAGCACGGGATCCCGTTCTACGTGGCGGCGCCGATCTCGACCGTGGACCTGGGCACCGCCGACGGCGCCGGGATTCCGATCGAGGAGCGCAGCGCCCGCGAGGTGACGCACGTCGGTTCGTCGCAGCTGACGCCCGACGGCGCACACATCCGCAACCCCGCGTTTGACGTGACGCCGGCGAAGTTCGTCACCGCGATCATCACCGAGCGCGGCATCGCCCGTCCGCCGTTCTCTGAGTCATTGGCTCAGCTTGTCAACGGCACCGGGACTCCCTGACAACTGACAACCGACCACTGACAACTTCGTGATTGTTCTAGGTATCGAAACCTCCTGTGACGAAACCGCCGCTGCGGTGGTCGAGGAGACGGGTGCGCTCGATCGTCCCTGGCGCCTTCGCTCGAGCGTCGTCGCCTCCCAGACCGAGATCCACCGCGAGTGGGGCGGGATCGTGCCGGAGCTGTCCGCGCGGCAGCACATTCGCGATATCTGCGGCGTCGTGGAGCGGGCGATCGCCGACGCGGGATCTCCCGCCTACGACGCGATTGCCGTGACGCAGGGACCGGGGCTGGTCGGATCTCTCCTGGTGGGCCTTTCGTTTGCCAAGTCGCTCGCCTGGGCCCGATCGGTGCCGCTCATTCCCGTGCATCACCTTGCCGGCCATATCGAATCGCTTGTCCTCGAACGGGGCGAGATGCCGCTGCCCGCGATCGTCCTGGTTGTGTCGGGCGGCCACACCAACCTCTATTGGGTGACCGCGCCAGGCGTCTACGAGCTGCTCGGACGGACGCGCGATGACGCCGCCGGCGAGGCGTATGACAAGGTCGCGAAGCTCCTGGGCCTGGGCTACCCTGGAGGCCCCGTGGTCGATCGGCTTGCGGCGCGCGGCAACGATCGCGCGATTCCATTTCCCAAGACCCGGCTGACCCACGCCGATCGCAACGCGCCCCACCTGCATGGACGGCGCGATTTCAGCTTCAGCGGGCTGAAGACCTCGGTGCTTCGTCACGTGACGCTGCGCCGGGCCGAGCTGGGTCTTGCCGTTGACGCGAACCTGCCCGAGGACGAGGTCGCTCACGTCTGCGCGAGCTTTCAGCGGGTGGCCGTCGAGAACCTTCTCGACCGTCTCTTCGATGCCGCGCGCTGGTATGACGCGCGCAGCGTCGGCATTGCCGGCGGCGTGTCGGCGAACTCCCGCTTGCGCGCCGATGCCATCGTCCGGGGAGACCAGCGAGGGATCCCGGTGTTCATTCCAAGCCTGGCGCTTTCGACCGACAATGCGGCGATGATTGCGGCCGCCGGTCTTCGCCGATACCGCACCGGCATCGCCAGCCTGCTCGACGTCAACGCCGACGCGAGCCTGGCGTTGTAAATCAATCATGAAGACACTCACCGAGTACCTCTGGTTCAATACCAAGAAGCGCCAGGAGTTCATTCGCATCACCGACGAGGTCGCCGCGATCGTCAAGAAGAGCGGTGTCGCGGAAGGCATGGTGCTCGTCTCGGCGATGCATATCACCGCCGCCGTCTACGTCAACGACTGGGAAGATGGATTGATCCATGACTTCCAGGAGTGGCTCGAGAAGCTGGCGCCTGCGGGATTGAACTATCGCCACCACCAGACCGGCGAAGACAACGCCGATGCGCACCTGAAGCGTACGCTGATGGGCCACCAGGTCATGGTGCCGATCACCGCGGGGAAGCTGGACCTCGGGCCGTGGGAGCAGGTCTTCTACGCCGAGTTCGACGGACAGCGCCGCAAACGCGTCGTCATCAAGGTCATGGGCGAGTAGCCGCGACCCTCTTGGCCCTCACCCCCGGCACGCGCCTCGGCCCGTATGAAGTGATCGCCCAGATCGGCGTGCCGGACCATTGCGGGACCCATATTTACGGTAAGCTGTAAAGCCATATGAAAACGACGCTCGATCTCCCGGACGAACTGTTCGTGGCCGCCAAGAAGCGGGCGGCGGACGAGCGGCGCTCCTTGCGCGATCTCGTGGCCGCCGGCTTGCGCGCGCAGTTGCAGGGTCCGGCTCGGAGCAGGCGCAAGGCCAAGGCCATCGAGTGGGTGACGGTCAAAGGCGGGTTGCCGGCCGGCGTGGACGTCGCCGATCGCGATGCCATGCACGACAGCTTGCGGCGCAGCCGGTGATTGCGCTCGACACGAACCTGCTCGTCTACGCGCATCGATCGGCCACCGCCGAGCACAAGGCGGCCCGCGCGGCCATCGAGCGTGCGGCGGCCTCTGACCGATGGGGCTTTGCCGCACCGGTGGTCGCCGAGTTCTGGGGCGTCGTGACGCATCCCTCGGCGAGCGGACGGCCGTCCACGCCGAAGGAGGCGCAGCGGTTTCTCGCGGCGCTGGCCGACGCCGGCGCCCACGTCTGGTCCCCCGGTACCGGATTCGGTCTTCGCCTGGCGCAACTCGCGGCGGACCTCCAGGTGAGCGGAAATCGCGTGTTCGATCTCCAGATCGCGCTCTGCGCCTTCGAAGGTGGCGCGCGGGAGCTCTGGAGCCACGATGCCCGGTTCGTGACCATTGCCGGCCTCCGGCTCGTGAGACCGCTGGCGTAGCTGACCAATGTCCTTATCCCCCGGCACGCGCCTCGGCCCGTACGAAGTCGCCGCCCAGATAGGCGTGGGCGGCATGGGGGAGGTGTATCGCGCGACCGACACCAACCTGAAGCGGGCGGTCGCCATCAAGGTGTTGCCCGCATCGGTGGCGGCGGATGCGGAGCGACTGGCGCGTTTCCAGCGCGAGGCGGAAGTGCTCGCGTCGCTCAACCATCCGAACATCGCGCAGATTCACGGCCTCGAGAAGAGCGACGGCATCACCGCGCTGGTGATGGAACTGGTCGAGGGGCCGACGCTTGCGGAGCAGATCGCCGGTAGGGCGGGTCCTTCCGGACCCGCCGGTCTTCCCATCGACGAAGCGTTACCCATCGCCAAACAGATCGCCGAGGCGCTCGAAGCTGCGCACGAGCAAGGCATCATTCACCGCGATCTCAAGCCCGCGAACATCAAGGTCCGCCCCGACGGCACGGTGAAGGTGCTCGACTTCGGGCTCGCGAAGGCGATGGCGCCGGCGGCGGGGCCGTCGCCGAGTGCGTCGATGTCGCCGACCATCACGACGCCCGCGATGACGCAGGCGGGCATGATCCTCGGCACGGCCGCGTACATGAGTCCCGAACAGGCGCGCGGGGCACCCGTGGACAAGCGCGCGGACCTGTGGGCCTTCGGCGTGGTGCTGTGGGAGATGCTGACCGGGACGCGCCTGTTCGAGGGTGCGACGGTGTCCGACACTTTGGCGGCGGTGCTGAAGACCGAGCCTGTGTGGACCGCGCTCCCACCCGCGACGCCTCCCGCGATTCGCCGCCTCCTGCGCCGATGCCTCGAGAAGGATCGCAGGCGGCGCCTGGATTCGGCCGCGGGCGCGCGACTGGAGATCGAAGACGCGTTGCTTGCGCCGTCGGCTTTCGAGGGTAGCGCCGCGACAGCGGTGACGACATCCGCCGCGCCAGCCACATCATCGACGTCACGCGGACGGCTGGCCTTGATGGCCGCACTCGCCGTCGCCGCCGTGATGATCGTCGCGATGGCGGTTCCCACGGTGCGGCATCTGCGCGAGACGCCGGCGCCGGAGACGCGCGTCGAGATCAGCACGCCCGCCACCGACGAGCCCGCGTCGTTTGCGCTCTCGCCCGACGGCCGGCAGATCGTGTTCGTGGCGTCGGGTGACGGCACCTCTCGCCTCTGGGTGATGCCGATGGCGGGAGATCGCACGCCGTCGGCGTTGCTGAAGACCCCGTTCCGCGAGGCCTATGGCGAGTTTTCCCCGGACAACCGGTGGGTGGCCTACCACTCAGAAGAATCGGGGCGGATGGAAATCTACGTCCGGCCGTTTGTTCCGGCTCCGGTCCAGCCAAGCGCGGCGGGCACCCCTCGACTTCGCTCAGGGCAGGCGGCAGAGGCGGCTGGGGGTCAATGGCAAGTGTCCACGGCGGGAGGCATCCATCCGGTCTGGAGCCCCGATGGCAACGAGCTGTATTACCTCGACCCGGCGGGCGCAATGATGGCGGCGCCGATCATCGTCACCGGGTCCACGTTCGAACCGGGCGCGCCGGTGCGGCTGTTTCCCACGCGCATCTACGGCGGCGGCGTGGACGCGCAACAGGGTCGGCAATACGACGTCGCCCCCGACGGGCGCTTCCTGATCAACACGGAACTCGACAGCGCCGCCGCGCCCATCACGCTCCTGATGAACTGGAATCCCGAGGCGCAGAAGTGACCGCCGACGATCTGAGACGGTTTGCCCGCCGCGACTGGGCGATGGCCGCGACTCGCAAGGGTGACTACTGGGCGCAGCAGTACCAGCGGCACGGCGCGGCCCCCGCGCGGCAGGCCGCCACGGCGCTCCTGCAACACATACGGACCGTGCAGCCCGACTATCCGTCGCGCAGGCATCGCGATGAAGACCTGCTCGATCATCGGTCGCTCCAACAGCGCCTGGATCGCGCCGCGCATGCGTTCACCAGTCGCTGATCTGCTCGCAGACCTCGGGGCGGCCCTCGCGGCCATCCACGTGGAGTGGTTTCTCTTCGGGGCGCAGGCCGCCATCGTCTATGGCGTGGCGCGGTTGACCGCCGACGTGGACGTCACCGCGCGTGTGCCCGAGGGTCTGTCGAACCGGACGTTGGTCGAGGCCCTCGCCGCACGAGGATTTCGGTTCCGGTTCGACGACCCCTGCTGGCCGGCCGCTCAAAGGACATCGAGGATGTGGTCACGCTCTTGAGAGTGCAGGACGCGTGCATCGACCTCGCGCGAGTGGGCCGCCTGCTCCAGATGCTCGAGTCGGCCCTTGGGCAGAGCGACCTGATCCCTGCGTTCGATAGCGCGGTGGCACGATCGGGACGCGGGTAAGGTGGCCCCATGGATCGGCGTGCCCGGGATGGGTGGTGCGGAGCCTTGGCATGACCACATATTTAGGGTCAGCTGTGAAGCCATATGAAGACGACGGTCGAAGCGTGAACGACGAAGTAACAAGCAGCCGCCAGTATCCTGATCGTCCGATTGTTGGAGTGGGCGCGGTCGTCGTCGTTGAGGGCAAGGTCGTGCTCATTCGCCGGCGGTTCGAGCCGATGAAGGGACACTGGAGCCTTCCTGGCGGCGCTGTGGAGCTCGGCGAGACGCTGGAAGAGTGCGTCGCCCGCGAGATGCAGGAAGAGACCGGCCTCGAGGTGGAGGTCGGTCCCGTCATCGAAGTGTTCGACCGCATCATCAAGGACGACGAAAGCCGCGTGGAATATCACTACGTGCTGGTGGACTACCTGTGCTGGCCCATCGCCGGCGAGCTGCGCGCCGGGTCGGATGCCGACGCCGCGGTATTCGTCGATCCGTCGGCGCTCGCGCCGTATCACTTGACGCAGAAGGCCACGGCCGTCATCGAGCGCGGGTTGCAGCTGGCGCAGCACGCGCCGCGCGCAGCGCGGCGAACCTGAACCGAACATGAACACGAACCGAGCACCGAGAACGTAGAAGCGTGAACGACACGATCTCACGCCATTCCGCCTGGCAACTCCTCACCGAGTGGACCCAGGGCGAGAGCCTCCGCAAGCATGCGCTCGGCGTCGAGGCGGCGGTGCGCGGCTACGCGCGCAAGTTCGGCGAGGACGAAGAAGCCTGGAGCGTCGTCGCGCTGCTGCACGACTTCGACTACGAGCGTTATCCGACGCTGGACAATCACCCCTTCCGCGGGTGCGACGAGCTCCGCCGCCTGGGATCTCCGGAATGGGTGATGCGCGCGATCCTGTCGCACGCCAGCTACAGCGGCGTCACGCGTGACAGCCTGCTCGAGAAGACCCTGTTCGCCTGCGACGAGATGGCGGGATTCGTCACCGCCGCGTCGCTCGTGCGCCCGAGCAAGAGTGTTCTCGACCTCGAAGCCCCGTCGGTGATCAAGAAGATGAAGGACAAGGCCTTCGCTCGCGCGGTCTCGCGGGATGACCTCCGTAACGGCGCCGAGCTCCTGGGCCTACCCCTCGACGAACACGTCACCAACGTCATCACCTTCATGCGCGAGCAGGCCGACGCCCTCGGGCTGCGCGGAACCTTCACCGGCTGATCGCGTATCTGACCTTCGAATGGTGACCGTCTCACTCGACAAAGTCAGCGTCACGTACGGCACGCAATGGGCGTTGCGCGACGTCAGCGCCACCTTTCCTGGCGGCGCGGTGGGCCTGCTGGGACCGAATGGGGCGGGCAAGAGCACGATGATCAAGGCGCTGCTCGGACTCGTGCCGCCCGATCGCGGCGAGATGAAGGTGCTCGACCTGGACGTCCGCACCTCACCACTGCTGATTCGCGCGCGCATCGGCTACATGCCTGAGACCGATGCCCACATTCCCGGCATGAATGCCGTGACCTTCGTCGCCTATTGCGGCGAGCTGTCGGGGTTGCCGCGCGCCGACGCGATGCAGCGCGCGCACGAGGTGCTCTACTACGTGGGACTCGGCGAGGCGCGCTATCGAAACGTCGAGACCTATTCGACCGGAATGAAGCAGCGCATCAAGCTCGCGCAGGCCCTCGTCCACGATCCCGACTTGCTCTTCCTCGACGAACCTACCAACGGCATGGATCCCAAGGGTCGCGAAGAGATGCTCGAGCTGATTCGCGACATCGCGGTCAACAAGGGCCTCAATCTCATCCTCTCGTCCCACCTCCTCCCGGACGTCGAATACGCGTGCGAGCACGTCATCGTCATGGACAAGGGCGCCGTCGCCACGCAGGGACCGATCGCGGGGCTGAAGGGGCAGGGTGGCCGCGTGTTCGAACTGCGCGTCAAGGGCGACACCGATCGCTTCATCGAGGTCCTCCGCGCCGCTGGTCTGGAATGCCACTCGACCGATGAAGATGTGATGAGGGTCTTTGTTCCGCCTTCGCCTGACGGCTTCGGCGCGACCAGCCCGAGCTCGCAGATCCTGTTTCAACTCGCCGCGCAGCACGGCATGCAGGTGAGGCACCTGCGGCCCAGCCTGCCGACGCTCGAAGACGTCTTCGCCCGCGCCGTGGGTGAGCCCTGATGCCGATTCATGACCAGGGCTATCGCCGCTACGCCGGAAGGCGCGAGCCGCACGGCCGCTCGTGGTGGGTGATTGCGCGCGCCGGCATTCAGGAGCGCCTCCGTGAGCGCCGCTTCCTCGGGTTGCTCCTCCTCGCGTGGGCACCGTTCCTTGTCCGCGCGGTCCAGATCTACGTGGCGTCGAGCTACCCGCAGGCGTCCTTTCTGGCGCCAAGCGCCGCGACCTTCCGCGAGTTCCTGGACCAGCAGAGCATCTTCATCTTCTTCGTGACGATCTACGTCGGTGCCGGCCTGATCGCCAACGACCGCCGCGCCAACGCGCTGCAGCTCTATCTATCCAAGCCGCTGACGCGCGTGGAGTACATCACCGGCAAGATGGTCACGCTCGTCCTGTTCCTGATCGGCGTCACGTGGCTGCCGGCAATCCTTCTCTTGCTCCTGCAGATAATCTTCGCCGGTGACGTCTCGTTCGTACGCGCAAACCTGTTTCTCATCCCGGCGATCACGCTGTTGTCCTTCCTCCAGGTGGCGGTCGCGGCCATGACGATGCTGGCGTTGTCGTCGCTGTCGAAGAGCCGGCGCTTCGTGTCGCTGATGTATGCCGGCATCATCTTCTTCAGCGCGGCGATCTACCAGGCGCTCCGCGGCATCACGGGCAGCTCGGTGTGGGTGTTTGTTTCGCCGGAAGACACGTTCGATGTGATCGCCGACGCGGTCTTCCGTATTCCCGGCCGCCCTGCCATGCCGGTGCCCGCGGCGTTCCTCGTCGTCGTCATCCTCATCGCCGCGTCGATCTGGATTCTCGAGCGGCGGGTCAGGGCCGTCGAGGTGGTGACCTAGTGGCCGCCGTGATCGAGGCCCAGCAGTTGTCGAAGTGGTACGGCCAGGTCTCCGCGTTGAACGACGTCACGGTCTCCGTGCCGGCAGGCATCACCGGCCTGCTCGGGCCTAATGGGGCGGGCAAATCGACGTTCATGAAGCTCGTCACCGGGCAGCTCAAACCAAGCAAGGGCAAGGTCACGGTACTGGGCGAGTCGATCTGGGGAAACCCGGCGGTCTATTTCCGCATCGGCCTGTGTCCAGAGCAGGACGCGTTCTATGACCGGATGACCGGGATGGAATGGCTCACCGCCCTGGTGCGTCTCAACGGCCTGACGCAGGAGGACGCGGCAGCGGCTTCACGCCGCGCGCTCGAGTCGGTCGACCTGCTCGACGCCGCGGACAAGAAAATCGGCGCCTACAGCAAGGGCATGCGCCAGCGGGTCAAGCTCGCCCAGGCGATCGTGCACGACCCGGAGCTGCTGATTCTCGACGAGCCGCTCAACGGCATGGACCCGCTGATGCGGCGCAAGACGATCCGCCTGATTCGTGACTGGGCGCGCGCCGGCAAGAGCATCGTGGTCTCGAGTCACATCCTCCACGAGATCGAGTCGATGACGTCGAACATCCTGCTGATCAACAACGGCCGGATCCTCGCGGAGGGCAACGTCCACCAGATACGCGACCTCATCGACACGCATCCACACTCGGTCTTCATCCGCGCCGAGCATCCGCGTGCGCTGGCGCAGCGTCTGCTCGGCGCCGACGACGTGCTCAGCGTGAGGTTCGATGATCGCGCGGTGATCGTCGAGACGTCCAGGCCCGACGCGTTCTACACGCGCTTGACAGAGATGGCGGCGTCTGGCGAGGCGGGGGCGATCGAAGAGGTGGCGTCGCCTGACGACAACCTGCAGGCGGTGTTCACGTATCTGGTGAAGCAATGAGCGCTAAACCGGCGGGTCCAAAGGACCCGTCCTACGTCAGTTCCGTCGCGCGGATCTTCGATCTGTCGCTCGGCCAGATGTTATGGTCGCGACGCACGATCTTCCTGGCGCTCATCGTCGGCGGTCCGGTGCTGCTCGCCATCGTTGCGCGCGTTGTCGACGCGAGCGGAGTCGCACCGCTCCGCGTCAACGGCGTTCGTGTCGGCGGCGCCGGCATCTTCGGGATGATGATCTGGGTGCTGTTTCTCCGCTTTATCGTCCCCGTCCTCGGCGTGTTCTACGGCACGGCGCTGATCGCTGATGAAGTCGAGGACAAGACGCTCACCTACTTGTTCGCTCGTCCGATTCAGCGCGGAGCCGTGCTGATCGGCAAGTACGCCGCCTACCTCGTCTGCACCGCGCTGGTGGTGCTGCCGTCGGTGGTGATCGTCTACTTTCTGCTCGTGCCCTTCAGCGAGATCGGCGCGAGCTTCGTCCCGCTGGTCATGGATCTCGGCATCCTCGGCATCGGTCTCGCGGTGTACGGCGCGCTGTTCGCCCTGATTGGTGCGTTGCTGAAACGTCCCCTGCTCGTAGGACTCGTGTTCGCATTTGGATGGGAGCAGGTGGCGTTGCTCGTCCCGGGCTACCTCCGGCAGTTCACCGTGGCCTATTACCTTCAGGCGCTCGTCCCGCATGCGATGCCGGCCGATGGGGCCATATCCCTGCTCGAGAGCGTCTTCCGAGAGGTGCCCTCGCCATGGACGAGCCTGTTCTGGCTGGTCTTCGCGCTGGTTGCCTCGCTCTACTTTGCTGCCCGCACCGTGGAACGACGCGAATACGTCCTCGAGCAGTGAACGGGGAACATCGAAGGAGGCGACCCGTATAATCAGCAGGGGCATCACTGATGACGAAGCGAACCCGTCTATTCCTGCTCGTTTCGGTCGGCGTCCTCGTCCTCGGACTGGGAACAGGCCTCGTCGCCTCGTACGTGGGCTTCCAAGGCCTGACGATCGTCGGCTCGGATGGTCCCGATGAGCTGGCCTACGTTCCGCAGGATTCCCGGCTGGTGGCCTTTGCCAACGTCCGGGAGGTGATGAACTCGGATTTCCGCCGTAAGCTTCAGGCGCTTCAGCCTGACAGCGCCGCCCGCACCAACGATTTTCAAGACAAGACCGGCGTCAACATCGAATCCGACGTCGATGCCGTCGTCGTCTCACTCGGCGCGAGCACCGAGATGGGACCACCGCTCCTGATTGCGCGTGGCCGCTTCGACGCCGTGCGCATCGAGGGCCTCATGCGCGAGCAGGGGGGCGAGGTTGCGGACTACAAGGGCAAGCGCCTCGTCACCGTCGCTGGCGACGAGCACCCGTTCGCCGTCGCCTTCGTCGAGCCCGGCGTCCTCGCCTTCGGCACCGCCGACGCGGTGCGGCGCGCCATCGACACCAAGTCCGGCGCGAGCGGCAACATCACCAAGAACACCGAGTTGATGAAGATCGTCCGCGATATCGACGACGGCAACGCGTGGGCCGTCGGTCGTTTTGACGCGTTTGCCGCAAGCGGCCGCATCCCGAAAGAAGTGGCCGGTCAGATTCCGCCGATCACGTGGTTGTCGGCCAGCGGGCAGGTCGGCAGCGGAGTCGAGGGTCTGCTCCGGGCCGAGGTGAGCAGCGACCAGGCGGCCAACGATCTCCGGGAAGTCATCCGCGGATTCATGGCCCTGGCGAGGCTCCAGACCGGCCGGAATCCCGGGATTGCCACGATGCTCGATTCGCTGCGGCTCGGCGGTGAGGGGAAGACCGTTTCCGTCGGCTTTTCCGTCCCGCCCGAAATGGTGGACGTCCTTGCCTCGATGCAGGGACGGGGAAGGGGCGCCGGTCCCCGGGCCCCGCGTGTGCCGAGACCGGGCCGTCCGCAAGCGCAGGTCTTCTAGTAAACAGGCAGGCCGCGGCTGGCGTAAATCCTTCCAGGAAACGCTGGTGCCCACACTCGTCTTTTTCTACGGCACGCTGATGACGCCCTTCAACAGGGCGGGCCGCCGGCGCGTGGACGACGACCTGACCTACGCGGGTCGCGGCACGATATCGGGCGTCCTCTTCGACCTCGGCATTTATCCCGCCGCCGTGCCCGCCGACGACAGTCACGTCTGGGGTGAGGTGTACGAGATGTCCCACCCGACGATCGTCCTCCAGGCGCTCGATGAGCTCGAAGGCTTCCGCGCCGCAGAACCGGAGAGCAGCCTTTACACGCGCCTACTCACCCCGGTGACACTCGAAGACGGCCGCGTCGTCGAGGCGTGGGCCTACTTCTACAACGCCCCTCTCGGACGCGCCGAGCGCATCTACTCCGGCGACTACCTCGAACACCTCCGCGTCCGGTAGAAAAGGCCTTACGGCCGGCGCCGTTCACCCGCGCGTTGCGCGAGGTGCCGCATCGACATGCCAGACGGCCGAGCGCTTGACTTTCGTGTGAGTCGCGGGTAACTCTAGCGCGACCAACCGGGCCGGATCGTTCCGAAGCCGACCTTACTCTCACGGAGGGCAATCGATGTTCAGGAACCTAGCTGCAGCAGGCTCACTCGTCGTCGGCGCCGCGTTGATGCTCGCCTTTGGTGCTGGGACTGCGTCGGCGCACCATGCGTTCGCGGCGGAGTTCGACGCGAACAAGCCGGTGAAGTTCGAGAAGGCGGTGGTCAAGAAGATGGAGTGGGTCAACCCGCACGTCTGGATCCACATCGAGGTGCCACAGCCCGACGGGACCAACGAGCAATGGGCGATCGAAGCCGGCACGCCCAACGTGCTGTTTCGCCGCGGCTTCACCAAGGAAGCGCTGCTCCCCGGGACGGTCATCGTCGTCGAGGGGTACCGGTCGAAGGACGGCTCCCGGCGCGCCAACGGGCGCGACCTGACCCTGTCCGACGGCCGCACGCTGTTCCTCGGATCGTCAGGCACCGGCGCCCCGACCGAGAAGCCCTAACAGGCCGCGTCGCGCAACGGAACGGCGGATGTCTCTTCACGCCGCGATGGAGTGGCTCGCGAACACGGAGTGGAGTATCGCGCTCCACGAGTCGCAGTACGCCTACGCGGTGATTGAATCGATCCACGTCTGGTCGCTCTGCCTCTTCGTCGGCTTCGCGGTCCTCCTCGATCTGCGGCTGGTCGGCGCGATCTTTCATGACGTGCCGGTGTCGCAGATGGCGCGCCGCGTGCTCCCGTGGACCAAGGTCGGCTTCCTGGTCATGGTGGTGAGCGGGATCGTGCTCTTCTACGCAATCCCGCTGCGCACCTACCACAACGTTTTCTTCCGCATCAAGGCGGTGTTGTTGATCCTGGCCGGGCTCAACGCCTTCGTCTTTCACCGCGGCATCTACGCGAAAGTCTCGCACTGGGACCTCGCCGTTCCGCCGCGTCCGGCGCGGATGGCGGGCCTGTGGTCGCTGGTATTGTGGGCCGCGATCATCTTTTCCGGACGCTTGATCGCCTACAACTGGTTCGATTGCAGCAAGCCGCAGCCCGCGACGGTCACCGCCATCGCGGGTTGCACGCCCGACATGATCGATCCCTACCAATAGGAGACGGATCACCGATGTGGTTGCCGGTCTTTCAGGCGCTCGAAGCGAGCGCGATGGGTGAAGCCGTACGAAGTTCGCTGTGGCTGTTTCCGATCATCGAGGCATGTCACCTGGTGGGGCTCGCGGTGATCGGCGGGTCAATCCTGATAGTCGATTTCCGCCTGCTGGGTCTCGGCCTGCGCACGCATCCGGTGTCGCGTCTCGCCCGCGACCTGCAGCCCTGGGTGCTCGGCAGCCTCGTCGTGATGATCCTCTCGGGAGTCCCGCTCTTCCTCTCCGAAGCGATGAAGTGCTACTACAGCTTCGCGTTCTGGACGAAGATGACGGCGCTGCTGCTTGCGATTGCCTTCACCTTCACGATCCGCCGGTCGGTCACCTTTGCCGCCGATGGACGATTCGGGCCTGGGCTGCAGAAAGCCGTCGCAATCACGTCGATTGCGCTGTGGTCGGCAGTGGGCTGGGGCGGCCGCTGGATTGGTTTTTCATAAACTCCGCTTTCGCAGCCGCGATCCGCGTCAGGTTGCCCTCGTACGACATCGCGGCGAGCGGCGCCGGCGCATACATCGGCACGCCGTAGACGGGGTACGCCTCGGTCCGCAGGTGCGCCAGCATGTGATGACCCGAACGCGATTCGCGCTCGTGGCGCAGCGCTGACACGTCGATCGGGGCGACCACGATCCGCTCGCCAGGGCCAGGCGTCGCTTCGGCGAGCAGCCGGCCATCGTGCATTCGCAAGCAACAGGACGGATCCGATGCCCAGCGCTCGCTGCACACGCGATTGCATCTCCGGCTCGACGCTATTTGACACAGCGAGGCAAAGTTTCGTACAAGAGCGCGACCCGATCCGTGCCGTCCGCGCACCACGCGCGAGGGGCCCTGTCGCCGAACCCGTTGTCCTCTGGAGGCGAGTTGCTCATGCGGATTCCACTCAGCTACGTGTTTCGTTCCACCGTCGCGGCCGCAATGGTCGGCATTGTATGCCTCTTCGTCGGCCAGACGGTCTCGTCGCAGGCACAGCGCACCGGCCGCCGGACCGTGGGATCGGCAGGTGACGTCCCCCGGACCGAAGACGGCAAACCCGATTTCAGCGGAATCTGGCAGGCGCACAGCGACGCGAACTGGGATCTGCTCGCGCACGACGCGCGCCCGATGCTGGGACAACCCGGGGTCTACGCCGATGTCCCGGTGCTCGCCGCGCCGGTGGTGGCGCTTGGTACCGCCGGCTGGGTTCCGGCCAGCCTCGGCGTCGTTGAAGGCAACCAGATTCCCTACCTGCCGTGGGCGGCGACGCGGCAGAAGGAAAACTTCGCCAACTGGCTCGATCGCGATCCCGAGCTGCGCTGCTATTACCCCGGCGTGCCGCGCGCGATGTACATGCCCTACAAGTTCCAGATCATTCAGAGCACCAGCAAGGTGATGATGGCGTTCGAGTTCAGGAACGCGGAGCGCATGATCCACATGGATGACGTCGTGCCGTATCCGGGCGACGCGTTCATGGGGCATTCGGTCGGCCGCTGGGAGGGCGACACGCTGATCGTCGACGTGTCGCGCTTTACCGACAACACGTGGTTCGATCGTGCCGGCAACTTTCACAGCGACGCACTGAAGGTGACGGAGCGGTACACGCCGATCGGCCGCAATGCCATTCAGTACGAAGCGCGGATCGAAGATCCGAAAGTGTTCACGCGACCCTGGACGATCCGCCTTCCGCTCTATCGCCACCTCGAAGCGAACGCGGCCGTGCTGCCGTTCCGGTGCATGGACGCGGCCGAAGAAACGTTCCTCGGACACCTGCGCAAGAAGCCGCTCGTCACCACGTGGGAAGGCAAGACGATGACGGTGAGCGTCGCGCGCAAGGTGCCGGGCGAAGACGAACTTTACGAGAAGTTCACTTCCGGAAATCCCCCGGACTAGCGCGGGATTCAAGTCGGCTCGTACTGCTCCTGGCTCGGCAACCGCAGATCGGAGGCGCCGTGACACGACCCCGGAACTCACGCAGCGTGGTGGTGATGCTGGCGGCGGCGATGTCGCTTGCCGTGTCGGCGTTCGTGATCGCCGATCAGGCGCCACGCCCGGCGAAGACGTCCTCGGCGCCAGCCATCCGCACGCCGTGGGGTGAGCCGGATCTCCAGGGGATCTGGGACGGCAGCACGTTGACGCCGCTCGAGCGGCCCGCCCGGTTCGCCGGCACGCCGGTGCTGACCCCCGAGGAAGCGACCGCGCTCGAAGCGGCGGTGCACGCCCGGCCCGGACGCGACGACCGTTCGCAGCGGGGCACCGAACGCGACGTCGCCGGCGCGTACAACCAACTCTGGACCGCGGTTGCCGAGACCCTCGCCGATCGCCGTACCTCGCTGATCGTCGACCCGGCGGATGGCCGGATCCCGGCGATGACATCCGAAGGACTCCGGCGCAGCGAGGCCGACCGTGAGTACCTGCGGGCGTTGCTCGACGGCACGGCGAGCGGCCGTCCGGGCGCGAAGGTGTCGCCCCGGCGCAATGAGCCGCCACCCCGCTACAACATCGAGCGGATGAACCGTTCCGATGGTCCGGAAGATCGCTCGATGACTGAGAGATGTTTCGGAAACGCCATGCCGTCGTACGGCGGCTTCTACCGCATCGTCCAGTCGCCGCGGCAGGTCGGGATCTACGTCGACGCGGGGCAGGGACAGGGGTTCCTCCGGACGATTCCTGTCGATGGCCGCCCGCATCCGCCGGCCCAGATTCGTTTCCTGCAGGGCGATTCGCGCGGGCATTGGGAAGGCGACACGCTGGTCGTCAGCGTGACCAATTTCAGCCAGAAGATGGAGTTCCGCGGAGCACGCGAGAACCTCAGGCTTACCGAGCGCTTCACCCGCGTCGGTCGCGACCGCATCAACTACCGCGTCACGATCGAGGATCCGACGACCTGGACGCGGCCGTGGACGCTCGAGGTGCCCTGGAACAAGCAGCCTGAGCAGGCGAACCAGGTCTATGAATCCACCTGCCACGAGGGCAACTACGGGTTGCTCGGCATGATGGCGAATACGCGCGCGGCGGAGCGGCTGTTTGCCGAACGCAAGGGACCCGACCCGGCGACCCAGGACAACGCGACCGGCGGGGGAGACAACGGCGGCGGGATCGAAAGGTAATCGGATTTTGGTGGCGCGCGTGTCGCGCCGCCGCGGAGGACCGCAATGGCATCGCGACGCTTCGTGCCCGTCATCGCTACCGGACTGATCGTTGGGCTGCTGGCGCTGGTTGGCGCCGCAGATCAGGCACGCCCGCCCGCTCGGGCGACCGCAGGGGCGACGCTGAAGACCGCCTGGGGCGAACCGGATCTGCAGGGCATCTGGGATGGCGATACGCTGACGCCGCTCGAGCGGCCGGAGCGCTGGGCCGACAAGCCGGTCTTGAGCGACGCGGAAGCCGCTGCCGTCGAGGAATGGGTCGTTTCACAGCCAGGACGCGACGACCGGTCCCAGCGGGGCACCGAACGCGACGTTGCCGCGGCCTACAACCAGCATTGGCTGCCACCGGCGCAGCGCCTGAGCGACCGGCGCACGGGTCTCCTCATCGACCCGCCGAACGGCCGCGTGCCGGAACTGACCGCCGACGCGAAGAAGCGCTTGGCGGACGAGCGCGAGTACCTTCGCGCGCTCCTCGACGGCACCGGCAGCGGACGTCCGGGGTCGAAGATCTCGCCTCGCCGCAACGAACCGCCGCCCGGATACAACATCGAGCGCATGAACCGTTCCGACGGTCCGGAAGACCGCTCGACGCAGGAGCGATGCTTTGGCGCGTCGATGCCTGCCTACGGCGGTGTCTACCGCATCGTCCAGTCGCCGGGCCAGGTTGGGATCTACATCGATTCCGGCCAGGGACAGGGTTTTCTGCGGACGATTCCGGTCAACGGCACCCCGCATCCGCCGGCGCAGATCCGTTTCCTGCAGGGTGACTCGCGTGGCCACTGGGAGGGCGATACGCTGGTGGTCAGCGTCGCCAATTTCAGCGAGAAGACCGATTTCCGCGGATCCCGCGAGAATCTGCGCCTGACCGAGCGGTTTACGCGTACCGCTGCCGATCGGCTGACTTACCGCGTCACGGTAGAGGACCCGACCACGTGGACGCGGCCCTGGACATTCGAAATCGCCTGGCAGAAGCAGCCGGAGAAAGCCAACCAGGTGTACGAATCCACGTGCCACGAAGGCAACTACGGTCTGCTCGGCATGATGGCCAACACCCGCGCCGCGGAGCGGCTCTTTGCCGAAGGGAAGGGGCCGAACCCCGAAGGGCAGGACAACGCGACCGGGGGCGGCACGGGCGCGCCCCGGTCAGTCGCGAATTTCCCCAAGTAGCGCGCTAGAAACCGCGGGCGACTTTGTTCGACGGATCGGCATCGGTGCCGCCCGGCTTGTCGCGATACCGATCGTGACAGTTCAGGCACGCATCGGCGATGACGCTGGTCGCCTCGATCACCGCGTCGCGGTTCCTCGACTGTGACGCCTTGTAGGCGACGCGTCCGGCCTCGGCCATCTGGTTCGTAAAGTCGATCCAATCGGCCCGATCGACTGGCACCGGCCGGCCGTTCTCGCAGCGGCGGCCCGGCATGACGAGGAGCGGTGCCGACTCGATGATGGCCATCGCGGCGTAGTCCACCAGTTCCCAGCCGGGGTAGATGCCGGCGCCCCAGTTCACCCACGAAAAATCAGTCGTGCCCGGTTGCCAGCCGACCTTCTGCTCGCCGGGATCCGTGTTCTGGACGTTGAAAATCACGTTCGAGCTCGGAAACAGGATGCCGCGCATGAGCTGTGCGAGGTTGGCTTCGGGACGGGCGTTGGCGAGCGTCCGCGCTCCTGCGGCCGGGAGTGCCGGCGGGGTCGTCGCGGCGCCGGGCGCGGCCAACGCGATCTGCTTCACGCTGTCATCCGCCTTCAGC
The DNA here is from genome assembly GCA_945876205.1 of Candidatus Sulfopaludibacter sp. SbA3. Lineage (GTDB taxonomy): Bacteria > Acidobacteriota > Vicinamibacteria > Vicinamibacterales > UBA2999 > CANNDT01. Next base: position 17,431 of record CAMCNL010000045.1, read on the forward strand.
TCCGCCGCTCCGGCGCGGAAGCCGTTCACGTTCAACACGTGCGCGACGATGTCGGTCGCCTGCTCGCGCGAGAGCAGGCCGGGATTGTTCTGCGGCATGGTGTGCTGGATCTTGTCCACCAGATCGCCGACCGACGATCGGTCCCACACCGAGAGGAACGCCGCGCCGGAGAGCGGCGGGCCCAACCCGCCGCCGAGCGTGGCGCCGTGGCAGGCGCGGCACTGCATGTCGAAGGTCGCCTTGCCGCGCGCCGCCTGGGCGGCCGTGTAAACGCCGTCGCCGCCCGTTCGGGTGCCCTGTGCGACGACGGTCCAGAACGATCCCGCGAATGCCACGACGGCGAGTGTGACGGTGGCGAGCCAGGCTACGCGCATGTGTCCTCCGGGGTGTGAAGTTCGGCAGGCGCAGTATGCCATTCTCGGCGGCTATCGTGCGCGGCCCGCCTCGTCTGTGCGCCACATGATGCGTGACGGCCGCCGCGCCTGGTACCGCCCCAGGTTGTCGCCGAGCGCGCGCGCCAACTGCGGGTCGCCTGCCTGCCGCGCGGCCGCGATGAGATCGCGCTGCACGGCGGCGGCCTCGTCGAAGCGTTGCAATTCGGCCAGCGCCATCGCCAGTGCCTCGCCGGTATTGGTACTCTTGTCCCGCTGGAGCACTCCTTCGATCAATGCCAGCGCGCGGCGTCCGTCGCGCACGCGGTCATCGGGCGCAGCAGCGAGGACTCGCGCCAACGCGTGAGGAAATCCCATGTGCTCGGGAAACGTCATCATGCCGGCGCTCAACTGGTCGCGAGCCTCGCCGTAGCGTCCCAGGTCTGCGAGCGTCAGCGCACGACCGAGTACGGCATCGCTGAGGCTCGGGTCGGCTTCGGCGACGCGTTCGTACTCCGACAACGCGTCCTGCAGGCGGCCCCCGCGCCGCAGCACGTCAGCAAGGCGCAGGCGAGCGGCAGCGTAGTCCGGCGCACCTGCGACGGCCGCGGCGTACTCCACGCGGGCGGTGTCGTCGTCGCCGCCGTCCTCTGCCAGGAGGCCGAGGCTGTAGTGCGCCTTCGCGTATCTCGGCGAGACCGCGATCGCCCTCTCGAACTCGCGACGCGCCTCGCCGGGTCTGCCCATCATCGCCAGGGCCGTCCCGAGCCTGTGATGGAGCGGCGCGCTGCGCGGCGCCATCGCGGTGGCCTGACGAAACGTCTCGGCGGCCGCCGCCCATTCGCCGCGATTGAGGGCCTCGACGCCGCGCACTTCGAGCGCCTGCGGTCCGGTGACGCTGTCCTCGACCAGCCGCATCAGCGGATCGGCCGGCGGCACGATGCGGTTGTCACGCGCCCGTTGCGCGAGGTGCCGCTCGGCACGAGCG
>CAMCNL010000046.1 GCA_945876205.1 Candidatus Sulfopaludibacter sp. SbA3
CCTCGACACGATTCTCAAGCGGCTCGCCACCTACATCGAGAAGGCGGTGAAGCTGAAGGGGCAGGTCAAGTCGGCGATGATCTATCCGATCGCCGTGGTGGTGATCGCGGCCGTGGTCGTCGGCGTGATTCTGTGGAAGGTCATCCCGACTTTCGCAAACCTGTTCGCCGGACTCGGCGCCGATCTGCCGCTGCCCACCCGGGTGGTCATCGCCCTCAGCAACAACCTCGTGCGGTTCGGCCCGTTCCTGATTGCCGGCATGGTCGCGGCCTCCTTCGCGCTCAAGTCGTATTACGCAACGCCGGCGGGCCGCAGAGTCATCGACGGGCTCATCCTGAAGCTGCCGATTCTCGGCCTCCTGATGCGGAAGATCGCCGTCGCCCGGTTCTGCCGCACGCTGTCCACGCTCCTGGCGTCAGGCGTGTCGATTCTCGAAGCGCTCGACATCACCGCGCGCACGTCGGGCAACGCGATCGTCGAGGACGCGATCCAGACGACGAGGAAGAGCATCGAGCGAGGCGAGACTATTGCCGGTCCATTGAAGGAAACGGCGGTATTCCCGCCGATGGTCGTCCAGATGATTGGCGTGGGCGAGGCGACAGGCGCGCTGGACACAATGCTCAGCAAGATCGCCGACTTCTACGAGGAGGAAGTCGACGTGGCGGTCGCCGGCCTCCTCACGCTGCTCGAACCGGTGATGATTGCCCTGCTCGGCGGCGTCGTCGGCGGCATCGTGATCGCGATGTACATGCCGATCTTCAGCCTGATCAGCAAGCTCACCGGCTGATGGATCTGCGCGCGCGGCTCTCGACCCTCATCGCCGTCCGCGTCATCGTCAGCACCCTGCTGCTTGGCTCGGCGACGCTCGTCCAGATCAATCGGCCAGGCACCCTCCTGGTCGATCCGTTCTTCTTCCTGATCGGACTGACGTATGCGCTGAGCGTCGTCTACCTGGCCACGCTCCGGTTCGTCGACCGCCATCCGTGGCTGGTCGACGTGCAGCTCGGCGCCGACGCGGTGCTGGTCTCGGCGTTCATCTACGTCACCGGCGGCGTCACCAGCTATTTCTCATCGCTCTTCCTGCTGCCGATCATCGAAGCCAGCACGGTCCGTTTCAGGCGGGGCGCGGTGCAGGTGGCGATCCTGACCGCCATCCTCTACCTGGCGATTGTGTCGGGACAGTATCTCGATGTCTTCGCCGGTCTGCCGCCGACGTGGCAACTGCAGGCACCCGTCGAGCTGCCCACATTGCGCTACGCGCAATACACCGTGGCGATCAATTTGTTCGGGTTCGTCGCCGTTGCATTGCTGTCCGGTTCGCTGGCGGAAAGCCTGCGATCGGCCGGCGCGCAGCTTGAAGACGCCTCGCACCAGATCGAGGATCTCCGCGCCTTCAACGCCTACGTCATCGACAGCCTGCTGAGCGGCATCGTCACCGCGGATGCGACCGGCCGCGTGCTCACGCTCAACCGCGCCGCCTCCACCATCACCGGGTTGGCGTCCGATCAGGTCGTCGGCCGCGACATCGGAGAGGTGCTGCAACTTCCCGCGCAGTTTCGCGCCCGTCTCAACACGATGGGCGACACCCCCAGCATCAGAATCGACCTGCAGTACCGCGCCGCCGACGCCCGCCTGCTCGAGATCGGCATGACGGTGACGACGTTGGCGGTTCCGACGGGCGGGACCGGGTATCTGGTGACCTTTCAGGACGTGACCGACATGAAGCGCCTGGAGCACCACGCACGGCTGCAGCAGCGGCTCGCCGCCGTCGGCGAGATGGCGGCCGGCATCGCGCACGAGATCCGCAATCCACTGGCATCGATGTCGGGATCGATCCAGGTGCTGCGCCAGGAGCTGCCGCTCAGCGAGGAGCAGGCGCAGTTGATGGACATCGTGCTGCGCGAGTCCGAGCGGCTGAACGACACGATCCGATCGTTTCTGGCCTACGCTCGACCGCAACGGTTTGCCGTGGCGCGGCTCGATGTCAGCAAGGTGATGCACGATACGGCCTTGCTGCTGCGCAACAGTGCCGACGTCAAGGAGACGCACGTCGTCGACGTGCAGGTGCCAGCCGAGCCGGTGTGGTTCGAGGCTGACGAGCATCAGGTCAAGCAGATCGTCTGGAATCTGGCGACCAACGGCCTGCGCGCGATGTTGAAGGGCGGTCGCCTGCGGCTCGCCGTGACGACCGATTACTCGAGCGACCTGACGAGCGGCGATGTCGTGCTCAGCGTCGAGGATCAAGGCTGCGGCATCCCCCCGGAGGAGCTGGACGGCATCTTTCAGCCGTTCCGCAGCTCGTTTGAAAGGGGGACTGGCCTTGGGCTGGCCATCGTTCACCGCATCGTCACCGACTACAACGGGGTCATCCAGGTGTCGTCGACGGTTGGGACGGGCACCACCGTGCGGGTGCGGCTGCCGCTCCGGGCCTCCGTCGCCGACGCGGTGCCGGCCCAAGGAGCGTCGCGTTGACGCAGCCGTCGATCACGCCGAAGGGCGCGGCGTCCGCGGCCGCTGCGGCCAAGGCTGACTCTCCCAATAAACCCCGCATCCTCATCGTCGACGACGAGCCGTCGATGCGCGAGATGCTGGGCATCGTGCTTCGCCGAGACGGCTACGACGTCGTGATTGCGGAAAATGGCACGCAGGCGCTCGAACGCCTGCGGAACCAGCCGGTGGATCTCCTGCTGTCGGATATCCGCATGCCCGATCTCAATGGCGTGGAGGTGCTTCGCGCGGCGAAAGAGATGAACCGCGACATCGTCGCGTTCATGATGACCGCCTACGCGTCCACCGATACGGCGGTCGAGGCGATGCGGCTCGGGGCGGTCGACTACTTCACCAAGCCGTTCAGCATGGACGAACTGCGGCTGAAGATTCGCCAGCATCTCGAGGCGCATCGGCTGAAGCAGGAGAATCTCCTGCTCAAACGCGCGCTGAACACCCGTCACCAGTTTTCCAGCATCCTTGGACGAAGCGAGCCCATGCAGGAGGTGTTCGCCACGATCCAGATGGTGGCGACGACCAACAGCACGGTGCTGATTACCGGCGAGTCGGGCACAGGGAAGGAGCTGGTGGCGCGCGCGGTGCATTTCAACTCGCTGCGCCGCGATCGTCCCTTCGTCGCCGTCAACTGTGGAGCGGTGCCCGAAACGCTCCTGGAATCCGAGCTCTTTGGGCATATCCGGGGAGCCTTCACGGGCGCCGACGCGAACAAGAAGGGCCTGATGGAGGTTGCAGAGGGAGGTACCATCTTCCTCGATGAGATTGGGGAGATGACGCCGTCGATGCAGGTCAAGCTGCTGCGTGTCCTGCAGGATCGGCGCTTTCGGCGGCTGGGTGGCACCGAGGAAGTTCAGGCCGATGTGCGCGTCATCGCCGCGACCAATCAGAAGCTGCCGAAGCTGGTGTCGGACGGTCGTTTTCGCGAGGACTTGTTCTACAGAATCAACGTCCTGTCGATCGTCCTGCCTCCGCTTCGCGATCGCGTGGACGATATCCCGTTGCTCGCCGAGCACTTCCTGCAGCAGTTCACCACGCAGATGGGCAAGCAGGTGCGGACGATTTCGGCGGACGCCATGGAACTCCTTCGCAAGCACCCGTGGCGAGGCAACGTGCGCGAGCTGCAGAACGCCATCGAGCGCGCCGTGGCGATGGAGCGCACGGAGTCGATTCTTCCGGAGACGCTTCCCGAGGAAATCCGAAGCGGCGGGCATGCGGCCGCGGCGTCCGGCGCCACACACGCGGGCGACCTGCCGGATCTCAGTGAAGGGTTCGACCTCGAAGCTCGCGGCGAAGAGTTCTATCGTCACTACCTGGCACTGGCGCTCGAGCGTGCCGGCGGGGTGCAGGCGAAGGCGGCGGAGATGCTCGGCATGAGTTTTCGATCGTTTCGGTATTACGCAAAGAAGTTCAAGGTGCGGCCCGGCGATGACGAACGGGGGATGACGATGATGGAGCTGTGCATCGTGATCGCCATCCTTGGCATTCTCATGGTGGTGGCGGTGACGGGCTTGAACCGTGCCCGACTGGTGAGCAACGAGGCGGGAGGGATCGGCGGCCTGCGGACGATCCACACGGCGCAATTCGCCTATTCGGCGCTCTGCGGCTCGGGGAATTTTGCCCCCAACCTCGTCAGGCTCGGGATGCCGCCGCCGGCCGGGACGCAGGGTTTTCTTGCCGAAGACCTTGGGAGCGTGATGATGCCGCAGCGGAAAGGCTACATCTTCAACGTAGGTCCCGGCGCCAACGCGCAACCGGGCGCGACCGACTGTTTCGGCATGGCGTCGCAAACGACCTATTACGGATCCGCCGTACCCGAACTGGCTGGAACCACCGGGAGCCGATCGTTCGCGGTCAATCAGGCAGGTGCCGTCTGGCAGATACAGGGAGGCACTCCGCCCGCCGAACCGTTCGCATCACCAGCCGAACCGGTGCGCTGATCGGTTGTGTCGATGACAATTCCTGACTGATCAGACTGACAATATTTGTCTACTTGGCCCGAAGCTCCTATCGATCCTGAATTCGCTCCATCTTCACAACTACAAGTATCCATACGATTTACGGTCGAGAATTGCCGTTGAGCCGTGGCTGGTATTGCCCTTGCTCTAAGGCGGCCGTCACCGCAATACCAGTTTTCAGCGAGGTCAGGTCATCCCCGACCGAGCTTTTAAGGAGTCGCCTGTGAAGAAGATGCACAAGAACGAGGGATTCACCCTGATCGAGTTGCTGATCGTCGTCGCCATCATCGGCATCATCGCGGCGATCGCGGTGCCGGGCCTGCTGCGCGCTCGGCAGTCGGGTAATGAGGCCTCGGCCATCGGTTCGCTCCGCGCCATCAACAGCGCGCAGTCGACGTTTGCGGCGAGCTGCGGCAGCGGCTTCTATTCGCCCGGCCTTGTGAACCTCGGAACGGCGCCGACCGGCGGCGGCACGCCGTTCATCAGCCCGGACCTGGGCTCGGCGGCCGCACCGGTTAAGAGTGGCTATACCGTGACGATGGTGGGCGCCACCTTGGCCGCCACGGCTCCGGCGTCATGCAACGGTTTGGCCGCAGGACAGGTGGCGCAGGGCTACAACGCGACCGCGACACCGAATGCCGGTGGCGGCGTCCGCTCGTTCGGCACCAACACCAGCGGCACCATCTATCAGGACAACACCGGCGCGACGATCGTGATGACCGACACGCCGGCCCCGGCCGGCGCCACCGCGCTTCAATAGCGCGCACGATCCCTGGAAGCAAGACAAGAGGTGCCCGCTGCCGGGCACCTCTTCGTTTTTCTGGTGAATCGAACCTACTCGCCTTCAGATCATGCAGAAGAATGGCGGCTTCACCCTCGTCGAACTGCTGGTGGTCATCGCGGTCATCACGATCGTGGCGGCGATTGCCATTCCCGGTCTCCTGCAGGCGCGCGCATCTGCAAATGAGGCATCGGCCATCGCCTCGGTTCGCGCCATCAACAGCGCACAATCCGGATTCGCGGCGACCTGCGGCAGCGGCGGCTTTGCAAATTCGTTGACCGCACTGGCGACCGCCCCGGCGGGAAGCCCGCCATTCATTTCGCCTGACCTCGCTGGTGGAACCAAGAACGGCTACACCATCACCAACGCGGGCGGGGGCGCGGTGGTGAGGCCGGCCGTCGATACCTGCAACGCCAGCGCGGATTCGATGGAAACGTATCTGGTCAGCGCGACACCGCCGGGGACCGGCATCAACGGGCACCGCTCGTTCGGCAGCGACCAGCAGGGCACGATCTACCAGGACTCGACCGGGGCCCTGCTCACGGCGCCCCTCACGCCCGGCGGCAACATCAGCGCCATCCAATGAAGTCGCGCTTTGTGTTTTCCCTGCGGGTTCTGTAGGATTCCGCCGTGATGAAGACGTATGCTCGCCCCCTCATTCTGGTTCTCGCCGCGGTGGCGCTCGCGACCTCGGTGTCATCCTTGTATGTCCACTACCAGCTGATTAACGATCCTTCGTACACCAGCTTCTGCGACGTGAGCGAAACCGTCAGTTGCGAAGCCGTGCTGCAGAGCCGCTACGCCACGATGTTCGGCGTGCCGGTGGCCGCGGGCGGGGCCATCTGGTCGGCGCTCGTGCTGCTGCTGGCATGGCGGGGGATGGGCTCGCGCGCTCAGGAGACGGCGTCGGCCGCCGCCGGATACGTCTTCCTGCTCGCGACGATTGGACTCTCAGCCGTCCTCTATCTCGGCTACGCCTCCTTCGTCGTGCTGCAGAAGGCCTGTCCGTTGTGCCTGGCGATGTATGCGAGCGTGATCGGCATCTTCATCGTCTCGGGGGCAGCCGCATCGGTATCGTTGGCGACGCTGCCGGGCCGCGTGGGCCGCGACATCGCGGGGATGATGCGGAGTCCGGTGGCGGCGACGATGGCCGCGATCTGGATCCTTGGCTCGATCTCGTTGGTCGCGTTCTTTCCGCGCGGGCAGGTGGTCTCCGCCGGTGAGGCGCTGGTGGCGCCTGCCGCACCCACCGACTCACTCCAGGGTGAGGAGCTCACCCAGTTCAACACCTGGCTCGACGCGCAGCCCCACGCGGAGTTGCCCGTGCCGAACGAGGGCGCCAAGGTACTCGTCGTGAAGTTCAACGACTTCCAGTGCCCGGCGTGCCGCCAGGCGTACCTCGAATACAAGTGGGTCGTCGACAAGTACCGCAAGATCGCGCCCGACACGGTGAAATTCGTCAATGTGGACTTCCCGCTCGAAGCCGAGTGCGGCGTGGCGAATCTTCATCCCTCGGCGTGCGAGGCCGCTGCCGCGGTGCGTATGGCGCGCGCGAAGAATCGCGGCGACGAGATGGAGGAGTGGCTCTTCTCCAACCAGGCGACCCTGACGCCCGACGCGGTGAAAGCGGCCGTGCGCGACGTTGCACAGGTGACCGACTTCGACGCGCAGTATCCGAAGCTCCTCGAGCTGATCCGCGCCGAGTCGAAGATGGGGCAGACCCTCGGCATCCAGGGCACGCCGACCTTCTACATCAACGGCATCAAGATCAACGCGACCCTGAGGCCGATCTACTTCGACGCCGCCATCGCCCACGAGCTCGAGAAGGCGTCAGGATCCTGAGGCTTGAGGCCTGAGCTCTGGGACCCGCATGGATGCGATTCGAACCGAAGCGCTCACCAAACACTTCACCGTCGGCTTCTGGCGCCCGCGCCCCTATCTCGCCCTCGAGGCACTGACGCTCCAGATAGGCCACGGCGAGGTCTTCGGATTTCTCGGTCCCAATGGTGCGGGCAAAACCACGACGCTGAAGCTGCTGATGCAGCTGATCTATCCGACCTCGGGTCACGCCGAGATTCTCGGGCGGCCGGTAGGGGACGTCGAGGTCAAGCGGCGCATCGGCTACCTTCCTGAAAACCCGTACTTTTACGATTACCTCACCGCCGAGGAACTGCTCGAATATTTCAGCGCGCTCTTCGGCCACTCCGCGGCCGAACGCCGGCGTCGCGCCTCGGCACTGCTCGATGAAGTCGGTATCGGCGCCGAGCGCCGCCTTCAGCTTCGCAAGTTCTCCAAGGGTATGCTGCAGCGCGTCGGCATCGCGCAAGCCCTGATCAACGACCCGGAGGTGGTGTTCTTCGACGAGCCCATGTCCGGACTGGATCCACTCGGGCGCCGCCACATCCGCGAGCTGATCCTGCGGCTCCGCGACCGTGGCTGCACCGTGTTTTTCAGCTCCCACGTGCTCTCCGACGCCGAAGCGCTCTGCAGCCGCGTCGCGATCCTGGCCAACGGACGGCTCGTCTCCCAGGGCGCCCTGTCAGAGATTCTTGCGGTCACGATTCGAGGCTGGGAGCTCGTCGTCAGCGGACTGACAGAGACCGCTCTCGCGCACGCGCAGAGTTCAGCGGGCATTCGCGGGGCGACGCGGTTGGGGCCCGAGCGCTACGCGCTCGAACTGCCGATGACGGTGCCGCCGGAGCACCTGCTCGCGAAGCTGGTTGCCGCCGGCGCCACGCTCGTCTCGCTGAACCCGCTGCACGACACGCTCGAGGACTTCTTCGTGCGCCAGGTGGCGGCCGCGCCCGAGGAGCGCGGCCTCGAAAGCACGCGAGGATAGGGGATGCGGGCAATTGGCCACATCGCGGTGAACGTCTTCAGGGAATCAGTGCGCGACAAGGTGCTCTACAGCATCGTCGCGTTCGCGGTGATGCTGATCGCGGTGTCGTACCTCCTGGCGCAGCTCACCGCCGGACAGGACCTCAAGATCATCAAGGACCTCGGCCTCGCCTCGATCGCGACGTTTGGTCTCCTCATGGCCATCTTCATTGGGATTGGCCTCGTCTGGAAGGAAGTCGAGCGCCGCAGCATCTATGGGCTGCTGACGAAGCCCATTCGGCGCTGGGAATTCATTCTCGGGAAATACGTCGGGCTGGTGCTGACATTGCTGGTCAACGTCGCCGTGATGACAGCGGCGTTTTACGCGGTGCTGGCGTACCAGGGGTGGGGCGTCGATGAGCTCGCTCGTCGAGCCTGGCCGGCGCCGCCAATGGATCCGGCGCTCCTGTCGGCGATCGCGCTCATCCTCGTCGAGCTGATGCTCGTCACGGGAATCGCGCTTTTCTTCTCGACCTTCTCCGGCCCGTTCCTGTCCGCAGTGCTGACGCTCGGATTGTGGGTGATCGGTCACTTCAACACGGATCTTCGTAACTTCGAGAACGTGGTCGAATCGAGAGCCGCCGCCTGGCTGGCGCGCGGCCTCTACTACGCGCTGCCCAATTTCGACACATTCGACATCAAGGCGCAGGTCGTGCAGGGTCAGCACGTCGCTGCGTCCTACATCGCGTTGTCGGTCCTCTACGGAATGGTGTACCCGGCCCTCGTCTTGACCGGCGCCGTCGCGATATTTTCACGAAGGGATTTCAAGTGAGGACGGCATTGGCCCTGGGCATCCTGTTTACGGCCGCCGTCGGCCTGCAGGCCGTACGCGATCGACAGGCGCCGTTGGCCTCTCCCGGCACCGAACACCTGTTATATGTGCGGTCGCCGGAATTCTTGAAGCGCGCCGCGCTCTCCTACGATTCGCTCGTCGCCGACGTCTACTGGATTCGCGCGGTTCAGCACTATGGGCAAACGAAGCTGTCGGCAGGACAGTCCAAGCAGTACGACCTGCTGTTTCCGCTGCTTGACCTGACGACGTCCCTCGACCCGCGGTTCAACATCGCCTACAGGTTCGGCGCGATCTTTCTGGCGGAGCAATATCCGGCCGGGGCCGGACGTCCGGACCAGGCGATCGCGCTGCTCGAAAAGGGCCTGCGCCAGCAGCCGGGCAAATGGGAATTCGCGCAGGACATCGGCTTCGTCCACTACTGGTGGCGGAAGGACTACGTGCAGGCCGCCGAGTGGTTCACGCGTGCCGGCGCGATGCCGGGCGCTCCCAACTGGCTCTCGCCGCTGGCAGCCGTCACGCTGGCGCAAGGCGGTAACCGTGAGAGCTCGCGGCGGCTCTGGCAGGAGTTACTTGGTTCGGCGGATGCGGCGTGGCTCAGGACGCAGGCGCGCTTCCGGCTGTCGCAACTCGACGCGATGGATCAGATCGACGCGCTCGAAGGCGTGGTCAGGCTCTACGCGCAGCGAACGGGGTCGCCGCCTCGCACCTGGGGAGACGTGATTCGCGCCGGCTATCTGCAAGGCCTGCCGATCGATCCCGAGCGGCACGAGTATCAGCTCAATCCGTCCCGGGGCACCGTCACGCTGTCCGAGCGGTCGCCACTCAATCCACTTCCCACACCCGAGCAGCCGCGCGGATGATGAACACCGTCATCGTTCTGTTCCTGCTGGCGATGGGGCTCTCCGTTGGCAGCTTCCTCAACGTCTGCATCTACCGACTCCCCAGGCACGAATCGCTGCTGTTTCCGGCGTCGCACTGCCCGTCGTGTGACCGGTCGCTGTCGTGGTTCGAGAACCTGCCGCTGGTGAGCTGGCTCGTGCTCCGCGGCCGATGCCGCACGTGCCGCACATGGATCGGCGTGCAGTATCCGCTGGTCGAAGCGATCACCGGCGCGATCTTCGTCAGCGCATTCTTCATCTATGGATGGACGCCGCTCCTCGCCGCGAGACTCCTGTTCGCCTGCGCGATGATCGTGCTGTTCGTGATCGACCTGCATCACCGCATCCTCCCGAACGTGATTACGCTCCCGGGCATCGTCATCGGGTTCGTCCTCAGCTGTTTCCTCCCACCGGGATGGCGTGCATCGCTCATCGGGCTGATCGCTGGAGGAGGCGTGCTGTTTGCGATCGGGGAGGCCTACTACCGCACGCGAGGGTACGAGGGGCTGGGCATGGGCGACGTGAAGATGCTGGCGATGATCGGCGCGTTTCTTGGCTGGCCGCTGATGCTCGTCACGCTGGTGCTGGCGTCATTCGCGGGGTCGGCGGTCGGCATCGGCCTGCTGGTCTCCCGCCGCGGCGACATGAAGGCGGCGCTGCCGTTCGGGACATTCCTCGCCGTCGGCGCGCTCGTCGCGGCGGTGGCCGGAAATTCCTTCCTCGACTGGTACCTGACCCTCTACCAATGAATCAGTACGGCCTCGCGTTGCTTGGCCTGACAGCGGTCGTCGCGATGCTGGTCGGCGTGCTCAGCTTCGCGGTGCTGCGGTTCGCGGCGGCTGCGAAGAACGCCAGGCGGCATCTGACCCCGACAGGCTCCGACACGGCCCTTCTGTCGTCCGCGCTGCAGGACGCCGTCGGACGGCTCCGGGCCCAGGAGCAGGCGATGAGCGCGCGCGCCGTCGCATCCGAGCAGTTGAGCGGGCAGATCGTCGAGAGTCTCACCGCGGGCCTGCTCGTCGTGGATCGAACCGGCCGCGTTGAAATCCTCAACCCGGCGGGACGACGGCTGCTCGGCATCAGCGGCGACGTCGTCGGAACCGATTACCGGACGCTGCTGGCCGCCGCGCCGCCGCTGGTGGACGTGCTCACCGAATGCCTGACGACCAAGACCGCCATCGTGCGGCGCGCGGTGCAGGTGCCCGGCACCGGCCGCTCGTCCCACTACGGCGTGACGGTGTCGCCGCTCGGCGCGATTGAACAGAGTAGCGGAGTCATCTGCCTGTTTGCCGATCTGACCAATGTCGTGGAGCTGGAAGAGCAACTGCGGCTCAAGGAAACACTCGCGCGGCTCGGCGAGTTGACGGCCGGCATCGCCCACGAGTTCCGGAACGGGTTGGCCACCATTCACGGCTACTCACGCCTGATCGATCTCCAGTCGCTTCCCGAGGCCTACAGGCCGTACGTCGAAGCGATGCGGCAGGAAACGGAGTCGCTTGGACGCATCGTCACCAACTTTCTCAATTTCGCCCGCCCCGACCAGATCACCTTGCTGCCGGTCGATCTCGGCGCCCTGGTGGAGAGCGCCGCCGAAGACGTCGCACACGACGCGCCGCAAGCGCAGATCAGCGTCCGCGGCCAGTTTGGGACCATCGACGGCGACGAGGTCCTCCTGCGCCAGATGGTCGTGAACCTGATCCGCAACGGCGTCGAGGCGTGCGAGCCCGGGCGGGTGCCGTCAGTGCTGGTGGAGGGCCGGGTCGATCCGAAAGAAGGGGTATGCCGGTTCTTCGTCGACGACAACGGGCCGGGGATCGACCCCTCGGTGCGTGATCGTGTGTTTCGCCCGTTCTTCACGACCAAGGCCCAGGGCACCGGGCTCGGTCTCGCCATCGTCCAGAAGGTGGTTGTGACGCATAACGGGCGCATTGTGGCCGGTTCTGCTTCTCTGGGAGGTGCCCGATTCGACGTGACGTTCCCGCTGACCGGACACTGATGGGCGATTACGAAACCGGTAGATCCGAGCACGGATTTGAGGCACTGCCAGTCGACAACGGGGTCGTCATTTCAATAAACCTTGCCTGTACAATCAGATAGCGCCACTTAAGCGTTCAGGCTGGAATGGTCCGAGTATTGCCCCTCACGGTCAGCGTCATGCGCAATAGAACCAGAATCGCGTCGGTGAGCGGCTTCACGCTCATCGAGATGATGCTGGTGGTCTGCATCATCGGCATCATGAGCGCGATGGCGATGTTTCAGGTTGGTTCGGTCCGTCCCGGGATGCTGGGCGATGGCGCGATGCGATCGGTGATGGGGGAGCTGAACACGGCGCGCGAGATGGCGATTGCGCAGCGCCGGTGGATGCAGGTCAATTTCGTCGGGGTCAATCGGATTCAGATCGTCCGGATCGAACTCGCCGCGGGACAGACGACGACGCTGCGTGACGTCATGTTTGAATCGGGCGTGCGGTATGAGCTCATTTCTGCGATTGCCGATACGCCTGATGCGTTCGGCAAGGCGAGCGCGACGAGCTTCGGCTCGGCAACCGCGGTCAGATTCAATAGCGAGGGTTCGCTCGTCGATACCAACGGAGCGCCGGTCAACGGCACGGTATTCCTGGCCATCCCCAATCAGGACCTTTCCTATCGCGCGGTGACCGTGCAGGGCTCGACCGGCCGTGTGCGCGGCTACAAGTGGGTCGGCGCTGGATGGAGGCGGGGGTAGACATGCGGACCGAGATTCACTCCCAGCAGGGCCTGTCGCTCATCGAGACGATGATCGCCATGCTCGTGCTCACGATCGGCGCCATCGGCATGGCATCGGTGTTTCTCTACGGCATGCAGAGCGCGGCCAGCGCGCCCAACGAGCTCGTTGCCACGCAGAAGGCCGGTGAGGCGATCGAGAGCGTCTTTGCCGCCCGCGACGCCCACACCATCACCTGGGCGCAACTGCGAAACGTATCGCTGGGTGGCATCTTCCTGGACGGCGAGCTGCCGTTGAAGACGGCCGGCAGCGACGGCATTGTCCTGACGGGCGATTCGGGCGAGATCGTCGAAACCGTCAAGCTGCCGGGTGTGGACCAGCAGCTCGACACGGCCGACGACAAGACCGACTCGCTCGCGTCCTTCACCCGGCAGATCGCGATCGCCGACGTGACCGGCTCGACCTCTCTGCGGGTGATCACGGTCACGGTGACCTATCCCGTGGGCACGGTGCGGCGTACCTATTCCATCACCGCGTATATCTCGGCATTCGCGTGAGGCACATGACAGCCATCCGCACGGTCCGATCCGAAGCCGGCTTCACGCTCATCGAGCTGATGATCGCGGCCCTTGTCACCACGGTCATCATGGGCGTTGCGTTTTCCACCTTCGACAACGCGCTGCAGTTGAACGAGTCCGTGCTCAATCAGGCGGATTCGAGCCAGAATCTGCGGGCCGGTACCAACATCCTGACGCGCGATCTGATGCAGGCCGGACGAAACCTGCCGATCGGCGGGATCTCGATTCCGTCAGGGAACGCCGCCTCCGCCATCCACCGGCCCAGTCCGCCGAATCAGGCGTATTTGTTCGACAACACGACCGCGACCTCGCTGTCGTCCATCGTCACCGGCTCCGCAAAAGGACCGACGGTGGATGGCCGTACCACGGACATCGTCACCATCCTGATGGACGACCCATTTCTGTCGTCGCTGACCGTGAATACATCGACCACCGCGGGTGCCGTGCCCAAGCTGACGGTGACGGGTGACGCGTTCAGCGTCGGCACGAACACGGCGTGGCTGCAGGGCGATTCGGCCGAGGAGATCGCGGCGATCAAAGTCGGCGATCTGATCTACTTCCTCAACGCCACGGGGTCGACCATCCAGACGGTGACGAAGGTCGATACGTCGAACGTCTATTTCGAGGCGGGCGATCCGTTCAACTTCAATCAGCGCAGCGCCACGGCCGGTTCGATTACGCAGATTCTCGGCTCGGCGATGACTGTCAGGCGCGTCTACATGTATTCCTACTGGGTGGCCCAGGACGCCGGCGTTCCACGCCTGATGCGGGCCCTGAACATGTATCCGGCCACTGCCCTTGCCGGCATCGTCGAGGACCTCGATCTCAACTACGACCTGGTCGACGGCGTCGTCAATCCGGTGAACGTCAACGACTTGCCGTTCACGAGCGGCGGAAACACGTTCTCCGCGAGTCAGATCCGAAAAGTCAACGTGCACGTCGGTGTGCGCTCCGAGACCAAGTCGAAAAATTCGAACGACTATCTCCGCAACCACGTCTCGACCGTCGTCAGCGTTCGCAATCTCGCGTACGTTGATCGATACAAGTAGCTTGCATATGCAGATGCGCAGTCACCGATTCATCAGCGCCGACGCCAACAGTGACCGGGGCGTCGCGCTTCTCACCACGATGATGATCATGATGCTGATGTCGGCGCTGATGATCGGCCTGACCACCACGGTGATGAGCGATCAGCGGTTCCGTTACATCGATCGTGACCGCGCGAAGGCGTTTTATGGCGCCAACTCGGGGCTCGAGAAGCTCACGGCGGAGCTCGCCGATCTCTTCTTCGTGAACGTCGCGCCGACAGCCGCGCAGATCACGGCGCTCGAGACGTCGCCGCCGGCGGTTCCGGATGTGACGTTCGTGACCAGCGGCACGGGCCACTACGGTGTCACGCTGCTCGGCTCTTCGTCCGGACAGATCACGACCGGGCCCTACCAGGGCCTGATCGCGCTGAAGAAGACCTACGAGCTGAATTCGAGCGTTCGGACGGTCGACGGCGGAGAAGCCCATCTCAAGCGCAGCATGGAGACCGTGGCGATCCCGGTCTTTCAGTTCGGGATGTTCTCGGACGTCGACCTGAGCTTCCACGCCGGTCCCAACTTCAACTTCGGCGGCCGCGTCCATACCAATGGCAACCTGTTCCTCGCGCAGGGCGACGGCACGACGCTGACGCTGCCCGAGAAGGTGACCGCCGTCAACGAGCTCATTCGCAACCAACTGGTCAACGGCGTCAACATCCCGGTGAGCAACCACGAGGGTACCGTGAGGGTGGCGACGGCGCCCGGAACGTTCCGGAACCTCACCGCCACCGAAGGGAGCCTCGCGGGCGGTGTGGGGAGTGCGGCGAACGCCTCGTGGCCGACGATCTCGCTGAGCACCTACAACAGCTACATCCGCACGGGAAAGACCGGCGCGAAGGTGCTCAACTTGCCCCTGCTGACGAGCGGCGGCGCCAATACGGATCTGGTGAGACGCCCGGTCGCCAATGAGGACGTCACCAATGACGTGCTCTTCGGCGAGCGGTTCTTCAGCAAGGTCAGTCTTCGTATCCTCCTGTCCGATGTCGCGGCTGACATCACCAACCTTCCGAGCGTGACCGCGACTGCGCCGGTGCCGCTTGAAGACTGGAATACGAACCTGCCGGCGGGCTATGGACCGATCGATGCGGCGCATCCCCCCGTCGCCCGATCGCCAGGATTGAACACCGCGACATTGAACGCGGATCCCGGCGCGGGAACCGTCGATCTGTCATTTGCCGCGGGCGCACTCGGGGCCTATTTCACGCCCCCGCCGCTGAACATGACCGTCGCCGGAACGGACTACACCGTGACCTGCGCCGGCCGCGGAACCGCTGGCAATACCTTTACGGGTTGTCTGAACAACCCCGCGCCGCCCGTGTTGGACGTGCCAGCCGGGACCTCGGTGTCCGCAACGGTGGATAACCAGATCGTCACGACACAGGCGGTGGGAGCATTTAACAGCGGGAACAACGGCGTGCTGGGAACGTTGACCGTGTCGAATAACAGCACGGCACCATTCGTTCACAACACCTTCTGGGTCAGAGACGCGGTGGGTGCTGAAGGCTTCACCGCAACCCTCATCACGTGCCTTGGCAACACGGCAACGCAGCTCCTGAGTTGCTCGAACGTTCCTGCCGCCGTCAACAACAACCACCAGGTGAGCACCGAGGCGCTGACGCCGGCCGGCACCGGCCTGATCGGCGGCGTCATCAAGATCGAGATGCAGGCCACCAACGGCACGTGGCAGGACGTGACGATGGAGATCCTGAATCTCGGAATCGGCGGCCCCAATCTGGGTAATGCGAACGGACAGTGCGCTGATCCGACGCCGAACGCCGTCCTCCGGCTGCAAAGGCTCCGCGACAACGCGGCGGCCGCGGCTGGTGGATGCACGTATGCCGGCAGCACGAAGCCGACCGACTACTGGCCGAACGTCCTCTTTGACACGCGTGAAGCACTTCAACGCGACGTGAATCCGGGAACCGGCAACCTGATCATGGGCGGCGTGATGCATTACGTGGCGATCGACGTCGCGAATCTGAGCCGCTGGTTCCGTGGTCAGATTGGCGCGAGCGGCGCGAATGCGCTCAGCAACAACGGCTATTCCGTCTATTTTTCCGACCGACGGAACAATCGCGATCTGTTGAGCCGCGAGACCGGCGAGTACGGCTTCGAAGACGTCGTCAATCCGGCCAGCGCGGGTGTCCCCAATGCGGTGCTCGACAGCGGCGAAGACGTCAACGCGACCGGAACGCTCGAGACCTACGGTCAGTTTCCAAGCTTCGGCGGAGCGGCCAACACCGTTCCGGCGGGATCGACAGCTCCGTTCGACAACGTGGCGAACATTCGTCCGACCTCCATCATGCGGCCCGGACAAGCACAATCCAATCGGGCATACCTGTTCCGGCGTGCGCTCAAGTTGATTAACGGCGGCCTCGGAAACATCGTGGCGCCCGGGCTCACCTTCGCGACCGAGAATCCCGTCTACGTCCAGGGCGACTTCAACGCCAACGCGGCGGGCTTCGGCGACCCGCACGTAGCGACGTCGATCATTGCTGACGGCGTGACGTTGCTCTCGGGCAACTGGAGCGACGCGGTGTCGTTCTCCTCTCCGTATACCCCAGGGAACCGGGTTCGCTCGACGCAGTCGTACTACCGGGTCGCGATCATCGCGGGCAAGAACGCGCCGTTCCCTCAGCCGTCCGGTACGGCCAGCGACTTCGGCACCGACGGCGGCGCGCACAACTTCCTCCGCATGCTCGAGACGGGAGGCACGGTCAACTACAGGGGTTCGATCGCGACCTTCTATTACAACCGGCAGGCAGTTGGTGTCTACAAGTGCTGCTCCACGGTGTACGGCGCGCCGACCCGCGTCTTCAACTTCGACACCGACTTCCTCGACCCGGCGCTGCTGCCGCCGCTGACACCGGTGTTCCGCGACCTGAACTCCCTGGGCTTCACGCAGGAAATCAGGCCGGGCCACTAATCCGAGGATGTAAATTCTGCGATCGCCGTCACGTATCGGCGATTGCAGAATCTGCATCACTTTCCGCGGGTCGTGAAGGCCCGCGCCGCATCAAGCTTGGAAATCACCGCAACAAGCCCCTGAACCATCGCATCCGCTCCGGAAATTCGGCTTCGGCCTCGGGCACCGCCGCATGGCAATTCCATTGCTTCCCGCTGGCGCGTGCGCACTCAACCAAACGAGCGTGGATGTTCTCTGATCGAAGCGTTGATTGCGACGACGATCCTCGCGGTCGGTGTGGCCTCGCTGGCGCAGTTGTTCACGCTGGCGATCGGCTCCAACCTCGCCGCCACGCACCGCACGCGCGGCGTGATGCTCGCCGCGCAGAAGCTCGAGGAGCTTCGATCGCTCGATTGGGACGCGGCGCTCCGCGCAGGGGGCACCGACAGCGTCGGTGAGTACGGGCGGCGCTGGTCGGTCGATCCGCTGCCGCTACATCCCGACAACGCCGTGACGATCGAGGTGCTCGTGACCTGGAACCACGCGCAGGTCGGCCGTCTCGCGACGATCGCGTCGCGGAGGACGCCGTGACCATTACCGAAACCCTGATCGCCAGCGCGCTCACGATGACCATCACCGGAGCGATCCTCAGTCTCGTCGTCCCGGCGGAAGGCACCTTCCAGGCGCAGCCTGAGGTCGCGGACATGGAACAGCGGCTGCGCGTCGCGGTTGATGCCCTGACGAAAGATCTCGTGATGAGCAGCGAGGTGCTCCCATACCGCACTGGGCCGGTTAATCCCGACCCCGCGGGATCGTTCTTTGACGACCGGATCACGATCGTCCTGACCCCGCCCCTCGAGACGCTGCCTGTGTCTCGCACCTACTACCTGAGGAGCGCGGACGCCACGCTGATGCGGTACGACGGAGTCGTGACCGATCTGCCGGTCGTCGATCATGTGGTGAAGCTGGCGTTCGAGCACATCGGCTACCCGAGCACACGGCGTGTGGGCGTCACCCTTCGCGTCGAGGCCGCCTCCGCGTCGCTGCGCGGCCCGGCCGGTGCACTGTTCACGCGTGCCGGCACCTCCACCACGGCCCAGCGTTACGTGCCGGATCGGGAGGTGCATTTCGACGTCGCTCCGCGCAACATCGATGCGAGGCCCTAGCGCGCGGCACCGCCGTGGCGGGGAAGAGGGCATGGCCCTGGTCGTCGCCGTGATGTCGATGATGCTGATGGCGGCGCTCGGCTCGGCGCTCATCCTGACGACCACGACTGAAGTCGCCGCCTCGGCGAACTACGTGGGCGGAGTCGAAGCGTTCTACGTGGCCGACGCGGCGGTCGAGCGGCTGGTGTCGGACCTGCCGACGGTCGGCGATTGGAGCTCACTGGTGGGCCTCCGTGTCGAAACCGCGGCCCAAGCCCTGCTGCCCGCCGCCTCGTCCATTCGCGTCGTCGTGACCGTCACAGCAGCCGCCGTGGAGGGCGCGATTGTCGTCCGTGCGGACGCATATGGCCCGCGCAACGTCCTCCGGACCGTTGAGGCCACGTTGGCCCGAACCGATGAGGTCGGGCCCGCAAGCGTCCGGCGGCTCGCCTGGCGGGAATT
>CAMCNL010000047.1 GCA_945876205.1 Candidatus Sulfopaludibacter sp. SbA3
CTATTACCCCGTGGGGCCAAACATTGTCAGAAATCGCGCATGCAGCGCTTGCGCCGACGGATATTGCGCAATGAGCGCCGCGGTCTTCGGCATAAACGGGCTGCCAGACTCTTTTTCTGTCTCCGCATGAAAGTGATGAAATTTGGCATACAGCACGATGCCCTCGCCGTTGGAGTCGAGAAATAACTCGGCATCCACTGCGCCCCGAAGTACCAAGGACGCGGCCATCTCCCAGTAGCTCAACGTCTGTCGCCACCACGCATTCTCTGGTGCCGTGACGTCTCGCGAGACCGCCCTCAGTTCCTCGTGTGTCTTGGGGTGAAACGCAAACACCATGAAGTGACGGGCCTTGCGCAATGTCTCTTCACGCCGCAGGTCGAACAGTTGTAGGACGATCTCTGCATCTGCCGTGGTGGCCATCGTGTTTTCTCCTCTGTGACTTCATTGCGCCGCACCAGCCGGACGTGCGTGCGATGAGGGCGACTCATCGCCGATGCAGACCGGAATATTGTCGCCGACTCCCTCGCCGGTCGCGGGACGCATTCCACTTCGCCAATTTACGGGGCGGTGCGACACCCGCTGAAATCCAGAATCCGCGCATACTGCGTCGGCGGCACACCCTGTGTACAGCCGCCACTGGTGACGGTCTTCCGTGTTCCGGCCGGTACTTGTCCGCCGCTACAGGTCAGTGTCGTCCATTGGGTGTAGCTGAAGCGGTCTTCCCCGCAGGCGAACTGGCTCACGGAATTCTCCCCAGACCGTCCGGGAGACGCAAAACATTGCGAGGGTTCGTAATGGAGGGGAAACGCGTTTGTGGCATTCGGCGTACCACTACAGGTCGAATCTTGCCAGAAGCCCACAGTGACGTAGCGGGCCGGACCCGTGGGCACGGCTGGACCCACAGGGGTCGGCGCGGACGAGATAGTCGATGCGGGCGTGCTCGGCGCCGTTGGGGTGGAGGTGTCGGTCCCGCAGCCCGCCACCGCCCCAACCACGAGCAGAACGGCCACCGCCACGCCACGCAGTCTGCGCATCGTCAGCATTCGCAGATCGTAGCAGAGACAGTGCGGGAACAACGCCCGCACGATACAGCCGGAACGCGAGCGGTCGGGTATATTCGTGGCGGAACATCGTGAGGGCGCGAGTGGTGCTGACAGGAGGAGGGCAGAGATGGCGGATAAGATATTTCTGAAGTGCAGCGCGAAGCAGAAGCGGTTCGACAATGGCGGGAGTGTGATTAATCTCGGCGTCAAGGTGGCGGACCTGGTCGCCTTCGCCCAGGCGCACACCAACGAGCGCGGGTATCTGAACCTAGTGATCAGCGAGCGGCGGGAGGTCGGGCAGTACGGTGACACGCATTCCGTGACGCTGGACACGTATGTCAGTCAGGCGAAGGAGCCTGGAGGCATGGCCGGCCCAGCCCTGGAGTCTCCCCCGATCCACGACGACGACATTCCGTTTTAAGAGGCGCCCTGTTGACGGCGCCGGATGGATGGATGGCCGTCACGACGCACAGGAGAGAAGCAGCGATGCCACATGTGGTCATTGAAGGCGTGGAGTCATGGGACGCACTCGCGGGGGCGCTCGGCCCCTTTGTCGTGAACGACGGCGCGATTCTCAAAGTGACGGACGTGTTCACCAATCAACGCGGGACGATCATGCTCCTCGAGGCGGTGGTCATTGAACCCCCCCGGTCTGTGACGTTCTTCATCCAACTGTCGAAGAAGGGGCCACACGTCACAGTGCGACTCCTACCAGCCACCGATCCCGAACACAAGACGAACGGTGTGAAACAGATCCTGGGGCTCGTGGCGCAGAAGATTAAAGCCGCCGTGCCACACAGTCGGTATGGAAAAACAAACCTGGCCGGATTTCTTGGCGACGCCGAGCCTGACGCCTCCAAGACCTAGCCGATGGCGGTCTCTCAGGCTGGCGATCGTGCTTCGACCGTTGACTTCCGATTCACCCCACGCATGTCCGCCTCTTCTTGCTGGGTCACATGCTGTGCAGTTCTACTGTGCTGTGCAGCGTCCCTCGGCCAGGCTCAGACGCAACGTGTCCCTCCAGCGCCCACCATGACGATCGGAAGTCTCTTCCCGACGCTGATCGGAGAATTTCTCACCGGCCGTGAGGCCCGATTACCAGAGGCGGCAGCCGGCCAGGTGACCCTAGTGATGCTGGGGTTTACTTACGCATCGAGGATGCCGGTGGAAGCATGGGCGGACCACGTCAAGCCCGCCTTCGCGGGCCTCGACAGGGCCACGTTCTACGAGGTGCCAGTGATTGGTGGCCTGGCTCGGATGGGAGAATGGTTCATCGATTCAGGGATGCGTCGTGGCACGCCAAAGGCGCTGCACGAGAACGTCATCACCGTCTGGGGCAAAGCGGACCAATGGAAGGCCCTCGCCAGTGTGACCGACGACAAGGACGCCTATCTCTTTCTGCTGGGTCGGGACGGCCGGATCCTCTGGCGCCACACTGGAGGCTTCAGGGAGGCGGCGTTTGCGGAGATGTTGTCGGTGGCACGAGTGGCCGTTCGCACCCAATGACACCGTTCCCTGCAGCCTGATCGTCACCACGAGTCTGCGCCTATCGCAGAAACGGCACTGCGCGCCCGAGTGATCCCACCACGATGAGGGCATCGCGATGCCGTTCTTGACGCCTCCCAGGCCTCCGATGCCAGCACCGTAGAGCGGAGTTATCGGATTCGGTGTCAGGTCAATGGACGGGTTCAGCCCAGCGCGATCGAAGTAGCCAACGCGTAGAGCGGACATCGCGCACCGTGGGCCTGAGCCAGGGGATCCCCGCACGAGACGGACCGCCCGCGTCGGAAGCGGCCACTGCTCAGGCCATCTGCGCCGCCACGTCGGCGTCGAGTTGCTCAGCCGTCGTGGAGGAACCGTAGCGCTTCAGCACGTCACCGCTGGCGCTGACCAAGAACTTTGTGAAATTCCACTTAATGGCTTCAGTCCCGAGCGCGCCAGGCCTCGCGGACTTGAGGAGCGCAAAAAGCGGATGGGGCCCCAGCCCCGTTCACGTCCACCTTCATGAACAGCGGAAAGGTGACGCCGTAGGTGCGGCTGCAGAAGGCCACGATGTCCGCCTCCGTGCCTGGCTCTTGTCCGCCGAACTGGTTGCAGGGAAAGCCTAGCACCGCGAACCCGCGGCCGTGGTATTTCCGATACAGGGCCTCTAAACCGGCGTACTGTGGCGTGAAGCCGCACTGGCTCGCCACATTGACGACCAAGAGCGTCTGGCCTCGATAGGCGTCCATCGTGCGAGTGGTGCCATCGATGGCCGCGACGGAGATGTCGTAAATCATGCGCTACCTCTGGGGTCGTGGCGAGTGTCCTGTCGAAACGGTATGACAGACTCTGCGGTGGGACACCGTCCTCGCTCGGAAGTGATCACCTGCTTCGTGCCCGCTAAATCGGATCACGATCAGGCGCACCGCTGACGCCCATGAGCGCGCCGCTCCGAAAGATAGGCCGCCTGCGGGCGGGCTTGCCGGATCCCGCTAATCCAAATCGTGTTCTTTTCGAGACGACCTTTCAGATAGCCGACCCCTCGCGCTGGATGGCAACCCAAGCAATGATTTTCTTGCCGACTTTGATCGGCAGGACACGCCAGTGCATGACGAAGGGTGTGCCGTCCTTCTTGTAGTTGACCGCCTTGCCTTCAAATTGGCTACCCGACTTTAGTGCGTCGGAAAGCCTGGCAATGACTTTGGGGTCCGTTCCCGGGCCTTGAAGAATCCTTGGCGTCTTACCGATAATCTTGGACGGGTCGTGACCCGTTAGTGTCTTGAATGATTTGTTAGCGTAGATGATCTTGCCTTCCACCGATGCATCCGTGATCAATAGAGAGTCGAAACTGTTCTCTGCCAGAACGTGGAGCAGGGCCAACTGACCATTGGTTCCACTCATCATTTTCTCAAACGTAGTCGACATTCCAGGTTCCTCCTGATTACAAAGCGCCACCTACGACAAGTCTGTTAAGTGCGTTTGATCCGATCCCGTAGACTGAAGCATACCGGGAATCCCGGAGGCGGAATGCATGGACTCAGGCCACTGCGGCCTGAGCATGCTACTGCGCGAACTCGGCGCGCATGGCGTGCCATTGCTCTCTGTAGAAAAACGAAAGCCCCGCGGGCGAAGTGCCCGCGGGGCGAGATCCTACTGCGCAACGTGGGTTCCGTCTAGAACAAGAACTTCACGCCGAAGCGCGCCGCGAGCGGCGCCTGGAACGCGTTGTCCATCAGGAAACGCGGATCCTTGACGACTTTCTGATCGACGATGTTCTGTGCCAGCGTTTCCTTGCCCGAGAAGAAGTTGGGCTCGGAGGCGATGTTGACGCCATTGACCTTCTGATAGGTGGAGAACTTGCTAACCGCAGTGTCCTGGTTGAGCAGGTTGAGCACGTTCAGGCTGATCTGGAAGCTGCGGCCCCCAGCCATCTTGAAGGTGTGCTGCACGAACATGTCCGTCTGCGAGAACGTCGGCGTCCGGCCGTCACTGCCGCGGCCCAGGTACTGGACCGGCAGGTTGCTCGTCGGGTAGATGCCGATCTCACGTGATACCGGCAGGCCGCTGGCGATGTATTCGTTGGCGCCCACGCTCGTGCCGAAGTTGAACTGGTAGATGAACTGCGCCTTGAACTGGTTCGGGCGGTCGGTGGCCAGCGGGCCGTAGGCCGCCTGGCCTCCGTCTTGGAACATCATCACCGGGTAGTCGTAACCGCGGCCCACGTTCGGGCTGGTGCGGCCGTTCTCGTCCGACTGCGAGAGGCCCGAGTAGTTGCCATACAGGCGGCTCCACAAATAGCTCGTACGCAGGTACCAGTTGGCGCGCATGCGTTTTTCGACCGCGAACTCAACGCTGTCGTAGTCGCGCTTCGCCTTGGGCAGCGCCACCGAGGGGGTTACATTGGCGAGTGCCGTCAAGCCTTCGCCAGGGTTGGCGATCACGTAGATTTCGTTGCCAGCCGCGTCGAGCGAGCCGGTGTCGTCAACCGCCCGGTCGAGCTGCTTGTGGACGTAGCGGGCGCTGAGCGCCATCACTGCGTTCAGCTGGTGATCCAGCGAGAAGGTCAGTTCCTGCTGCTTCATCGGCTTGAGGTTCGGGTCGATCGCATCAGATCCGAACGACGGGTGACGGAAGTCGATCGGTCCGCGAATCAGCGTGCCGGGGCAGGCCGGCGGGCACTGCGCGCCGTTGACCAGCCCGTCCCACTGAAAGGTGTCAAGCGTGTAGTAGTACTCCAGCCACTTGTCGCCGCCGAATGAACCGCGGGGCAGTTCGAGCTTGAAGATGTCGTAGAAGATGCCCCACGAACCGGAGGCCTTCCACTTGCCGTCGCCGCCGATGTCATACGCGAAGCCGGCGCGCGGCGCCAGCTTGTCACCGAAGCCAAAGTCGATGCCGACATCCGGAATGCCCGCGCCCGAGGTGTAGACCGGGACCTTCTCGTGTTCGGTGCGCACGCCAAAGTTGATCGTCAACTTTTGATTGATCGTCCAGGCGTCCTGGGCGAACAGGCCGAGGTTGTTGGTGCTGATGTCGCCCTCGGTGATGAACCCCTGCTTGGGCGCCACGCCGTTGCTGCGCACCGAGTAGTAGCCGTAGGCCCCGCGGGTCGCCGGCGTGCCGCTCGACAGCGCCGTGTTCCAGAAGATCGAGACACGGTTACGCGACTCGCCGCTCAGGACGTCGTTGCCGACCCGGTCACTCTGTACGCCGACCTTGATCTGGTGCTCGCCGCCAGCTTTCACATACAGGGTGCTGTCAGCCTGGAAGTAGAGACGGGTCTGCTGGTCACGCGTCACCTTTGTGTTCGAAGGAATGCTCGTGAACCCGGTGCCACGCTGAAGGCTGGCTGGCACGTCGAGCAAGCCGATGTTGTTGGTGTTGGTCCAGCGGTACAGGGGCTGCTCGGTGACGTTGGAGTCGTGTTGGTCGGCCGAATAGTAGCCGCCACGAATGCCGAATAGCAGCTTCGGTGAGGCGATCCAGTCCATGTTGCTCGACACCGAATAGTTTGGGAAATCCGACGCCTTGGTGTAGTTGGTGGCCACCGGGTCCGTGCCGGTCAGGGAGGGCAGCAGGCCTTCGACCTTCCGGCCGCTGTTATTAATCGCCACCCGCATGCGAGCGTTGTTGCTCAACTGCGCGGTGAGGTTGCCGGTGATGTAGTGATACGTCTCCTTCTGGTTCGTGTCGAAGGAGCCCGCAGCGGGATTGTTCGCCGTCGACGGGCTCACCACGCGGTCGATGCTGGTCAGCGCCGGCTGATAGGCGCCGAAGAACCAGGCACGGTTCTTCACGATGGGACCGCCGATGGCGAAGCCGGGCTCCGATTGGGTGCGGTCGTCCTTCGGATAGTTCACATACTCGGCGATGTTCGAGTTGGTGAGGTTCTGCCGCAGTGTGGGCCGGCGCGCGCTCGCAAGCGAGCTGCCTTCGAAGTTGTAGAGGGCGCTGCCGTGGAAGTTGTTGGTGCCGCTCTTGGTGATGACGTTGATTACGCCGCCCATGGCGCCGCCGAACTCGGCCGTGTAACCGCTCGACTTGACCTGGACTTCTTCGATGAAGTCGACGATGACGTTCTTGCCGGAGGTGCCACTCTGCAGGTTCGTCGTCTCGATACCGTCGATGATGTAGCGGTTCTCGCTGGCGCTGGCGCCGTCAATCGACAGACCGCCGAGCTTGGCTTCCTGATTGGCACCAGGTGCCTGCGTCACCAGCGTCGTGAAGTCGCGACCGCGAGGCAGCAACTCGATCTGCTCGGCGCGGATGCTCGTCGAGCGCGCACTCTGGCGTACGTCGATCATCGGCTGCGCCGCCGTGACGTTCACGGTCTCGGTGACGCCAGAAACGGGCAGCGCGACGTCCACTTTCTTGATCTGGCCCAGGGACAGGGTGACGTCGTCAAGCGTGCGGGCCGTGAAGCCCGACAGGCTCGCCGTCACGCTGTACGTGCCGGGAGGTAGCGACGGGAAGCGGAAGCCGCCGGTGGCATCGGTGGTGGACCTTTGAACGACGCCCACAGCCGACTGGGCTTCTACGATCGCTCCGGGGAGCACCGCTCCAGAGGCATCTGTGACGATGCCTTCGATCGATCCGCGCTGCTCCTGGCCCATCGATGGCAGGGCCAGCGCGAGGACCAGTAGCGCAAAAGCTACAGTCTTGAAATGCATGGTTCCAACTTCCTTGAAATCGAATTGAAGCGTATCGATTTAGTCTTAGAGCAAAATATGCGACTTAGGCTATTCAGCCTATTTTATGCGATTTTATGCTAACGCGCAAATGCGGCGCTATCGCCCCCCACTCCGAATTATTAACTCGCCTAGCCGCCTTTCACGCCGCCAGTCTGCGCCTACCGCGGAAACGGCACCACCCGGCCGAGTGATCCCACCCCGAGGAGGGCATCGAGATGCCGTCCCCAGGTGTCGAGGGCGTGGCGCTTTTCCTTGTCGTAGGTGTAACGATCGTAGATCTTCGTCACGCTGGGACCCCCCTCTTGCTGGTTCATGACTTTATTGACGATGGTGCTGGGAAGACCCGCCGTGGTCATCCCCGTCGCGATGGTGCGGCGAAAGTCATGCCGCCAGTAGTCACCCGTCAGCAGTCCGGCGCTTCGTAGAAGAGCAATGGCCTTCGTCGCCCGAGCGTGATAACTCCCGCCCGCTCGGCCCGCAAACACCCATCCGTGGTCAGCAGGCCCGTGGGCCTTCGCCTCCGCGAGCAGCGCCAGTGCGGCAGGGGTCAACGGGACACGGTGCGTGGTCCCATTTTTGGCCTTCGCCGCCGGGATCGTCCACCACCCAGTGGCGAGATCCACATCGGCCCACGCCATCGTAAAGACCTCCCCGCCCCGCTGCCCCGTCCGTAGTTGGAACTGAAGCCCTCGCGCCACCATCGCGGGGATGCACGGCGTCGCGCCTGCCGTAACGGCCTTCATCGACTCCAGCACCGCCCACAGTTCAACAAGTTCGTGATCGGTGAGGACTCGCTCCCGCGATTGCTCTGGCTGTTTCTTCAGTCGCGCTGCGGGGTTGTGGTCGAGCCAGTCCTTGTCCATGCCATACGAGAAGATGGCGGACACGAGGGCTAAGACGCGGTTCGCCGCGACGGGTGCGCCACGGTCAATGATGCGGTCACACAGCGCGTGGACATCTCGCCGAGTCAGGGTCTTCACGAGTCGGGACTGCCAGTCTGGTAGCACGTCGGCGATGAGCTGTCGCCGATCTTCCCGCCATGACTTCTTGTATTTCTTCGCACGGCGTTCGAGGTAGTCAGTGGCGAGTTCGCCGAAGGTCTGCGCGGTACTGGCCTCGCGTTTCCCGGCCGCAGGATCGACGCCACGCGTTTTCAGGAGCGAGCGCGCCTTCTCAGTGAGAGCGTGAGCGTCGCGCAGACTCAGCGCCGGGTAGGTGCCGAGCGTCCAGAACCGCGTGCGCTTGCCGGGTGCATAGCCGCCGCTGGTCGTCGCCACGTGTTCGCGATACTGCCAGACCCACGACTTGCCGCCCGTGGGCGTCACCCGAATCGAGAGGCCCGGACAGCCCTCGTCGAAGGCTTGGTAGCGCGTCGGACGAGGCTTCAAGTTGGCGACGGCTTTATCCGTGAGCTTCATCAGGGGGCGAGCCGTCATCGAGTCCTCGCTGTTCGGGCTAACACAGGGCTAACAAGAAGTTGCAGGCTTGGGTGAAATCGGGTGCACCCCGATAATAGGCTATTTACCTTTTAAATATAGGTAAACAATGGGGAAGTGAGGGTCGCGTGGAAGCTGTTAAATACGGGCGAAATAGGGTTGACCCCTGAATGGCATTCAGGAGGTCACCGGTTCGATCCCGGTCAGGTCCACCATCCTTCGCTCATGATCGCAGGCGAAGGATGCCCGCCATAGCGCGAAGCGCGGAGGCGGGCCTATCCACTCCAAGAACGAGCTTCGGCTGGCAAGCCATCCCTTACGTGGCCCCGACGTCCGAGAATAGGGACGCAAGTTCTGGGCACTCGCGACAAGTAGAAGGAATCGCACCTCGGTCCACGTCGGCAGGCCCTTTGCCGTGTTCGTCAACGTGCGGGCGCACGATATCCGGCTTGATAGGCGTGCAGGCGATGCGAGACCATCGGAAAGGGCGCCTCACGTTGCGGTCTCATCGCATAGAACCGATCACCGTTCCGGCGGTGGATTCCGATTTCGTTCGTGAGACACGCGAGGGACTGCATATGTCGCGTCAGGTCTTCGCGTTCACAATCGGCGTCAATCCACGGACGCTCGAACGCTGGGAACAGGGACGCAGTAAGCCGAACGAACAGGCTTCGGCACTGATCCGCCTGGTTCGGAAATACCCGGACACCATCGAACGTCTCGAATCCCTCAGCGTCCCAGCCTGAAGGTAATCGGCCGGACTCGATCCCGATCGCCGATATCCCTGACTCAGGCGATCAACTGGCGATGAATCGCTTCAGGATTTAGGCTGTCGAGTTGCGCCATCAACTTGTTCACGTCCTCCGGGTGCAGTCCGGTCGTCGGCTCGTCGAGCACATACAGAGTGGTGCCGCGCCGCGCACGCGAACATACCCATCGGCCGCATGGGTCACAGACGGGGACGGCTCAGGTCGAACCAGGTCTACCGCGCGAGGCATCGTCCATGGATATGCAATTGTCGCGTCGGTCCTTCTACGATGGACCTTCCGTGATCACCCGCGCGTAATCTCGTGGCGTGTCGACATCGACGAGCGCTCCCGGGTCGTCGACCGCGACGTTGATGAGGCGGTCCGCGTAGGCGTGCACCACCGCCTTCGCGCCTTCCGTGAGAGGCGCCCGGCGGAGCTCGTCAAAGGTGGCGCGATCGAACAGGACGGGGTGGCCGTGGCGATCGCCCATCGCCGGACGCACGATGGGTGCGCGCTGCTCGTGCCAGGCGTCGACGACTGCGCGTATGGTCGAGGCGCGCAGCATCGGCACATCCACCAACGTCACCAATACGCCCGCCGCATCGTCATCGAGCGCGTCGAGTCCCGCCCAGAGTGATGAGAGCTGCCCGCGCGAGGGATCCGGATTCCTCACGAGACGCGGCGTCACCGGTGAACGGTCGGCGGTGAGGGCGGCTTCGATGGCGTCGTGCTGGCTTCCCGTGACGATGAGGATGTCGTGGATGCCGGCGGTC
Source organism: Candidatus Sulfopaludibacter sp. SbA3 (assembly GCA_945876205.1). GTDB lineage: Bacteria > Acidobacteriota > Vicinamibacteria > Vicinamibacterales > UBA2999 > CANNDT01. The sequence continues at coordinate 10,175 of CAMCNL010000047.1, forward strand.
GCGAAGGTACGAACGATGCGGGCGACGAACGCGCGTCCGTCGGGGTCGGGGAGCAGCGCCTTCGGCGTTCCCATGCGCGTGGACTCCCCCGCCGCCAGGATGAGGGCTGTCAGCATCGGGCCATGCTACCGGCTGCGCGCGGAGACGCGCAATTTACTCGCAGGCAAAGGGTTCGGGCTTGCCTTGACTTCGATGGCCGGAGTTCCTACACTGCACGAGCTTTCAAGCCGAAGCGCAGCAGGACCGCTCCATTTTCGTCTCGGCTTCTTATTCCGCTCAGTATCTGCCGGAACGCCATCAAGGGTTTCGGCGGGCGGTCCAAGGGCGCCTGGGGATTGTCCCAGGCCACGCGCGCATCGGAGGACACCTGCTATGCCGGAAGGGACTATCGCTCGTCTCCTCATCGATAAGGGGTTCGGGTTCATCCGCGATGAGGGCGGTATCGAACATTTTTTTCACCGCAGCGCAGTACGCGGAGCGGTCTTCGAACTACTGCGCGAAGGCCAGCGTGTGGAGTTTTCATCGGAGGACTCCACGAAAGGACCCCGCGCCGGCGACGTCAGGCTGATCGAAAGTTAATCCCTCCAACCGCCCGGCCCCCGATGGGGCCGGGGTGAACGCATCCCGTGCCGCCATCCACCACATCCTCTTCTGGCGGCAAGCTCCGCCGCATCCTCGCCGGCGTCCTGATCGCGCTCGTCATCCTCGGCGCGTACGCGTTTCTCCACCTCGGCACATTTCTCGCGCGCGAAGACCCGATCACCAAAGCTGATGCGATCTTCGTGCTCGCCGGTACCGAGCTGGACCGGTCGCTCGAAGGGATCGACCTGTTTCTCGAAGGGTATGCGCCTCGACTGGTGCTGTCTCGCGAGCAACTCGAGCCGGCGTTCGCCGCGATCGGGCGTCGTGGGGTCGCGCTGCCCTCCGAAGTCGAGCGCGCTCGTGATACGGCGGTGAAGCTCGGAGTGCCTGCGGATGCGATCGTGCTTCCGGACACGCTGCACGGGAGTACGGCGTCGGAGGCGATTACGCTTCGCTCGGTCGCACAGGAGAATCACTGGCGCACGGTGATCGTGGTCTCGTCGAAGTTTCACCTTCGGCGCGCACGGTATGCCATGCTGCGCGAGCTGCGCGGCACCGGCGTTCAGGTGCTCATGCGGGGAACGCGGTACGACGTTGCCCGGCCGGAACAGTGGTGGAAACAGCGCGGCGATATCCGCGACATCCTGTCAGAGGTGCCGAAGTTTGCCGCGTATGCGTTAGGCCTCGGCGCCTGACGGATACACGTCGGCTGTGTCGTTGCCGAGAAGAGGCGACGAGGTTCTTAGATTTGCACCTACGCAGCCGTTGAGCTGCTGCTGTCGTCAGCGCGGATGTTTCCCGCTCGCGGTCCCTTCGCCGACGGCTCCTCGTCAAAGGCGACCCGCTGCCCCTCGTTCAGAGACTCAAAACTTCCGGCTGTCACCGAACTGCGGTGGAAGAACCACTCCTGACCGCCATCGTCGCGAATGAACCCGAAGCCGCGATCCCGCACCAGACGCTTGATCACCCCGTTCGCCACGTCGCTCACCTCCGCGGGCCGGTCATACGGCCCTGTGGTGAGGAATCCAAGTTTCGTTCCACGAAGAGAGAGCTCGTCAGGACCAGTGTCGCTCAGGTGAACCACTTACGCCATCCAGATGATGGCTTGAGCTCGCCGGTGGCGGGGTTGAGCTCGAGCACGATCGGTGCAACGGCACCGGCGAACGTGCGGTCGGCGGTCAGCACCACACTCGTCAGTGCGCGACTGGACACCACCGCGGAGAGGTCTGCCGCGAATTCAGGGACACCCTCTCCGTTGAGCGAGGCGCTTGGATGCTCAGCCAGGAGCACGCGCGGCTGTAACGCCAGCGCGCGGCCGAGGCGGACACGCTGCCGGGCGCCGGCGTCGAGTGCACCAACCCCTTTCTTGAGATCGTTCTCGTCGAGGCCGACTTCCTCCGCGAGGCGACGCACGCGCCCGAGAAGATCCGCGCTCATCTCGTCGAGCTCGAGCGAGAAGGGCACCGCAAGGTTCTGCTCGGCGGTCAACTGGTCCAGGAGAACCGCGCGCTCGCTGAGGATGCCGAAGTGGTCGAGACCCTGCAGCCAGGCGTCAGCGTCGACGATGTCGCGGGTCGATTGGCCGAATACCGTCACGTCGCCGGAGTCAGGCGTGATGGCTCCGGTAATCAGGCTGACGAGAACCTCGGCGGTCGTCTGGTCAAATCCGAGGATCGCCACCGTCTGACCGTCGCGAATCTCGAGCTCCTGGATTCTGAGCGGGCGAAGCCCGCGGTAGTCCTTGCTCACGCCTCTCAGCGCGATGACGGAGCTAGCCTGGGCCATGTCCGTGACGGCGGTCCAGGAGCCGCTCCCAGTGAGGGGCCGGCAGCGTCACCGATCCCGGCATCAGTCCATGCCCGGGATCGCCGTGAAAATCCGACCCGCCCGTGACGAGCAGGCCGAGGTCGTCGGCAAGCCGCGTGTAGCGCGCCACCGTCGCGGGGTCGTGGTCGGAATGAAAAGCTTCGAGCGCATCAAGGCCGGCGTCTCTGAGCGACGCAAGCCGTGCGTCGATGCGGGTCTTTCCCGGGTGTGCGATCGACGCCATGCCGCCGGCGAGATGGATGATCTCGATCACCGTTTCCGGGGTCGCGCCCATCCGCGGGATAAATGCCGGATGTCCCTCAGCGAGCCACCGATCGAAGGCGGCGCGCGTATCAATCACGTGCCCCGCCTCGACCATCGCGCGCGCGACCTGCGGCCGGCCGACGGAGCGGTTGGGCTCACGCCGCGCTTTCGCAAGGATCGGTTCGATGTCGACGGGAACGCCAAGCTCCGCCAGCCGGATGCCGATCGCTTCGACACGCGCGACCCGACCCTCCCGTTGCGCACCAAGAAACGCCGCCAGCGCCGCGTCGGCCGTGTCAACGAAGTAGCCGAGGATGTGGACGTCACGTCCGCTCTCGACAGCGGTGATTTCGATGCCGGCGATCGCCTCGATGCCGTGCTCGCGGGCGACAGCCTGCACTTCGGCGGACGCGGCGATGGTGTCGTGGTCGGTCGCGGCCATGACGGAGACGCCGCCGGCGACCGCATGCGCCACCAGCTCACGCGGGGTCGAACGTCCGTCCGAGGCGGTGGTGTGAAGATGAAGGTCGACGGTCGGTCGAAGGGTCACCGGGCGCTGGCGCGCGCAGTGGACGCGGGACGCTTGCGCTTGGTTCGTCCCTGGCGGGCGACCAGTGCACGATATTCGCGCACGAGAAGGTCGAGATGCTCGCGCTCCTCATCGGCAAACTCGAGGAAGACCTGCTTGCCCTCGGAATCCTCGAACCGCTCGCCGTACTTCTTGAAGAACCGGTGCGACCCGCGCTCGCAACGAATGCCGATCAATAGCGCCTGCTGATCGTTGACGCCCTTGGTGAGCCGCTCCGCGCCCTCGGCAAACAGTCCGTTGGCGGCGCCCTTGAAAAACAGGAAGGTCGGACGCGATTCGAGCTGCGGATCCCGCTGGAGCAGCTCGGCGTAGCGCGCTTCGAGCGTCGCGAGATGTTCCTTCTCCTCCGCCGCGAGGTCCTGGAAGATCTTGCGGCCGCGCGCGTCACGCGCGATCTTGGCCGCGCGCGTATAGAACTCCAGCCCGCTGCGCTCGGTGGCAATGGCAATCCGCAACGCATCCCGTGCAAAGACGAGGTCGGTGTGGCCATCGCCGGTGGCGGGTTGCTTGCCGGTCTTGCATTCCTCGCAGGTGCCGTAAATCTGGACCACGCTCTGCGACGGCGAGAAATTGCGAGCGGTCGCCACCTCCTCGACGAGCGCCTCGATGTCAGAGCTGAGGAACTCGTAGGAGCGGTGGCAGGTCTTGCAGATGAGATGAAAATGACGCGGCTGGCGGTACGAGTGCTCGAAGCGGAACCGGCCCTCGCCGAAGTCGACCTTGCGGGCGATGCCCGCGTCGACCATCCATTGCAGGGTGCGATAGACGGTCGCGCGGCTGATGCGGTGATCGTCGCGGCGAATCAGGTCGACCAGGTCGTCGGCGCTGAGGTGGCCTTCCTGGCGCAGGAACACATTGACGATCTGTTCCCGCTTGCTGGACCGCTTGCCGCCTTCTGGCTTGAGCGCCCGGAGGTCAGGCAGGGAAGATATGGCCATGCCTTACCTTGACCTCAGACCTAGACGGTTCTAGACGTTGAACGAAGAGCCGCACCCGCAGGTGGACGTCGCGTTCGGGTTCTTGATCGTGAAGCCGCCGCCGGTCACCGTGTCGACGAAATCGACCTCGGCGCCCTTCAGGTAGGCGATGCTGACGGGGTCGACGAACAGCTTCACGCCATTCGACTCGAACACCTGGTCCGCGGCGCCGCCGCTCTCCTCGATCATCAGGCCGTACTGGAAGCCCGAGCAACCGCCGCCCTGCACGAACACACGCAGGCCGCTGCCGGCCTTGTTCTCTTCAGTCAGCAGCTCGCTGATTTTGGTCGCCGCCGTCGCTGACACATTGATCATTGTCTGGAATCTCCCGTAAAACCTGCCGTTATTATAACTCCAGACCGGCCTCAGACCATGGCCGCCAGTTCCCGGGCTGAGTTCTGTTCGACATCCTTGTGAAGGCTGTTTCCATGGGCGTCCATGGTCACAATCGCCGGGAAATCCTTCACTGTGAGGTGCCACATGGCCTCCGGGGTGCCAAATTCCATCAGCGACACGTCATCCACCCCCTGGATAGCCCGAGCGTAAAACTGCGCGGCTCCGCCGATGGCGTTCAGATACACCGCCCCCGACTCCTTGAGCGCCGCCAGCGTCTTTCCGCCCATCCCGCCCTTGCCGACCACCGCCCGCACGCCGTAGCGCTTGATGATGTCGGCCTGGTACGGCTCTTCCCGGATGCTGGTGGTCGGACCGGCGGCCGTGACCCGCCAGCCGCTGCCTTCCTTCACGACGACCGGACCGCAGTGGTACAGCACCGATCCGTTCAGGTCGACCGGCGGGTCGTGCTTCATGAGATGCGCGTGGACGGCATCACGTCCCGTAAAGACTTTTCCCGAGATCAGGACGACGTCGCCAACCTTCAGCGCGCGGACCTGCTCCTCGGTCAGCGGCGTGCGCAAGGCGACCTCGCGTCCAGACCGCTGGAAGCCGGCCTGGTCGGCCATCGCCTGCAGCGGGGTCCCGGGATCGCGATAGAGCCACTGCGTGATCTCGCCGGTCTTGCCGTCAAGCACGACGCCGAGTCGACGGAAGGCCCAGCAGTCGTAGGCGACCGACACGAAGAAGCTGGCGGGAAGGCGATTGAGCACGCCGATCTTGCAGCCGATGAGGGAGGTGCGTCCGCCGAATCCCATCGCGCCGATGCCCAGCTTGTTGGCCTCGCCCATGATCGCCGCTTCGAGCTCCGCGAGGCGGGGATCGGCGTTGACGTCGTTGAGCGTGCGGAACAACTGCTCCTTGGCATGCACGTACCCGGATGTCCGGTCGCCGCCGATGCAGACGCCGACGGCGCCGGGCGCGCAACCCTTGCCCTGCGCATTCCAGACGGCGTGCAGGATGCATTTCCGCACGCCCTCGATGGTGCGATCGGCGCGGCCCAGCCCGGGGAGCTCGGCGGGGACGGAGTACTGCGCGTTCATGTTCTCGCAGCCGCCGCCCTTGAGGATCAACTTCACCTCGATGTCGTCGCGGTCCCACTGCTCGAAATGGATGATCGGCGTGCCGGGTCCAAGGTTGGTGCCCGAGTTTTCGCCGGTGATCGAATCGACGGAATTCGGCCGGAGCTTGCCGCGCTTGGTGGCCTCGGCCACCGCCTCGCGGATCTGCTTCTTCAGCACGATCTGGTTCGCGCCGACCGGTGTCTTCACTTCGAAGGTGGGCATGCCGGTGTCCTGGCAGATCGCGCCTTCGCACTCGGCGGCCTGGTCGATGTTCTGCGCGATGATCGCAAGCGCCTGCGAGGACTGGGTCCCGGGCGTCTCTTCCGCCATCGCCACCTTCATCGCCGCACGGACGTCGGGCGGAAGCTCGGTCGAGGTCTTGACGATGAGCGAGACGACGCTGTCAAAAAAAGCTGAGGGCATCCACCAAGTATAATTTGGGTGGCTGGGTGGCAACCATGGAGTTCCGAACCGAGCGCGATCCTCTCGGCGAGCATGCGGTTCCCGCCGATGCCTATTACGGCATCCAGACGATGCGGGCGCTCGAGAACTTTCCGATCAGCGGCCTGCGCGCACCGGCCGACCTCGTCACCGCCACTATCCTGATCAAGAAGGCCGCCGCTCAGGCCAACGTCTCGCTTGGCCGTCTCGACAAGACGATCGGCGATGCGGTCGTGCGCGCGGCCGACGACATCCTCGCTGGAGCGCTTCGCGATCAGTTCGTCGTCGACGTCTACCAGGCGGGCGCAGGCACGTCGCACAACATGAACGCCAACGAGGTGCTCGCCAACCGCGCGTCGGAGATGCTTGGCGGCGCGCGCGGCGAGTATCGTCTCGTGCACCCGAACGACCACGTCAACATGGGACAGTCGACCAACGACGTGTACCCGACGGCGACCCGCCTCGCGCTGCTGCTGATGCATGGCGCGCTCGTGGAGTCGGCGAGGTCGCTGGCCGAAGCGCTCGACCGCAAGGCGCACGAGTTTGATGCGGTGCTGAAGGTGGGACGCACCCACCTGCAGGACGCCGTGCCGATGACGCTCGGACAGGAGTTCGGCGGCTACGCCGCGTGCGTCGAGCAAGGCGCGAAGGACGTCGAGCATGCCTCCGCGCAACTGCACGAGCTGAACCTCGGCGCCACCGCCGTCGGCACGGGGCTGAACGCCGGCGAGGAGTACACGTCGCAGGCCATCCGCAACCTGGCGCGGTCTACCGGATTGACGCTGACACCGGCGGCAAACCGGTTTCGCGTCACGCAGAGCATGGGCGACGTGCTGTCGTACTCAGGGGCGATGCGGCGACTGGCCGTCGAGTTGTGCAAGGTCGCGAGCGACCTGCGCCTTCTCAGCATGGGCCCGCGCGCCGGCATCGCCGAAATCGCGCTGCCCGCGGTGCAGCCGGGATCGTCGATCATGCCCGGCAAGGTGAACCCGTCGGTGCCCGAGATGGTCAACCAGGTCTGCTACCAGGTGATCGGCTGCGACATGACCATCTGCGCGGCGGCCGAAGCGGGCCAGCTCGAATTAAACGTGATGATGCCGGTCATCGCATGGAACGGCATCCACGCGTCTACCATCCTGCGCGAGTCGATGAAGGCCCTCCGTACGCGATGCGTCGTCGGCATCGAAGCCGACGCGGCACGGTGCCGCGAGCTCCTCGACCGCAGCACCGCGGTGGCGACGGCGCTCAGCCCGTATATTGGATATGCGGCCACCGCCGAGATCGCGAAGGAGTCGGTGAAGACCGGGAAGCCGATTCGACAGATCGTCCAGGAGCGCGGGCTGATCGACGCACAGCAACTCGAACAGGTCCTCTCGGCTGAAGCCATGACGCATCCAGGAATTGCGGGGCAGGTCAAGAAGTGAAAGTGTTATTGACGGCGCTGGTGTGCCTGCTCACGGTCGGGCTTCGCGCGCAGGATCTTGCTCCTCAGCAACATGGCCGGCTCTTTCCGCCGCAGGATCTCGGACTGCTCGAAGGGCCCGATCGCGACGCCTGGCAGAAGCCCGAACAGATCATGGACACGCTGGCGATTGCCGATGGATCGGCGGTCGCTGACATCGGCGCCGGCGCGGGATGGTTTACCATCCGCCTCGCGCGCCGCGTCGGCCCCAACGGCACCGTCTACGCGCAGGACGTGCAGCGCCAGATGCTCGAGGCGATTCGCCGGCGCGTGGCGCGCGAAGGGCTGCAGAACGTGCAGACTCGCCTCGGCGCCGGCAGCTCACCCAACCTGCCCCGTCGGGCGCTCGACGCGGTGCTGGTCGTGGACACCTACCCTGAAGTCGAAGATCGCGTCAGCTTTCTCCGCAACCTTGCGGCGTCGCTCAAGCCCAGCGGCCGGATCGGCATCGTGAACTACACACCCGGCGTCGGCGGGCCAGGACCCGGACCCACTGAAGGCGTTCGCGTCGATGCATCGAAGGTCGAGGCGGATGCGCAGGCGGCAGGGCTTCACGTGCTCGCGCGCGAGACACTTCCCTACCAGTACCTCCTCGTCCTCGGCCGGTAGCTGATTCCCCCTTCCCCCCGCCCCCTACCCCCTGCAG
>CAMCNL010000048.1 GCA_945876205.1 Candidatus Sulfopaludibacter sp. SbA3
GACGACGGCGTTGCCCTTGAGGCGGCCCTCGGCCTTCATGTACTTCGCGCAGAGCAGCATGACCGCGTCGCCGTCAACGACCTTGCCCTGGTCGTCGAGAAAGATCGCGCGATCGCCGTCGCCATCGAATGCGATCCCGAGACGGTAATCGCCCTCGACCACGAGAGTCGCGAGCTGCTGCGGTGACGTCGAGCCGCCGCGAAGGTTGATGTTGCGCCCGTTCGGCTCGCAGCCGATGCAGCGCGCGTCAAAGCCGAGCTCCTGGAACAGCCGCGGTGCCACGGTCGTCGTCGCGCCGTTCGCGCAGTCGATGGCGATGCGCATGCCCTTGACGCGGGCGGTGTCGGGAAGAATCCTGCGGAGGTGCGCGAGGTAGTCGGGCCGGTGGTCAACCTGCTCGACCTTGGTCGACTCGCCCGCGGGCACCTGCCACGACTCATCGGCGATAAACGACTCCACGTGTTCCTCGAGCGCTTCGGTGAATTTCTCCCCGGCGCCCGAGAACACCTTGATGCCGTTGTCTTCAAACGGATTGTGAGACGCGGAGATGACCACGCCTGCGGTGTATCCCTTCTTGGGGGTCAGGTAGGCGACGGCCGGCGTCGGGATCACTCCTGCGCTCGTCAGCGTGGCGCCCTGGCTGCGGATGCCGAAGGCCAGCTCGCGCTCGATCCACGTCCCCGACTCCCGTGTATCGCGTCCCGCCAGGAACCGGACCGGCTCGTCGCCATGCCGCATCGCCCGAACGAGTGCCGCGCCGAGGCGCCGGATCGTCAAGATATCAAGCGGATACGCGCCCGCCTTGCTGCGCACGCCATCGGTACCGAACAGTCTTCCCACGCCTACCTGATCCTCACTCGTACCTCTGAAGGCTCCACGCGAACGATGCCGATCCGCGCGGGCGGAATCACTCGTACGGGGACCTGAAACTGGCCGGGCCGGAGACCTTCGACATCAATGGTCGCCTCGAAGGCATCGGCGCCTGAGCTCCGGGCCTCGCGAGGCCCGCGCACGTGAACGGTGACCTGTGTCGGGGAGATCTGGACGGTACCTCCAGCATTCTTGATCTGCACCTGAATCGCGGCAACCGCCCACTCGACCGGCGACTCGGTCACGTTCACCGTCACCTTCGCGCTCAGCGGATTGCGCAGGCGCACGGTGGAGTCAGACACGCCAACGGTGACCGACTCGGTGACCGCCTCCGTGGCATTCGCCACCGACACCGCCTCGGTGATGGCTTCGGTCAACGCGCCCACGGCGGTCGCCGGACCGACGACTTCCACCGTCGCCGGGTCTGCCCTCACCGTGCCGACGACGAACCCGTCGGCCGGCTCTCCCTCGACGTTGGGCACCACCGGCACGATCTTCGTGGCCGACTCCTCGAACGCGATCGGCACGTTGGACGGCGCGATCTGCACGACCTCGATGCCGAACGGAACGCGCACATCCGAGGCAGCGAGGTGAAACAACCGTCGTCCGCGACGAGCGGTTCGCAGATCGAGCACGGCGACGAGCTCACCCGACACCACGCGGCTCAACGCCCCTGACGACCCGCGGATGCGCACGTCCGCCACGTTCGCCGGCTCGCCGACCATCTCGAGCTGCGGTGGCAGGTTCGTGAATTCGAGGGGCACGCGAAGTGCGCGCTCGACGATCTGCTCGCCGGACACGACCAGCCACAAGAGCGCGGCAAGCGCGATCGAGATGCATTTCAGGCCGAGGTGGCGAAAGCCGGGGTACGCCATCAGGCGAGCGACCTCCGTCTCTCGCCTTCGATCGCGTGTTTGCGGCGCCGGCCCCCGAGCGACCGCAACCGGGTCTTCAGGTCGTCGGCAGAAATGCCGCGCTCGAGGTCGCCTCCCATGGCCAGTGAGATGCTGCCCGACTCTTCCGATACGACGATCGCCACCGCATCATTCTCTTCCGTCAATCCAAGGGCCGCGCGGTGGCGCGTTCCGAGCTCACGGCTCACTTTGGGGTTCACGGAGAGTGGAAGAAAGCAGGCCGCGGCCGACACGCGATCGCCCTGGATGATGACTGCGCCGTCATGCAGCGGCGACCCGGGCTGGAAGATGCTGGCGAGCAGATCGTAGGTCACCATGGCGTCGAGCGGGATGCCGCCTTCGATGTAATTGCGCAGTCCAATCTGCCGCTCGAGCACGATGATCGCGCCGATGCGGCGCGACGCGAGGGTGCTGGCGGCCACTACGAGCTCCTCGATCGTCTCGTCGGCGCTCTGCGCGCGCTCGAAGTACCTGAAAAACGGCGCACGTCCGAAATGCGCCAGCGCGCGCCTGATATCGGCCTGGAACAACACGATAATCGCAAACACGACGTAGCCGGCCAGGTTGCGAATGACCCAATTGACCGTCTCGAGCTGCAGCCATCGCGAGAGGAAGAACAACCCAATCAGAAACCCGCCGCTCAGCGCCATCTGGACGGCGCGCGTGCCCTTGATGAAGAGCAGCAGCTCGTAGACCAGCACCGACACGATCGCAATGTCGAGGATGTCCCACCACGCGATCGCGGGCCGCTGGAGAATCTCTGTAAGCCAGTCCATCAGTCGAGGCGATGATACCGCCGAATCTCGTCGGCCACGCGGACAACGTGCAGCATCTGGGCCACCGCATGTACGCGAACGATGTGCGCGCCAGCGAGGACGGCCGCGGTCACGGCGGCGGCCGTCGCCCAGTCACGATCCGCCGGCGCCACGCGTCCACCGAGCGGCTTGGACAAGAACGATTTGCGTGAGGGCCCCGCGACCAGCGGCCGACGAAGCTCGGTGAACTCGTCCAGCCGTCCGAGCGCCTCGTAGCTGTGGGACGCCTCCTTCGCGAACCCGAGACCGGGGTCGACCAGGATGCGGTCAGCCGCGACGCCCGCACCCGTCGCGAACGCGATGCTCTCTCGCAGCTCGTCGAGCACTTCGGCGACGACGTCGAGATAGGACGCCTGCTCGTACATGTCTCGCGATCGTCCGCGCGTATGCATCAGGATGATCGCCGCGCCGCGACGCGCCACCACTCCGCCCAGTGCCGGCTCGTAGCGCAACCCACTGACGTCGTTGACCACCACCGCGCCAGCCGCGAGCGCAGCGTCGGCGGTGGCCGCCTTGTAGGTATCGATGGAGATCGGCACGGACACGCGCGACGCCAGCGCCTCGATCACCGGCACGACGCGGCGCTGTTCCTCGTCCGCGCTGAGTGGCTGCGCGCCCGGCCGCGTCGATTCGCCCCCGACGTCGATCAGGTCGGCGCCCTGCTCCACCATCGCCGTCGCGGCGTCGATCGCGCTCGAGATATCAGTCAGCGTGCCGCCGTCCGAGAACGAATCGGGCGTCACGTTGATCACACCCATGATCAGCGTTCGCTCGCCCAGGGCGAGGCTGCGCCCATTCGGCAGCGGAACGGTGAATCGACGACGGGGTTGCATCAATAAAAAAGGCCTCAGGGCGCGGGTGCGTCCTGAGGCCTGAAGCCTGAGCCCTGACGCCTACTCCTGCGTCACCGGGCGGGGCGGAATCGGCGAGACGATGGCCGGCCGTTCCTTCGCAACCTTCGGCTCGCGCTGCGCGACCGGCGGGGCACCCGCGGCGGGCACGAACTCGTCGAGGGCGACGCCGGCGGCAATCCGCTGCACCTGGTCGGCATCGAGCGTCTCGCGCGTCAGCAGCGCTTCGGCCATGTCGAGGATCTTCTGCTTGTGCTCGACCAGGACGTTCTGCGCGCGCGTGTAGTTGTCGGTGACGAACCGCTTGACCTCCTGGTCGATGCGAAGCGCCGTGTCCTCGCTGTAGTCCTGGTGCTGCGAGATCTCGCGGCCGAGGAAGATCTGCTCTTCTTTCTTGCCGAAAGTAAGCGGACCCATCGCACGGCTCATGCCCCACTCGCACACCATCCGCCGCGCCAGGTCGGTGGCGCGCTCGAGATCGTTGCCGGCGCCGGTCGTGATGCTGCCGATGGTGATCTCTTCGGCGATGCGTCCGCCGAGCAGGATGGCGATCTGCTCCTCGAGGTACTCGCGCGAATAGTTGTGCTTCTCGTCGATCGGCAGTTGCTGCGTCAGGCCGAGCGCCATGCCGCGCGGGATGATCGTCACCTTGTGGATCGGATCGGCGTGGGGCAGCAACACCGCCAGCAGGGCGTGCCCCGCCTCGTGGATCGCGGTGATCCGCTTCTCACCCTCGCTGATGATCATCGAGCGGCGCTCGGCGCCCATCAGCACCTTGTCCTTCGCGAACTCGAAGTCGAGCATGCGAACGACCTTCTGGTTGTAGCGCGCCGCGTTGAGCGCCGCCTCGTTCACGAGGTTGGCGAGATCGGCGCCGGAGAAGCCGGAGCTGCCACGCGCCAGCACCGCCACATCCACATCGTCGGACATCGGGATCTTCTTCGTGTGGACGCCGAGGATGCCCTCGCGTCCCTTCACGTCCGGACGATTGACGACAATGCGGCGGTCGAAGCGTCCCGGGCGCAGCAGCGCCGGATCGAGGACGTCCGGACGATTGGTCGCCGCGACGAGGATGACGCCTTCGTTGGACTCGAAGCCGTCCATCTCGACAAGCAGCTGGTTGAGCGTCTGTTCGCGCTCGTCGTGACCACCGCCAAGACCGGCACCACGGTGGCGGCCGACGGCGTCGATTTCGTCGATGAAGACGATGCAGGGCGCGTTCTTCTTGCCCTGCTCGAAGAGGTCGCGCACGCGCGAGGCGCCCACGCCGACGAACATCTCGACGAAGTCAGAGCCGCTGATCGAGAAGAAGGGAACGTTCGCCTCGCCGGCGACGGCGCGCGCGAGCAGCGTCTTGCCGGTTCCGGGAGGGCCCATCAGCAGGACGCCCTTTGGGATGCGTCCGCCCAGCTTCTGGAACTTCTGGGGTTCGCGGAGGAACTCGATGATCTCCTGGAGCTCGTCCTTCGCTTCGTCGACGCCCGCGACGTCCTTGAAGGTGACCTTCTTCTGCGCGCTCGATGAGAGCTTCGCCTTGCTCTTGCCGAACGACAGGGCTTTATTGCCGCCGCTCTGCATCTGGCGCATGAAGAAGATCCAGAACCCGATCATGAGAAGGATCGGCGCCCAGGAGTAGAGAAGTGCAGCCCACGGGCTGGTCGTGGGCTCGCGCGCCGAAACGACGACGCCGCGTTCGATCAGCCGATTGGCGAGACCGTCGTACTGGGGCGGGGCGTAGGTGCGGATATTCTCGTTGGCTTTATTGACGCCGGTAATTTCATTGCCCGTGATGGTGACGCGCGCGACCTGCCCGGCGTCGACCGCGGACATGAACTCACTGAAGCTGACGGGCTTGTTGCTGGTCTGGAACTTCGTGGAGAAATTCCACACCACGACCCCGACCACCACCAGCACCATCCAGAAAACCAGACTCTTCAGCGTCGAGTTCAAGAGCTTCCTCCCCGGAGGTTTAGAGCCCTCCGGCTACCCCATGGGGGTGTTGCCGCAAAAGAAAAGAGTATCACTTCGTCGAGATCTTCTGCTGTATTAAGACCAGCTTTCCGCGCCGAAGTTCCACACGGGTTCCAGGCACGTCCACACCGCCCTCCCCCGACCCCAGCAGAGCCATGGCGGCCTCCACATGGTCGAGCCCGATCTCGCGATTTCCGGCCGCCTGCCGCATGGCCCGGAGGAGCACCCGCCTGACGATGGCCGGGGGCTCCGCGGCGAGCGTTGCCGCATCGAGTTCCATACCGTCCGCCGTGGCCACGCCGAGCGCCGCGAACCGGCCCGCCGCCACCTCGTCGAGCCACTGGCCGTCCTCACGAATCAAGCCGGCGGCCCGGGCGATCGCGGGCCGGGTCGCGGCGCCTGCCGCCCGGTCGAGCTCGGGGAGTACCCGGTGACGAACGCGGTTTCTCGGATTGTCGAGATCCTCGTTCGTCTCGTCCTCAACCCAGGTCTCGCCGCGCGACCGCAGATACTCACGAAGTTCGAGGCGCGTCGTTTCGAGCACCGGGCGGATGAGCAGCCCCCGCTGGGGATAGATCCCGGCAAGCCCGGTAAGGCCGGCACCTCGCATCAACTTGAGAAGAAGAGTCTCGGCCTGGTCGTCCTCGGTGTGACCGACCGCGATGCGGTTCGCGTTCAGGTCCGCAGCCGTTTTCTCCAGGAACACGTATCGCACCCGCCGCGCCGCGTCTTCAAGCGACAGCTTCTCCCTGCGCGCATAGGTTTGGACGTCAACCGCCTCGACGGCGATTCGGAGCTGGTGCCGCAGGGCAAAATCGCGACAGAAGTCCTCGTCTCGGGCCGCGGATTCACGGAGGCGATGATTGAGGTGGGCGACTGAAATGACGCTGAATTCGCCGTATTCGGCGAGATCCAGCAGGAGGAGCGTGAGCGCGACCGAGTCAGATCCCCCGGACAGGCCGACGAGCACCCGCGCGCCCGGCGGACAGAGCCCGTGCTTCCGGATCGTCCGCCGGACCTTCTGGTGAAGAGAGGTTGATGTCAATGTCGGTCCGCCTTCGCGTCAAGCTACGGCGGACAACCTTCGTGTGGCTTGCCAGCCGAAGCTCGCAACGCGAGCGAAGGTTGGTGCCGGAGGGCAGACTCGAACTGCCGACCCCGCGCTTATGAGACGCGTGCTCTAACCGGCTGAGCTACTCCGGCACGAATCTTCGATTCTAACAGGCTCGACCGAAAGCCTAAAAGGCTTCCCGGCCGGCAGGCGGAGATCTTCACGTCTCCGAGGCCTCGATGACCGCTGCAGCAATCAGCGGAATCAGGATTTCATGGTGTCCGATGAGGGAAATCCCCACCCCGTTGGTGCCCGCGATCGGCCGGGTCAGGACGTTGGTTTGCGGGCGATACATCCGCAGGAAATCGATGTTCACGGTGGTCAGGCCCTCGAGCGACACGCCGGTATTCCTCGCCAGGGCCACGGCCTTCAAAAAGACCTCCGGAAGGATGACCGCCGATCCGCAATTCAGGTAGACGCCGCCCTTCAAACGCGCCACGCACGACGTGAAGTACCTGAAGTCGCGGAGGCTGGTCTCGCCGATCGCGGCGCCCGACGCCGCCGGGTGCATGTGGATGATGTCGGTGCCGATGGCCACGTGCACAGTTACCGGAATGCCAAGGCGATGCGCGGCGACGGCAAGACTGTGGCCGGCGTGCGGCGGGTTGCGCCCGGCGAGGAATGCGGCCACCGCCTGACCCAACCCCTGGCCTGCCTCGGCGCCCTTGCAGATCGCCTCGTTCAGCAACGCGCCGGTCTCTTCAGCCATCCCGAAGCGGCCCGGACCGAGCGATTCGTCCACGTCCTCGGAGGTCGCGCCTGACAACGCGACTTCGAAGTCGTGAATGATCCCGGCACCGTTCATGGCGAGCGCGGAAACGTAGCCGCGCTTCATCAAGTCAATCAGGACCGGCGATACGCCCGTCTTGATGACGTGGGCGCCAAGGCCCCACACGATCCCGCCGTCGCGTGTACGCGCCTCGACGATCGCCTGCACGACGCGTCGAACGTCCTGTCCCCCGAGCATCGCCGGGAGCGAATCAAAGAACGTCCTGAAGCTGCCGCCACGCTCGACTGGTCGCGCGAAGTCCTCTGACCGGGCCTTGCTCTGGCGAGAGGCAAGCGGATACGTCCGTACTCCCGACAGGTCAAACTCTTCGTACGGAAACGGCATGGACGGAACGTATCAGGGGGAAGGGGGTAGGGGGAAGGGGGAAGGGCTGTCTCAGGAATCAGGCAGGAGGTCGGCAGGCCGTCGGCGTGCCCTGAAGCCGTAATCGCGTTCCTCAACCTCGAAGGGTCCGAAAGATAGCAATTCCCGACGGATTGCCGCGGTCATGCCTACGCCGTGAACATGCAATTCAACGTCGGGCGACCACTCTTCGCGCAGCCCATGTTGGTCGTCGATCATCCCCAGGATTTCGACGACCCATCGATCCGGTGGCTGAGACTCATCAACCTTGAAAGTCGTCACACCGTGATTCCTGTCGTACGACGTCCCCTGGACACGTTCAGCGACGGCCAAGTTACTCGGCGTATCGGCTATTCTATCCAAACATGGAATTTCTCAGCTAGAGCAATCAGCGCTGGTCCGAAATCCGGACTCACCACAATTGCGACACGAGTGGGTTCGGTCGACACCGCCTGCCTCCAATCATCTGCCAACAACGCCTCGTGCCTGTTCCCTGACACAGCCCTATCCCCTGCCCCCTAGTCCCGTGTGACCATTTTTCTCCTACAGAATCAAAATGGCGTCGCCGGGCGGCGACGAATCCACTAATATTTCCGCCGTGAGGATGACTTTGGCCGCGATCCTCCTGATTGCGAGTCCGACACTGGCGCAACCCGTAAGCGGCACGACGCCGACGGGAATCTTCTACGAAGTCACCGGTGCGGGCGAGCCCGTCGTTCTGATCCACGCGTTCAGCGTCGACCGTCGCATGTGGGTGCCGCAGCTGGCCGCCTTCGAGTCGCGGTTCAAAATCATTCGCTACGATCTTCGAGGCCATGGCCGCTCGGCGGCGCCAGCCGGGGCGTATGCGGGCTACGACGATCTCCGCGAGGTCCTCGATACGTTGCGCATACCGCGAGCAACGCTCGTCGGACTCTCCGCTGGATCTGAGGTCGCGACCAATTTCACTCTCGCGTATCCGGATCGCGTGACTCGCCTCATCCTCGCGTCGCCGGGACTCGGCGGCTACCAGATTCCTTCTCTGCCGTGGGCAGCGGCGACGTTCCAGGCTGCCGGTGCAGGGGACGCGGCCGGGGCCGCCAAGCTGTGGGCCGAAACGCCGATCATGATGTTGCACAGCAACCTGGCGGAGCGCGATACGGTACGGTCACTCGTCACCGACAACTGGCGGCTCTGGACGTACCGGCGAACAGAACAGCCGCTCCAACCGCCTGCTGTCAACCGACTCTCTGAGATCAATGTGCCTACGCTCGTCATCATCGGCGACGAGGATTTCCCTTACATCAAAGACATCGCGAGCGTAATCACGAAAGGCGTGAAGAACGGGCGGCTCGTGGAGATCCCAAGAGCGGGCCATATGACAAACCTGGACGAGCCGATGTCTTTCAACGCAGCCCTGTCCGCCTTTCTGACTAATCCCTGAAACAGCCCTTCCCCCTATCCCCTTCCCACTTCCCCCTACAGGATCAGCATCGCGTCGCCATAGCTGTAAAAGCGATAGCCGCGGTCGACCGCCTGGCGATAGGCGTCCAGCACGAGCTCTCGACCCGCGAAGGCGGCCACCAGCATCAGGAGCGATGAACGCGGCAGGTGGAAGTTCGTGATCAGCCCGTTCACGAGGGTGAACTCGTGCCCTGGATGAATGAACAGGCGCGTCTCGCCGCTCGATGCTTCGACGCCGCCGTCCGCGGCGATGGGTAACGACTCCAACGCACGGGCGGTCGTCGTGCCCACGGCGATCACCCGCCGGCCCTCGCGCCGCGCACGCGTCAACGCAGCGGCGGTGTCGGCTGACACGGTGAAGTGCTCGGGATCGACCTGGTGATCTTCGACGCGCTCGGCCCGCACCGGCTTGAACGTACCGTAGCCGACGTGGAGCGTGATCGGCGCCTGCTCGACGCCTCGCGCCGCCAGTGCATCGAGCTGTCCCGTCGTGAAATGCAGTCCGGCCGTCGGCGCTGCGATCGAGCCGCGCTCGCGGGCATAGACGGTCTGGTAGCGCTCGCGATCCTCGGGCCGGTCGTCACGTTTGATGTACGGAGGAAGCGGGATATGCCCGATGCGCTCGATGGCGGTGGCGACGTCGATGTCTCCGTCCGTCCGCAGACGAATCGTTCGGCGTCCGTGAAAGTGACGGCCCAGAACCTCGCCATGAAGGCGCGCGCCGTCACGCTCGAACAGAACCTGCGCGCCGGGTTTCAGCTTCTGCCCGGGATGCATCAGCGCATCCCATTGCTCTGAACTCCCAACTCCCAATTCGCCAACTGCCAGGTTGGGCGTTGGGGATTGTGGAGTTGGGAGTTGGGAGAGAAGCAGGCATTCGACGGATCCGCCGCTGGGGACGCGCTGGCCGAGGAGCCTTGCTGGAAACACTTTCGTGTTGTTGACCACCAGCAGGTCTCCGGACCGAAGGTAGTCGCCGAGCTGTCCAAACGTCGCGAACTCGGTGGCGCCCGTGTCGCGGTTCACGACGAGCAGCCGCGACCCACCCCGAGCTGCCGGCGGGTCCTGCGCGATTAGCTCATCAGGAAGATTAAAGTCGAAATCGTCAACGTTCATCGAGGTAGCCGGGTTGCTCGGTAGCTGGGTCGGAAGGTATGGTTCCACATAAATACCCCAGCCACCCAGCTACCGAGCGACCAAGCTACCAATTGGACGAGCTCTTGCACCCCTCCCCGGCTGTGTTTGATGTCGTCATCGTTGGGGGTGGGCCCGCGGGCTTGAGCGCCGCCCTGGTGCTGGGCCGATGCCGCCGGAAAGTGGTCCTGTTCGACACAGGCCGGCCCCGGAACGCCGCTTCCCGCCACCTTCACGGCTATCTCACGCGCGACGGCACCCCACCGCTGGAACTGCTGCGTCTCGGGCGCGAGGAGCTCAAACCCTACTCGATCGAAACCCGCGACGTCGAAGTCACCGAGATCACGTGCGCATCAGACGGATTCGACGTCATCCTCGCCACCGGCGAACGGGTGCTCTCACAGACGGTGCTCGTCGCGACGGGCGTTCGAGATCACGTGCCCGACATTCCCGGCATCAGGGAGTGCTACGGCGTCAGCGTCCATCACTGCCCGTACTGCGACGGCTGGGAATCGCGCGACGCGACGATCGTCGTCATCGGCCACGGCGCCTCGGTGACGGGACTCGGATTGTCACTCATCACATGGAGTAACCGCGTCATCGTCTGTTCGAACGGAAGGCGACTCGGCTCCCGCCATCGAAGCCAGCTCGCGCAGCACGGCATCGCCGTATACGAGCGGCCGATCGAGCGCGTCGATCACGAACAGGGCCAGGTGCGCCAGGTCGTCCTCACCAGCGGCGAGACGGTGCCGTGCGAGCGGATATTCTTCTCCGCCGGCCAAAGCCCTCAGAGCGACCTGCCCCGCAAGCTTGGCTGCGACACGACCTACAAAGGCATCGTCAAGACGGATCACCTCGGCAAGACGCGTGTGCCCGGCCTCTATGTGGTGGGCGACGCGTCGCGAGACGTGCAGTTCGTCGTCGTCGCCGCCGCGGAAGGCGCGAAGGCGGCGGTCGCCATCAACAAGGCGCTGCAGGCCAGAAGCGGTCTCGCGGTGCAAGCATGAGTACAAGACGATGACCGTTCCGACGCGACAAGTCCTGAAGCACAGCGCCCCGGACGACGAGACGACAACGCCGCTTGCCGACGTCAACGTCCGGAGCGTCGAGCTGATGGTGATCGCCTTCGCGGCCGGGATGGGGGTCTTGTACTGGGCACGCGAGGTGTTCATTCCAATCGTCCTGAGCATCCTGATCAGCTACGCGCTCGAGCCGATCGTGGTCGCGCTGATGCGCATACGCCTTCCTCGCGTGCTCGCATCCGCTCTGGTGATGGTGCTGCTCGCCGGTTCCGTGGGATACGGGGTGTATTCACTGTCCGATGATGCCGCGGCGGTCGTGGCGGAGCTCCCGAATGCCGCGGTCAAGATTCGGCAGGCAATGCGGCGCAACCCTCGTGACGGCAACGGCGGCGCGATTCAGCAGGTGCAGAAGGCCGCCGCAGAACTTCAAAAAACCGCGGACGAAGCGACCGGGCCAAATCCGGCGCCGCGGGGCGTCCAGCGCGTGCAGATCGAAGAGCCGACGATCGACGTCCGCCAGTACCTGTCATGGGGATCGGCAAGCCTGATTACGTTTGCAGGACAGGCCACCCTCGTCCTCTTCTTCGTATTCTTCCTGCTCGCCTCTGGCGACCTGTTCAGGCGCAAGCTGGTGAAAATCGCCGGCCCTTCACTCGAAAAGAAACGGGTGACGGTGCAGATCCTCGGCGAAATCAATACGCAGATCTCGCGGTTCCTGCTCGTGCGCGTCGTGACGAGCATTGTGGTCGGTGTCCTCACGTGGTTGGCATTTGCGGCGCTCGGCCTGAGTCAGCCTGCGGTGTGGGGCCTGGCGGCTGGGGTCTTCAACAGCGTGCCGTACTTCGGACCGGTGATCGTCGCTGCCGGCACGTTCGTCGTCGCGTTCCTGCAATTCAACACCATTGGGATGGGCTTTTACGTCGCCGGGGTTTCGCTGGCTATCACCAGCGTGGAAGGATGGCTTCTCACGCCCTGGATGACGAGCCGCACCGCGCGCACCAACGAGGTTGCGGTCTTCGTCGGGCTGATTTTCTGGAGCTTCGTCTGGGGCCTCTGGGGGACGCTCCTCGCGGTACCGATGCTCGTCGCCGTCAAGGCGTGCTGAGATCGGATCGACGATCTCACACCGATCGCCGAGCTGCTGGGGGAGTAAGGAACGTCTCGAGGCTGGTCCGCCCTCGCGCGGCCAGTAACGGTTTCCAGAGATCCCCGAGCTCCGTGAGCCGATCGCGGACATTGTCGAGCCGGAAGTCCTCGATGCGGACGCCGGCCGCGACTTCCTTCCAGGTGAGCGGAGTCGAGACGGTGGCCAGCGGGGTCGGCCGCACCGAGTAGATGCTGGCGAGTGTGCTTCCCCAACGATTCTGGTTGTAGTCGACGAGCACACGGCCTTTCGGCCTCTTGGCAACCTTGTACTCCGACGTCATCAACGCAGGATGCCGCGACGCGAGCTCGACGGCGAGCGCCTTCGCAAAGGTCCACACGGCTTTCTGGACAGGGCCGCGGACGATCGGCACGTAGACGTGCATCCCCTTGGATCCACTGGTCTTCACGACCGGTTTCATCTTGAGCGTCTCGAGCGCCTCACGAACGATCAGCGCGCACTCGCGTACCTGGTCGAAGGTCGCGCCGTGGCCCGGATCCAGATCGAAGTGCACGTAGTCAGGCCGATCGACGTCGTCGCACTTGGCATACCACTGGTTGAGATCGATGCAACCGAGGTTGATGATCCAGAGGAGCGAAGCGATGTCGTCGATCACCGGAAAATCGATGACGTTGCCCGAGTCGTGATTAATCGTGCAGGTGCGGATCCATGACGGCCTCGGCGTCGGCGCGCGCTTCATGAAGAAGAAGGCTCCCGCCGCACCGTGCGGATAGCGCTTCATCACCATCGCGCGATCCTTGATGTGCGGCAGCAGCACCGGCGCCACGTCAGCGTAGTACTGGATGAGCGCGCCCTTGGTAATGCCACGCTCGGGCCAGAACGGCTTTCGGAGGTTCGTCAGGCGTACCTCGCGCCCGGCGACGATCGTCGTCGCGTTGTCGATGTCGGTGGGGATTCTCATCGTTGCCTCTGAACCACGAACCCATTATTCGGCTTTCGTGTCCTTCGTGATCTTCGTGGCCTTCGTGGTTGTGGGTTCGAGCCTCGGGGGGCGCTGGCCGTGGCGTACCGCACCAGCGAGCGGCACGTAATCCAGCTCCTCGCTGGCCTCGACGCACCGCAACATCAACCCCCCGCGACTCATGTCTCCTCGGCCGACGAAGCGTGGTGGAAACATCAGGCGTTCTCCGAAAATGGGCATCAGCAGGTCGACGTATTTCCCTGAGGCGATGCTGCCAAGGAGCACCACCTCGCAGTCGGGCCCGATAGCCGCGTGCAGCGCCTTGGAGCTCTGTTCGAGCGGCGTCCGATACGCGGCGTTCCTCGCGTCGACGTCCGTGCGCGCGAAACCCTGGAACGATTCAACCGTCACGGGCGTATCCGCCGCGCGCAGGCCGGCGCTCGGCGTGATCACCAGCACGCCACCCGCGATGATCGGGTCCTCGGGATCCGGCGGTCGCGCAAAGCGGCGCGCGTAGGTGAGCTTCCCGCGAAAATAGAGCCCGCTCACGAAGCTGAAGAGGTCGCCGAGCGGCGCGCCTTCGCGACTCTGCAACTGCCGCGCGAGCGCGAACCCGGCGGTCGGCGAGGTCATCATCCCCGCGCGGATGCCACCGCAATTGGCCGGCGATAACAGGAAGACCCGCGACGGCGGGCGGCGACGCTTCGCCACGGTCACGCCAGGATGCGTCCGAGCGAGCGAATCAGCCACCCAGCCAGGAGGATCGGGATCGCCGCCATGACGAGAAGCAGCACCGTCAGTCCCACGACGAAGAGCCAGTCGCCAGCCGACGCGGGCCGCTCGTCGTAGCCGTATTTCTCCAGCATCGCGAGATTCATGTCGTTGGCTTTCCACGCGAAATCGAACAGGTCGCCGAGCAGCGGAACGACGCCGAGCAGCGTGTCGATCGCAACGTTGAAAATCATCCGCAGCTGGACGATGCGCGGAAGGCCGAGATCGCGACCTTGCCAGAGGATGCCGATGGTGAAGAGCGGCGACACGAGATCCCCGAGGCCGGGGATCAGGCCGAGAATAGGGTCCAGGCCAAACCGGTACGACGTTCCGGGGATCAGGAATTGCGAGTCGAGCATCCGCGAAATGCGGCGCAGGGCTTCGAGCCGCTGGGTTTGTCCCGCTGTGAGCTGCCGGATGCGCGTGACGCGGGATCGAGCCATACAAGCACAGCGTAAGCCAGCGCAGCCGATCTATGACCTCTTGTTGAGTCCCCACCTCAGGAGCACGCCGCCCACGGTGAAACCGGCGCCGACCGAGGCCAGCAGCACGAGGTCGCCGCGCTTGAGTCGTCCACTCTCGACGGCATCGTTGAGGGCAAGCGGGATGGTGCCCGCCGTCGTGTTACCGAACCGGTCGATGTTGATGACGATTTTTTCGCGCGGCATGCCGAGCTTCTCCGCTGCCGCGAGAATGATGCGAAGGCTGGCCTGGTGCGGCACGAAGAGGTCGATGTCGCTGCCCTGGATCTTGGTGCGGCTGAGCAGCCGCCGGCAGACCTCTTCCATATTTCGCACCGCGAACTTGAACACCGCCTGTCCGTCCTGCTTCACGTAGTGCAGGCGCTTTTCGACGGTTTCAATCGACGCCGGCATCCGGCTTCCGCCGGCGGGCATGCAGAGCGCGGGACCGCCGCTGCCGTCGACGTAATTCTCGAAATCGATGATGCCGACGTTCTCGTCGTCGCTCGCCTCGAGGACCACGGCGCCGGCGCCGTCGCCAAATAACACGCAGGTCGTCCGATCGGTGTAGTCGATGATGCTCGACATCACATCTGCGCCGACGACGAGCGCGTGGCGGCTGGCGCCAGACGCCACCATCTGCGCCGCGGTGGTCACGCCGTAGGCAAACCCTGAACAGGCGGCCATGAGGTCGAAGCCCCACGCCTTTGACGCGCCGATCTTGTCCTGCAGGATGCACGCGGTACTCGGGAACAGCGTGTCGGGCGTCGTCGTCGCGACGAGGATGAAATCGATGTCAGCCGGCGTCAGCCCGGCGTTGGCGATCGCCTTGAGCGATGCCTCCTTCGCGAGATCCGAGGTGGCGATGCCGGGCTCGACGATGTGGCGCTCGCGGATGCCGACGCGCTGCATGATCCACTCGTCGTTGGTCTCGACCATCTTCTCGAGATCGGCGTTGGTCAGAAGTTTCGGCGGCACGTAGGCCGCGATGCTGGAGATGCGGGCGCGGGCAATCATGCGCGGCGTGAACGGGGCAATTACCACAGGGTCGAATCCCTCCGGGGAACGGCAAGGCCGAAGTATTCATAGGCGCGCGCGGTGGCGACGCGCCCCCTCGGCGTGCGGTCGAGAAAGCCGGCCTGGATCAGGAACGGCTCGTAGATGTCCTCGATTGCGTCTTTTTCTTCGTTGATGGCGGCGGCGAGGCTGTTGACGCCCACCGGGCCGCCGCTGAACTTGTCGATGATCGTGCGAAGCAGCTTCCGATCGACCTCGTCGAACCCGTGGTCGTCCACCTCGAGGAGCTCCATCGCGGCCGCGGCCACCTCGGCGTTGATGTGGCCGTCGGCGCGAACCTGAGCGTAGTCTCGCACGCGGCGCAGCAGACGATTGGCGATGCGAGGCGTGCCCCTCGATCGGCGCGCGATCTCCGCCGATGCCGCGGGGTCGACCTCGACACCCAGGATCCGCGCGGAGCGCCGCACGATCGTCTCGATGTCGCGGTCACCGTAGAAGTCCAGGCGATGGACGATGCCGAAGCGCGCGCGCAAGGGAGCCGTGAGCAGGCCGGCGCGCGTCGTGGCGCCGATGAGCGTGAACTTCTGAAGCGGCACCTTGACGGACCGCGCGCTCGGGCCCGACCCGATCATGATGTCGAGCTCGTAGTCCTCCATCGCGGGGTAGAGGATCTCTTCGATCGCGGGCGCGAGGCGGTGGATTTCGTCGATGAAGAGCACCTCGTGCTCCTGCAGGTTCGTCAACATCGCGGCGAGGTCGCCGGGCTTTTCGATCACGGGGCCGGCGGTGGCGCGGACGGGCACGCCCATCTCGTTGCCGATCACGTACGCCAGCGTCGTCTTGCCGAGTCCCGGCGGTCCGTACACCAGCACGTGGTCGAGCGATTCGCGACGGCCGACCGCGGCCTCTATCGACACCTGGAGGTTGGCGCGCACGCGGTCCTGTCCGATGTACTCGGCGAGCGTCCGCGGACGCAGTCCCGCCTCGTACTGTGCTTCCTCGTCCACGACCCCTGGGGTGATCAGGCGCTCGTCCACCTATCTCATGAGCTCCCGTAGTGCGCCTCGAAGCGCGGTCTCGAACGTGTCGTCGCTGGCGCCCTTCAGCGCCGCGTCGATCGCTTTTTCGGCCAGCGGCCGATGATAGCCCAGGTTCTGAAGCGCCGAGAGGAGATCGCTGCGCAGTCGATCGGCCGGCGACGCCGCGGCCACGGCACCCGCGGGGATGACCAGCGTGGCGAGCCGATCCTTCAGTTCAAGGACAATCCGCTCGGCGGTCTTGCGGCCGATGCCCGGCACGCTCGTCAGGCGTGCGACGTCCCCACGCTGCACGGCCCCGACGAGCTCGGCGCTGTCGATACCGGAAAGCACGGCGATCGCCAGCTTCGGCCCGATACCGCTGATCCCGATCAACCGCTCGAACAATTGCTGCTCGAGCGACGTGAGGAAGCCAAACAGCTGCAGCGATTCCTCGCGCACGTGGGTGTGCACACGAAGGGCGATCTCCATGCCTTCCTCGCCCACGTCGTAGTAGGTCGAGAGCGGCACGTGCACTTCGTAGCCGACGCCCTGCACGTCCACGGTGATCTTGTTTGGCTGCTTGTCGAGAACCCGGCCGCGGAGAAACGCGATCATCCGATCGCAGGTGGCCGGTATTGCCGCCAGGTCTTGGGCTTGGTCGCGGCGCGACTGACAGCAACCCCCACCTCCGTCCTCAACACCGGGGGCGGCATCGCATGCAGATGACAGATGGCGACCGCCAGCGCGTCGGCGGCATCGTGTGGTGATGGCGGTGCGTCGAGTCCGAGGAGGAGCTTCACCATCTGCCCGACCTGGTGCTTCTCGGCGCGCCCGTAGCCGACGACGGCCCGCTTGATTTCGGCCGGCGTGTACTCGACGACCGGGCATCCCGCTTCCACGGCCGCGAGCATCGCGACGCCGCGCGCGTGCCCGAGCTTGAGCGCGCTGCGGACGTTGTTGGCGTGGAACAGGTTCTCGATGGCGACGCAGTCAGGGCGCAGCTTCGTGAGGAGCTCGGCCAGCTCGCGGTGAATCCTGGCGAGACGCTGAGGGAAGGCGTCGGCGGCGAGCGCCGAGATGGCGCCGCAGGCGACGAGCGTGTGGCGGCGACCGTCGGTCTCCACGCAACCGTAGCCGGTGCGCTCGGAGCCGGGGTCGATGCCAAAAATCCTCACGCGAGCGACGCCTCGATCTCCTTCTCTTCGATGTCGAAGTTCGCCCACACGTTCTGCACGTCGTCCTGGTCGTCGAGGGCGTCCATCAGCTTCAGCATCTGCTGCGCTTCTTTGCCCTCGAGCTTCACGTAGTTCTGCGGGATCATCGCGACCGCGGCGCTGGCGGGCTCGATGCCGAGCGCCTTCACCGCATCGCGCACCGCGTCGAAGTTCTCGGGCGCGCAGATGACCTCGAACCCACCCTCGTCGTCGGTCATGTCATCAGCGCCGGCGTCGAGGACGGCGGCAAGCAGCTTTTCTTCGTCCACTTTCGCGCGCTCGACCATGATCTGGCCTTTGCGCGTGAACATCCAGGCGACGCTGTTCTCGGCGGCGAGGTTGCCGTTCAGCTTGCCGAGCACGAAGCGGATCTCGCCGACCGTGCGGTTCTTGTTGTCGGTCAGCGTCGAGATGAGCATGGCCGTGCCGCCGGGTCCGTACGCCTCGTACATGATTTCTTCGTAGTGGACGCCGGGTTCCTCGCCCGTGCCGCGGCGAATGGCGCGCTC
>CAMCNL010000049.1 GCA_945876205.1 Candidatus Sulfopaludibacter sp. SbA3
GGCGAGGGCGCCGGCATCATGCGCCTCGAACACAATCGCGTTGGCGCGGAGGTGATGGCGGACGATGGCGAGCTCGACGCACTCGCGCGTGAGCGCGGCCATGTCCACGGTGCTGCGGGCGACGATCTTCGCCTTGTGCCCGACGGCGCCCGCCTTCAGCACCTGTTCGACGGTGTGCTGCAGCCGGTCCGCGTCGGCGAGCATGATGTCGTAGAACTGGCTGCGCTGCGCCTCGTCCACCGAGCGCGTTTGCAGCGTCTGCAGGTAGAGCTTGATCGACGCGATCGGCGTCTTGAGCTCGTGGGTGACCGCGTTGATGAACGTGTCGTGATCCTCGTTGCGCTTGATCTCGAGCACGAGAAACACGGTGTAGACGATCAGCCCCGCGATGATCAGGGCGAAGGAGATGATGCCGAGAATGAGGGCAGTGACGCGGCCGGTGTTGGTGACGATCCAGCCGATGTTCAGCGAGACCGCTGCGGCCACCAGCAGGACGCAGAGCGCGACGAAAAAAGCAATCGCCTTCTGACGACGTGTCACTGGCCGATTGTAAGGCCTCAGGGGTCAGGCTCCAGGCCTCAGTCGTTCTCGGGTCTCGCTGATTCCGGGGGGCCGCTCCCTGAGGCCTATTTAAGCGACGGCGTCTTCTTCCTCGTCTTCGACTACGGGGCGGTCGTTCTCCTCATAGGGAACCGCCTGGGTCAGCTTGGCCACCTTGACGTCCCAGACGAGCCCGAGCATCCGCAGGAGGCTGATGAAGATCCAGTTCACGTCCAGCTCGTACCACGCGAGGCCGTGGCGCGCGGAAACCGGGTGCGCGTGATGGTTGTTGTGCCAGCCCTCGCCGAACGCCAGCAGCGCGACCCACCAGTTGTTGGTCGAATCGTCGCGCGTGTTGAAGCGGCGTGAGCCCCAGATGTGCGTGGCGGAGTTGACCAGCCAGGTCGAGTGGAGGCCCCACGTCGTGCGGAAGAATATGCCCCACAGCACGTACGGAATGCCGCCGAAGGCGAGTAACAGGAGGCCGACGACGACGTTCGACATCCAGTGCCACTTGGAGATCCAGACGTGGAACGGATCGCGGTAGAGGTCCGGCACGTAGCGGGCGAAGACCTCCGAGTCCTGGTGCAGGCCCTGGCCGAACATGATCCAGCCCATGTGCGCCCACCAGCCGCCCTCGCGCGGCGTGTGCGGGTCGCCGTCACGGTCGGACTTCTGATGGTGGACGCGGTGCGTCGCCACCCAGAAGAGGGGACCGCCCTCGAGCGCGAGGGTGGCGCACAGGGTCAGGAAGTACTCCATCCACTTGTATGTCTTGTAGCCGCGGTGCGTCAGCAGGCGGTGATACGCCATGCCGATGCCGAGCGAGCCGGCCATCACCCAGAGCACCATCGCGGTGACGATCGCGCCGATGTCCACGTAGAAGAGCGCGGCAATCGCGCCGATGTGAAAAGCGGTCATCGCGACGAAGGTGATGACGTTGAGGCCTGTCTGGTGCTTGCGGCCATACATGAGCGTCGGTGCTGCCATGGGCGATCACTGTCCTCTTCGTATGCTGTGAACTTCGAGCATCAGGACAATAGCAACTTGGCAGGGCCGGCACTGTAATACTTCTGTAAGGCGGCTAAGTTGCTGGGTAGACTGGACTTGTTGGTGTGGTTGAACTAGCTACCTCAAGACGGGATACGGGTTGATCGCATCGCCTTTCCACCAGCTGTGCTCGGGCGTCAGGCGGAAGATCGCGAAGTGCAGGTGGGGGGCGTCGTCGGAGGCGTTGCCCGTGCTGCCGACGTATCCGATGACTTGGCCGCGTTGCACTGCCTGGCCCTCGCCGACGCCGCGGGCATAGGAATCGAGGTGGGCGTAGTAGTAGGCGAACATCCCCGACGGGTCGAACTGGTAGATGGTGAGGCCGCCCGCGACGCTCGTGAAGAGCTTCGCGACCGTGCCGTCTTCGACCGCGTGCACCGGCCGGCCCCTGGGCGCCATGATGTCGATCGCTTCGTGCGAGCGTCCCAGCGCGCGGCTGTCGCTGAAGGTGTCGTGGAGCTCGGACGGTGTGACCCCTTCGACCGGCAGCTCGAGGTGGCGACTCTTCAGCAGATCGATTTCCGTCCCCGGCGCAACATCGCCGCTGGTGGAGACCGGACCTATTGCCGCCTCGCGGGCAACCGGCCCGGGCTCGGGCGCAGGCCGGATGTTCTGGGCTCCCTCGGCCGCCGTCGCTCTGTCCCCGTCGCTCAGATCGAACTCGTGTAGCCGCCATGTGAGGATCGTGTCGACGAGCGCGCCCAGCGCGAAGCTGAGGCCGATCGTGATTGCGATGCGGCGCAGCCGCTCGACGCGGCGCCGTTCGAATCGCTTCATCTGAAGACCACCGGCGTTCCCGGCCGTACGAGTGTGGCGACCCGCTGGACGTCCCAGTTGGTCAGTCGCACGCATCCGTGCGACTCGACGTGTCCAATCAGCGAAGGCTCAGGCGTGCCGTGGATGCCGTAGTGCTCCTTGGTGATATCGATCCAGGCCACGCCCACCGGATTGTTCGGGCCTGCGGGAATCATCGCTTTTGAATGGGCGGGGTTGGCATCCCAGAAGAGATCGGGGTTGTACTGGAACGTCGGGTTCTTCTGAGTGCCCTTCACCTTCCAGTTGCCGATCGGCAGTGGGTCGTGTTCGCTGCCGCTCGTCACCGGCGCGTGGAAGATCACGCGGCCGCTCGCGTCCTCGACCGTCAGCGCGCTGGTGGCCTGCGTCACGTAAATTATGATCGCTGGTTGAGTGGGCGTGCCTGACGTACCCACGGGAGCCGCGGCTTCAGCCAGGGTCACATTCGGAACGGTCAGCTCCTCGCCGACGCGTTCAAACGCCGCGCGCGGATTGAGCTTCTTCATCAGCGCCGGACTCACGTGGAACTTCTCGGCCAGCGCTTCGATCGGATGGCGATACGTGAGCGCCTTCAGCTTGCTCTGTTCCATCAGGTCTTTGGGGAGGTCCGGCGTGAAGGGACCAGCGACGTCCGCGTCGGTCACGACATAGGTCACGAGCGGCGGCACGCCGCCGGCTTCCTCGTTGAGGTGCTGCCACGTGGTCGCGTCCAATCGGCCAGAGGCCGGTAGTCCCTTCGCGGTCTGAAAGGCCTCGAGCGCGCGCCGGACGTTGCTCCCCATGCGGCCGTCGATCTCGCCGGACGAAAAGCCCAGGCGATCGAGCATCACCTGCCCAGCTGTCACGTCTGTTACAACCGGCGCCTGCGCCACGGCCGAGTCGGTCATCGCCAGGAGGCCACAGCAGAACAATAGGAAAAGTCTCATGCGCTTCGAGCGTGCAAGTTATCCTCCAGAGGTGGGACCGATTTTTTCGTTGAGCATTCACGCGGATTACCAGTGCGAACACTCAGGTGTGTGCTGTACGTCGGACTGGGATGTACCTGCCGAGCTGCCAATTTACCGAACCCTCGACCAGGCGATGGCAGCGGGACGGTTATCGGCCCCCGGCCTGCCCAATGAGGGCGGCCCGATATTCAGCCGTGAGGATTTACCCGACGACGCCGGCGCCATGGTGGCGCGCACCTCCACCGGCGACTGCGTCTTTTACCATCGGCACTCGGGGCTGTGCGTCGTGCATCGCGATCTCGGCGAGACCTCGCTCCCGTCGACATGTCGGCATTTTCCGCGCGTCGCCGTGCGCGACTGGAGAGGCACCTTCATCTCGCTGACGCATTACTGTCCGACGGCAGCGTCGATGCTCTTTCGAGAGGATGTGCCGCTCGAGATCGTCGAATCGCCAGCGGCCTTTCCGCCAGCCGCCTACGACGGCCTCGTCGTGGATCCCGACGCGTGGGCGCCGCTCCTGCATCCGCAGATGCTGATGGATCTCGACGCCTACTCCGCCTGGGAGCGTCACATGGTGCGGCGATGCGCCGATTCGTCGGCTTCGCCGGAGAGTGTGATCGCGACGCTCACGCGTGACGCCAGGCTGTTGCGCGCCTACACACCCGGTGCGGGGTCGCTCCTCGACGCGGTCGCGACGTTGCCGAGCGATCTCGTCGAGGCGTCTCCGCCGCGATCGCTCGACGAGAGCCTGGCGCTCTTCGCCGGCGTGATCGACGCGGTTCCCGATGAGTTCACCCCGGACGCCGACGAACAGATGCTCCCGGACGCGTTTGCGCAGTACGTCATCCCTGAGTGGGAAGCCTGGAGCGCGCCTCTGAACCGGTATCTCGCGGCGAAGGCGTTTGCCTCGTGGACCGCGTATCAGGGCCGCGGCGTGCTGTCGATCGTCCGCGGGCTGGAGGCCGCGCTTGCCCTCGTCAGGGTCGAGGCAGCCCGGCAGTGCCGCGACAATGGCCGGCCCCTCGATGCCCAGCAACTGCGCGAGGCGTTTCGCAACGCCGATTTCCTGCTCAACCATCTCGCGGGCGGGGAAGAGCTGGCCGAAGGATGGTCGAGAGTGGAAGATGGCTGCCCTTAGAAAAGAAGCGATGGCGGAGTAGACGGAGACGGCGAGGTCGGTTCACCGACGTCGAACGTCGCGACGACGGGACCGTGGTCGCTCGTGCCGAACTCCCGCTGCACCACGCATGACACCGCGCCATCGGCGAGCGCCTGCGACGCAAACACGTAGTCCAGGCGCCAGCCGATGTTGCGCTCCTTCATGTTCCGCCAGGGCGCCCACCACGTGAACAGGTCCGCGTTGTCCGGTTCGAACTTGCGGTGCACGTCGACGAGGCTGCGACTCAGAATCCGCTGCATCAGCGCCCGCTCGTCCGGCCGCTGCCCGATACCGTGTAGCTTCCGTTCCTTGGGATGCACATCCACGTCGGTGAGCGCGACGTTCAGGTCGCCGCACATGACGAGCGGCTGTCCCGACGCCTGGAAGTCCGCGGCGTAGGCGTCCATCGCCTCGAGGAAACGCATCTTCGCGGGGAAGTCCTTGCCGCCGTTCGGTACATAGATCGACGCGACGGTCGCCTGCGGCAGACGCACCGAGACAATGCGGTGCTCGAAGTCGAACTGCGGATGATGGAACGCGGGCCGCTCGGGATACGCGGCCTTCCGAACATGGAGTCCGACGCCCGAATATCCTTTGCCGCCGTGCCAGTAGCACCAGTAGCCTTCGATGTCGCACAGCCACACCGGCAGCTGGTCGAGTGAGGCCTTGATCTCCTGCAGGCAGAGGACGTCGGGCTGCTCTTTCTCGATGAATTCCTGCAGTTGAGTCTGCCGCGCGCGGATGCCGTTGACGTTCCAGGTTGCGATCTTCACGCGCATCTAGTGGACCGTCCGGACTGATTGAGTACTAGTCACAACAAGCCTCCGAGCGCGATCTGCCGGCCGCGACAACGCCGGGGTCCCCGCCGCGCCCCGCGCGGTGGGGTGGAGCGGAGCGGCCGGTAGTCGTTCGGAAGAGACACGCCACTAGGTTACCCGCAGAGGGGCGATATGATACGAACCTGCATGGTGACCCGAGCGCGCGCGCTCGCCTGTGCCGCCCTTCTTCTTGCTCTCGCGTCCACACGCGCCAGCACCCAGCCGCAGGGCGCGTCGCGCGCCACCACGCCGGCGCAGGAATTTGGCGCCGGCATCGGCGACGACTACTTCCTGGCGACCTACTCGCAGCTCGAGACCTACTGGAAGAAGCTGGATCGCGAGTCGAACCGCATGTCGCTCGTCGACATCGGCCGCACCGAAGAGGGCCGCACCCAGTGGATGGCGGTGATCACGGCGCCCGAGAACGCCGCCAGGCTCGAACGCTATAGAGAGATTTCGCAGCGCCTCGCCCGGGCGGAAGATCTCACCGACGAACAGGCGCGCGCCCTGGCGGCGGAAGGCAAGTCGGTCGTCTGGATCGACGGCGGGCTTCACGCATCAGAAGTGCTTGGCGCCCAGCAGTTGATCCAGACGGTCTACGAGCTCGTCAGCCGCAACGACCCCGAGACGCTCCGCATCCTGCGCGATGTCATCGTGCTCGCGGTGCACGCCAACCCTGACGGTCACGAGCTGGTGGCCAACTGGTACATGCGCGAGAAGCATCCCCAGCGCCGGACGACGAGCGGCGTGCCGCGCCTCTACCAGAAATACACCGGTCACGATAACAACCGCGACTTCTACATGGCGACGCAGGCCGAGACGATCAACATGAACCGCATCCTCTTCGAGGAGTGGATCCCGCAGATCGTCTACGACCATCACCAGGCGGGCCCGGCGGGCACCGTGATGTTCGCGCCGCCGTTCCGCGATCCGTTCAACTACGTCTTCGATCCGCTCATTCCCGTCAGCATCGATCTCCTCGGCGCCGCGATGCACGGCCGCTTCGCTGCCGAGCGCAAGCCGGGCGTGACGATGAGAAGTGGATCCACGTATTCCACGTGGTGGAATGGCGGACTGCGGACGACGGCGTATTTTCATAACCAGATCGGCCTGTTGACGGAAGCGATCGGCAACCCGACGCCAATCGATATTCCGTACGTGCCGGAGCGGCAGCTTCCGAGCGCGGACCTGCCGTATCCGATCGCGGCGCAGAAATGGCGGTTTCACCAGTCGATCGAGTACTCGCTGACGGCCAATCGCGCCGTGCTCGACCTCGCTTCGCGCGATCGCGAGAAGCTGCTCTACAACATCTACCGGATGGGGAAGAACTCGATCGACCGGGGCAGCCGCGATACGTGGACACCGCTCCCGCATCGGCCGCTGGGCCGCATGCCCGATCCAAAATATCGTGACGCGCGCGGCTACATTCTTCCCGCCGACCAACCCGATTTCCTCACGGCCACCAAGTTCGTCAACGCGTTGCGGAAGTCGGGCGTGGTCGTCCAGAGGGCGACCGCCGGTTTCAGCGCCAATGGCCGGAGCTATCCAGCCGGTTCGTACGTGGTCAAGACCGCGCAGGCGTTCCGGCCGCACGTGCTCGACATGTTCGAGGCGCAGGACCATCCCGACGACATTCCCTATCCCGGTGGGCCGCCACGGCCGCCGTACGACAGTGCCGGGTGGACGCTCGCCTACCAGATGGGTGTGAAGTTCGATCGGGTGCTTGACGGGCTCGAGGGTCCATTCGAAACGATCAAGGGGTTGGCGGCGGTCCCGCGTGGGGCGGTGGCTGGTCTGGAGAACCCTGCCGGCTATGTTGTCAGCCATCAGCAGAACGACGCGTTCATCGCGATGAACCGGCTGCTCAGGGCCGGTGAACAGGTGTATTGGCCGACCGCTGAATCGATCTACGTGCCCGCGCGGTCGTCGACGCTGCCGATTCTCAGGAAGGCCGCCGCCGATCTCGGCCTGACCTTCACGGGCGTTGCGACCACGCCACCGGCGGATGCGCTGAAACTGCGGCCGGTCCGCGTCGGACTGTGGGATTGCTACGGCGGGTCGACGCCAAGCGGCTGGACGCGGTGGCTGCTGGAGCGGTACGAGTTTCCCTTTGAGGTTGCCTATCCCCAGGCGCTTGACGCGGGAAGACTGTCGTCGAAGTACGACGTCCTGATCTTTCCCGACGGCGCGATTCCGGGGCGCGACGGCCGCGGAACCGACGGCGATTGCCTCCCCGCGAGCGGCGCGCCGGCCGAGTACCGCAATCGCACAGGCCGCATTACGGCACAGACCACGATTCCGCAACTGAAGCTCTTCGTGGAAGAGGGGGGAACGATCCTAGCGATCGGCCGGTCGACCGCGATCGCCGCGCAATTCGGCCTGCCGGTTGCCGACGCGCTCGTCGAGCAGCAGCCTGACGGCCGGACGCGGGCGCTCACGCCGGACAAGTATTTCGTCCCTGGGTCGCTCCTTCGAGTAACCGTCGACAACACCACGCCGGTGGCATTCGGGTTAGAGAAGGAAGCCGACGTCTTCTTCGACAATAGTCCGGTGTTTCGACTGGAGAAGAATGCCGCCGCGCACGGCGTCAGGGCGGTGGCCTGGTTTGCCGGCCCGACGCCGCTTCGCAGCGGATGGGCCTGGGGCCAGCGCTATCTCGATGGCGGCGTAGCCATCGCCGAGGCGACGATAGGCAAGGGGCGCGTGCTGCTGTTTGGACCGGAGGTGAATTTCCGGGCACAATCACACGGAACGTTCAAGTTTCTCTTCAACGGAATCTCTTATTCAAAGGCTCAGTAGCCAAAGACGAGCTCTGTGTCTCCGTGGCCCGTCTCAGCGAAGGTTTCGCCCCTATGTTGATCGTGATGAAGTTTGGCGGCACGTCCGTCGGTTCGGCCGAGCGGATTGCCCAGGCCGCGCAACTCGCGGCGGATAGCGCCGCGCAAGGACACCAGGTCGTCGTGGTGACGTCGGCCATGAGCAAGGTGACGGACTCGCTGATTGCCGCCGCGCGCCAGGCATCGGCGGGGCATTGGGATCCCGCGATTCGGCAGCAGTTGTACGACCGCCACAAAGCGGTGGCCGACGCCGTGATCGGCGGCGACCCGGTACGGCATGCGGCGGTGCTCGAGGCGCTGAGCCAGCGGCTCGACCGATTCGAGAAGCTCTGCTTCGGCTTGTCGATGGTCCACGAACTGACGCCCCGGCTGCTGGACGCCATCTCCGGCACGGGCGAAATGCTCACGGCGCCGCTCCTGTCGGCGGCGATTGCCGCGAAGGGGAGAGCGTCGCAGCCGGTGGACGCCACCGATCTGATCGTGACGACCGATCAGTTTGGCGGCGCCGAGCCGCTGATGGACGAGACGCGTTCCAAAACGCAGGCGCGCCTGCAGGCCGTCCTCGCCAATGGTGAAGTGCCGGTTGTCACCGGCTTCATCGCGGCGACGCGGGATGGCGTGCTGACGACGCTCGGGCGGGGCGGGTCGGATTATTCGGCGTCCATCATTGGCGCCGCGCTCGACGCCGATGAAGTCTGGATCTGGACCGACGTGGACGGCGTGATGACGGCGAATCCGTCAGAGGTGCCCGAAGCGCGCACCCTGGCGGAGATCTCCTACAGCGAAGCGTCGGAGCTGGCGTATTACGGCGCGAAGGTGCTGCACTACAAGACGATCCTGCCGGCGTTTCGCCAGCGGATTCCGGTGCGCATTCTCAATAGCTTCAACCCGAAGCATCCAGGGACGCGGGTCAGCGTCGAAGGCGATCCGTCCTTGGCCGGCGTGAAGGCGGTGACGTCCATTCGAGGCGTGATCCTCGTGGCGATCAGCGGCACGGGGATGCAGGGGATTCCGGGCATCGCGGCCAAGGCGTTCGACGTCGTCGCCGCGCAGCAGGCCAACATCCTGATGATTTCGCAGGCGTCCTCCGAGAACAACATCTGCTTCGTCATCAGCGCGGCGGAGGCGCCGGGGGTCGTCACGGCGCTGCGGAGCGCGCTGGAAATGGAGTTGATGCGCGGGCACATCGAAGAGATCGGCGCCGAGCCGGTGGCGATCGTCGCCGCGGTGGGCGATCGCATGCGCGGCACCCCGGGCATTGCCGCCACCGTCTTCACCGCGCTGGGCACGGAAGGCATCAACGTCATCGCGATCTCGCAGGGTTCTTCGGAGCGGAATATCTCGATGGTCGTCAGGGAGCCCGACGCGGCCGCCGCGGTGCGCGCGATCCACCGCGCGTTCCACCTGGGGAGTTGACCGACCACGTCCACTCCTCAACGAGTAAAATCGCACCATGCATAACCCGTTCGTTCCCGAAACCCTCGATGGGTGGAGCCTGCTTCACCTGATGTATCGCGTGCGGTGGGACCGCTTGCGCGCTGTCAATGCCGCCGACCGCGAGCGGATGGCCGAGGAAGTCGTGCAGGCACTGGCCGTGCCCGATGCGGGATCGACGGCGTTCGTGCAGGTCCTGGGTCACAAGGCCGACCTGATGCTCGTCTGCTTCCGTCGTGGATTCGAGCAGCTCGCGCAGGCGCAACTGGCGCTGTCAGGCACGGCGCTGCACGACCTGCTGGAGCCGACTTCGTCGTATGTCTCGGTGGTCGAGCTCGGCATGTACGAGATGACCGCCAAGGTGCACGAGCAGCTCGCCGCGAAGCACAAGCCGGGGAGCGACGAGTTCGAGAAAGCGTTTGACGTCGAAATGGACACGCAGCGCCAGCGCGTCATGAGCCGGCTGTTCATCGACCTGCCGAAGGGCCGCTACGTCTGCTTCTATCCGATGAACAAGCGGCGCGGAGAGTCGGTCAACTGGTACTCGGAGACGTTCGAGCGGCGGGCATCGATGATGCGCGAGCACGGCTCGATCGGGCGCACGTATGCAGGCAAGGTCCAGCAGATCATCTCCGGCTCGATCGGCTACGACGACTGGGAATGGGGCGTCGACCTTTTCGCCGACGATCCGCTCGTGTTCAAGAAACTGATTTATGAAATGCGGTTCGACGAAGCGAGCGCGAAGTTCGCCGAGTTCGGACCCTTCTACACGGGGCTCCAGTTCGCGCCCGCCAACCTTGCCGGCTTCCTCAAGGGGAACGTTCCGTCGATGTAACGTGCAGAAATTGCGACGGCATTGTGATCGCCTCGCATCATTTCGCAACGTGCCGGCCGATCACAGTTTTCGTGGTCGGCGCGTAAGTTCTGTCGGCTGAACACGAAAGGCGCACCGCGGCCACGGCCGAGCTGAGGCGCGGGAATTGCTACGGTCTCCATCACACGGGAGACCAGATGACCCCTCAGGAAATATTCATTGGACGGCTTCGTCGTCATCGTGAACGCAACCACATTTCGCTTGCGGAAATTGCAGGCGATACGCGGATCAGGCGCGACCTGCTCGAGGCGCTCGAACGAAACGACCTATCCGGGTGGCCGCGCGGCCTGTACTCACGGGCGTGGATGCGCGCCTACGCGAGCGCGATCGGCGTCGACGCGATCGATACCGTCGACGAGTTCTGCCGGCTGTTTCCGCAGGGCGATCGCCGGGTGCAGTCGACGATCACGGAAATCGCCGCGATCGTCGCGGCCCCGTCCGACTACCGGGACGACTTCAAGGGCATCTCGGAGGTCGATCGGCGTGGCAGCGGCCTCAACCTCAACGCACCTCACATCAACATGATGTCGAAGGTGCGGTGGCGCGACGCGCTGCTGCAGTTCGGGCGGCTCCTTACCAGCCGATGTTCTGCCCCGCGTTCTGTTCGTCAAGCCAGACCTTGAGCGGCGCGAAGTAGTCGGCAATCGCGGTCGCATCCATTTGCTTCTGGCCGGTGAGCGCCTCCAGCGCTTCCGGCCAGGGCTGTGATGCCCCCATCGCCAGCGCCGCATTCAGCCGTTGTCCCGCCTCGGCGCTTCCGTAAATCGAGCATCGATAGAGCGGGGTCGTACAGCCCGCCGTCTTCGCCAACGCCCGGTGAAACTGGAATTGCAGCACCGACGCCAGGAAGTAACGGGCGTACGGCGTGTTGGACGGCACGTGGTACTTGGCGCCAGGATCGAAGAAGTCCTCCCCCCGCACGGACGGCGCGCGCACACCCTGGTACCGCTCCCGCAGCTCCCACCATGCCGCGTTGTAGCGTTCCGGCGTCACCGCCCCACTGAACACCTGCCATCTCCACTG
This sequence comes from Candidatus Sulfopaludibacter sp. SbA3, assembly GCA_945876205.1. Classification (GTDB taxonomy): domain Bacteria; phylum Acidobacteriota; class Vicinamibacteria; order Vicinamibacterales; family UBA2999; genus CANNDT01. The sequence continues at coordinate 11,478 of CAMCNL010000049.1, forward strand.
ATCGACCACCAGCCCAAATGGAAGGAACGCCAGCTTCTCGAGCGCTTGCTTCATCAGCAGGCCGATGTCGCCTGACGTATCCGGCGCCCTGTTGATCAGCCCGATCATAGGCCCGCGAAGGGCGTTAGGGAAGAAGTGGCTGCTCAGCTTCTATGAACCGGCCGTGCAGCGCCCGTACGGCGTCCTCGGTGCGGTTTGTCGGGATCATCCAGGTGATTCGGAATGACGAGGTGGAGATGCCCGAGGGCGTAGCGCCCACGGCCGAGAGCACCTCTGACCCGGCGCGCACGTTGGCGTAGGTGGCGTTGATGCCGGCACCGACGACGCTGACCGCGGCCAGGCCGTCCCCGAGACGTACGCGGCTGCCGAGCGTGGCGGTCAGGGCCTCGCGCACCTGCGCCTCGTTGTGCAGGTTCTCGCGCGAGAGCGCGAGCGTGGTACGGCCGGCGTAGACGTGAAGCTGCTTTCCCGACACGCCTCGTTCGTCGAGCAGCGCGAGCAGATCTGCGGCCGGCCCTTCCGCGTCGAGGATCAGCACGTCCTTCTCGCTCGCCACCCCGACCACCGTCCCTGGCATCCGCGGCGGACTCTTGCGCACGACGGTGCCATCGCTCGAAGGATCGGGCCCCGGTAGCGGACCGCGGGTGGCACGCGCGTAAATCGCGATCCCTTTCTCCTTCGCGAATTCCACCGCCTGCGCGTTGAGCACTTTCGCGCCGGCCTCGGCCATCTCCTGCGTCTCTTCGTACGACAGGGTCGCGATGCGCCGCGCCGCGGGGACGACGCGCGGATCCGCCGAATACACCCCGTCCACATCCGAGCAGATCTCGCAGAACTCGGCGTCGAGCGCCGCGGCCATGGCCACGGCCGTCGTATCGCTCCCGCCGCGGCCGAGGGTCGTCACTTCCTTCTTGTACGACACGCCCTGGAAGCCCGCGATGACCACGATTTTTCCGCGGGCGAGCTCGTCCTGGACGCGAAAGGGGCGCACTTCGATGATTCGTGCGTCGACGTGGCGGTCGTTGGTGATGATGCCGGACTGGCTGCCGGTGAAGCTGATGGCATCGCCACCCAGCTCGCGGATCGCCATCGACAGCAGCGCCATCGAGATGCGCTCTCCGGCGGAGAGCAGCATGTCCAGCTCGCGGCGTGCGGGATTCGGCGAGACTTGCTTGGCCATCCCGAGAAGCTCATCGGTGGTGTCGCCCATCGCGGAGACGACGACCACCACATCGTGGCCCTGCTGGCGGGTGCGCATGACACGCTCGGCGACCTGTTGCAGCTTCTTGACGTCAGCCACGCTGCTGCCGCCGTACTTCTGGACGATCACCGCCATGGGGTACAGCATAAACCTCGCGGGGATATAATCGCCGCCACATAAGGAGGCACATGAGACTCCGAACCCTCGTCTTATTGTTTGCAGTTCTCGCGGCAGTAGCCGCGCCGTCCTCGGCGCAGCAGCCGGCGCAGCTTCGCTCGCCGGACGTGATCTTTGTCCCGACCCCCCAGGAAGTTGTCGATGCCATGCTGAAGCTGGCCAAGGTGGGACCAAACGACGTGGTCTACGACCTCGGTTCCGGCGACGGCCGCATCCCGATCACCGCGGCGAAGACCTACGGCGCCCGCGGCGTCGGGATCGATATCGATCCGCAGCGGATCCGCGAGGCCAACGAAAACCTGAAGACCGCCGGCGTCGCCAACAAGGTCAAGTTCCTCAACCAGGATCTCTTCACCACGCCGATCGGTGAAGCCACGGTCGTGACGCTGTACCTGCTTCCGTCGCTGAACTTGAAGCTCCTGCCGAAGCTCAACGCCGAGTTGAAGCCCGGCACGCGCATCGTGTCGCACGCGTTCGACATGGGCGACATCAAGCCGCAGCAGACGCTGAACGTGAACGGTCGCACGGTCTACTTCTGGACGGTCCCAATCAAGTAGCGGGTAGGGGGCAGGGGGCAGGGGGCAGGGGAAGGAATAGGCCACAGGATCGTCCAATGTTCCAGGCATACGTCATCACCCTGCGGGAAGGCATCGAAGCTTTCCTGATCGTTGCCATCAGCCTTGCCTACCTGCGCCGATCGGGCCGCGGGGCGCTCGCGACCGCCGTCTACACCGGCATCGGCGTCGCGATCGTGCTGAGCGGGCTTGTGGGCTACCTCCTCCTCAGCGCCTCGAACCAGGAATGGATCGAAGGTCCGCTCGCGATCGTGGCCGCGATATCGGTCAGCTACCTGGTCGTGCACATGTGGCGCGCGGGACGACAGATGAAGGGCGACATCGAGGGACGGCTGAGCGGCGCGGCGCTGAAGACCGGCACCGGCGCGTTTCTCGGCGTGTTCCTCTTTACCGTCCTGATGATCACGCGTGAAGGCATGGAGACGGCACTGCTACTGCTGCAGCTCAAGGACACGCTGAACCTGGCGACCGGGGCGCTGCTCGGCGTCGTCAGCGCGGCGGCGGTGGCCGTCATCTGGTCGCGCTACGGCCGGCGCGTCAACCTCGGACTCTTCTTCCAGGTCACGGCCATCTTCCTGTTCGTCTTCGTCGTCCAGTTGCTCGTGTCAGGCATTCACGAGATGTCCGAACAGAATTACCTGCCGTTCAGCGAGCCGATCCATGCTGCGACGGAGCCCTGGGGCCCCGACGGCGCGTTCGGCCACATGCTGACCTACATGCTCGTACTGCTGCCGACGGCGTGGCTGATCTTTGCCGGACTTTTCGGCCCGCGTCGTCCGCGGATGGAGCATAATCCGGCGCGATAACGCGAATGGCCGACATCAAACCACCCCTCGTCGCAGAACTGATCTGGGACGAGCAGCTGCGGTTTGGCGCCACCAGCGGCCCCGCCGCCATCGTGGTTGACGCCGATGGGGCGGCCGGTCCCTCGCCGATGCAGCTAGCTGCCTTTGGGCTGGCGGGCTGCATGGCCGCCGACGTGATCGCCATCATCCAGAAGGGGCGTCACCCCGTGACCGGGATGCGCGTCTCATTCAGCGGCGACCGCGCCCCCGAGCCGCCGCGTCGCTTCGTCAGCATCGCCCTTCATTTCATCGTCTCTGGCGCGGTGCCGCGCGACGCGGTTGAGCGCGCGATGGCGCTCTCGCACGAGAGGTACTGTTCCGTCTGGCACTCCATGCGCCAGAACATCGCGTTCACCACCACCTTCGACGTTCATCCGTGAATCCGCCGGCAGCCGTCAGCAGCAGGCGCGAATATCTCGATTGGCTCCGCGGCATCGCGGTGCTGATCATGATCGAGGCGCACACAATCGATTCGTGGACGCGGGTCGAAGAGCACTCCCGCCCGGCGTTTGCCTGGGCCATCATCATCGGCGGCTTTGGCGCGCCCATCTTTCTGTTCCTCGCCGGCATCTCGCTCGCGCTTGCCGCCGGCTCACGGGTGCGCAAGGGACGAACCGACGCCGAAGCGGCCGCGTTGGCGCGGCGCCGAGGCTGGCAGGTTTTCGGGCTGGCGGTGCTCTTCCGCCTGCAGTCAGTGCTGATCAGCGGCGGCTCATTCGAATCGCTCCTGAAGGTCGACATCCTGAACGTGATGGGCGTGATGATGCTTGTGTCCGGGATGCTGTGGGGGCTCGGACACGGCCGCTGGTCACGGGCGGTCCTGCTCGCGGGAGCCGCGGTGGCGATCGCGATGCTGACGCCGATTATCCGGGCGACGCCCCTGCTCGACCCGCTGCCCGATCGCCTGGAGTGGTACTTCCGCCCGTACCCTGGCCGCACGACATTCACGCTGTTTCCGTGGGGCAGCTTCCTGCTGGCCGGGGCCGCGATCGGGTTGTGGCTGGACGCGACGCGCACGGCCCTGGAGGAGCGCCGGGCGATCCTCATCATGTCGCTCGTCGGTCCGCTGATGGCGCTGGCGGGGTATGCGGCGTCGTTCCTGCCGCCGATCTATCCGGTGACGAGTTTCTGGACGAGCTCGCCGACGTTCTTCTTTCTCAGGCTCGGGATCCTGATTTCGCTCCTGCCGATCGCCTACGCCTGGAACACGCTCTTCGCGGGGCGATCAGTGCTGAAGGAATTCGGGATTGCCTCGCTCTTCGTCTACTGGATTCACGTCGAGATGGTCTACGGCGTGTTGAGCGCGCCGATCCATAAGCAGTTGCCGTTTGGACAAGCCGTTGCCGCCTTCGCCGCCTTCAGCGTCTTTCTCTTCGCGCTCGTGAAGCTGAAAGACAAAGCCACGAAGATCACGAAGGACACGAAGCCATTTTGGTTTGTTCGTGACCTTCGTGGCCTTCGTGGTTAAAAAGCCACCATATACGTCATCTTTGCAATCACAGCCCGGCTCAGCATGAGCCCGGTGCGATCGTCGCGCCGCTCGTTGTAGACGATGAAGATGTCGCTGAGCGGGCGGTGGATGATGTTGAACCGCAGGTTCGACGTCCACTGCCGGTTGTCGGTGTTGTACTGCACCAGCGCGTTGGCAAACATCTTCGTGCTGAAGTTGTAGTTTACGCGCGTCGTCAGCAGCTTCGACACGAACTGGCCGGTCGAGATCGAGATGTCGTTGACCTGCAGGTTGAATGACGCGTTGAAGTTCTCGTTCAGCCTGATCGACGGGCCGAAGGTGAAGCTCCGCCGGTAGCCGTCGTAGAACTGTCCCGTTCCAAACCGGTTGTTGAACGAAACCCGCGCCGCGGCATTCGTGTTCCAGAACGCGAATAGCTCGCCGAAGTCATACAGGCCAGGCGCGACGCGCACACCGCGATTGTTGTTGATCGTGAACGGCGTGGCGATGTCCTCGCGGCTCGTGTTGTAGCCGATCTCGGCGTTCGAGCCGTCCTGGAAATTCGCGTTCCAGTGATATCCCGCGTAGCGAGAGTCCAGGTGCCCATCGCTTTGCCGCATGAAGTAGTCGAACTCCAGGTGCGGCATGTTCTGGCGCATCCACTTCGACAGGAACTTCGGGCGCAGGACGCGACCCCACCGGCCGTCGAGGTTGTTGACGCCGTGTCGCTGGACGAAGCCCATCTCGTCGTTGAAGGCGCCGCCCGCGCTCTTGAAGTCGGTCTGCAGCTGCCAGGTGCGCGTGTTGTATTGGAAGCCGATGTTCGAGGCCAGGGTGTTTCCGGGAAGCGGCACGGCGGCGACCGGCGAGAAGCTCTTGCCAATCCAGCCGTTCACATTCCAGAAGCCAAAGCGGAAATTCGCGTCAATGCCCGTCACCCGGTTGAAGCTCGCCCCGGCCTGTTCCTTGTTGAGGATCACTGCGCCGATGTCGGAATTGGCGAGGACGTCGCGGCGCACGCGAATCGCGGTGAAGTTGGTCGAGGGCGTGGCGCCCAGGTCGCGCTGCTGCATGTTCAGCACGCCGAGCGAATAGGCGCCCTGCCGTCCCGACAGCCGCGTGCCGCCGAGGATCGGAATCGGTTCGCCGTTTTCCGACAGCCCGATTCGCCGGCTGAAGAACAACTGGTTGCCGAACGCGGCGTTGGGATTCTGCCCGCCGCCCGCATTGCCGCCGTTGTTGCGGCCACCCCCGCCAAACGCGAAGATGCCTGAATTGTCGAGGAAGAAATCGCGCTTCTCGGGAAACAGGAGGTTCAGGCGCGTGAGGTTGATTTGCTGTTCGTCGGCTTCGGCCTGCGAGAAGTCGGTGTTCACCGTGAAGTCCCACACGAGGCCCGAGGTCACGCCGTACTTCACGTCGAAGCCGGCGTCGAACTGGCCGTCAGTGGCCCTGCCAGCCAGCGCGCTCGAGGTGCTCGCGGCGTACGGCTTCACGCGCAGGTTCTTGCCCTGCCGCAGCCCTCGCAGACCGCCGACGGTGCCCGCGAGCGAGACGCGCTCGAGGTCGTAGATTCTCGGGAGCGGTGACCAGTAACTGTCCTCGTTCAGCCGCCGCACCTTGCGTTCGAAGTTGATGCCCCACGTCTGGAGGTCGGCGGGCGCGAACTTCAGCGTGCGGAATGGAATCCTGAATTCGGCGGTCCAGCCGGTCTCGCTGATGCGCGTCTCGACGTCCCAGATGCCGTCCCAGTTGGCGTTGTTCTCGCGCCCCTCGTTGGTCATTTGCGCGTCCCACTTGGCGCCGGCCGGGTTGGTCGCGAACTCGTAGGCGTTGCGCTGGTCGTGAAAGGTGTCGAGGATGATCCGGAAGCCGTCGCTGGCGCCGGTATTGAAATCCTTCTTCAGGTCGTTGACGACCAGGCGCCGCGGCTCGTCATCCCGGGCAAACACCCCGAAATAGACCGCATCGTCGTCGTAGAGCATCCGGACCTCGGTGTCGAAGGTCGCGGGCTCGCCCTCGCGGGGGTCGTTCTGGATGAAGCCCAGCGCGACCGGTGCCGCCGCCCAGGAGGGTTCATCCAGGGCGCCGTCGAGGGTGATCTTGCCGGCAGCCCGAATGACCTCCAACTGGCGCTCCAGCCGCGCCGTGCCGTAGTCGATGGGGGCCCCTCCGGGGGCCTGGGACGCTGCCGGGGCCACCGGCAGGAGGACCGCCACCCCCGCGGCGCAGAGCGCCGCCCGGCGGCCGCTGGAGAGCCGGAACATACCTAACTCCTTGCGGTATCTCGGGATACCTGGGGTCTGACCCCAGGGGATTGTGCAGAAGTGCGAAAAGATACCGAAAAAACGGGTTGAGCTACAGGGCCGCAGATCGCTACAATTCGCCTCTTCCGTGTGCCCGCATCAGCCGGCTCCGGAGAGGGACCTACATGATAAACGTTGCTGCCATCCGGATGCAGCAATTTGGCGTCCAGTTCTACCAGGCTTCCCTGACGGCCAGCGACATCGACAAGCTGGTGCGCTTCGAGGTCCTCAACTACGGCGAGTCGGGACAGCCCCCGGTGCGCG
>CAMCNL010000050.1 GCA_945876205.1 Candidatus Sulfopaludibacter sp. SbA3
GGCGATCGCACTCGAGCGTGACGACTGGCGCCACTATCTCAGTCTGGCGTTCGTGAGCTGGGGCGAAGAACGCCTGCGCGCGGCGCGCAAGTTGTCGAACCTCTGTCCCGGCCTGGCGCTGGCGCATTGGCTCGCGGCCACCGTATTCATTGCCCGGCAGGCCTTCGATGCGGCGCTCACCGAATTACGCGCCGGCTGTGCCGTGCAGGACGCCCAGCGCAAAGACACCGGCCGCTTCAACATCGTCGGCCTGCACCTGCTGCACGGACAGGTACTGGCGGCGCAGGGATTGATCGACGAGGCGCTACAGGAATTCGACCGCGAGCTCGCGTCGCAGGACGAGGGACACATCTACGCGCAGGAGTGCTACGCGAATTGCTGGTATTCGATCGGCGCGATCAGGCTGCGTCAGAGGCAACAAGAGGAAGCCGAATCGGCACTACAGAAGGCGCTCGCGCTGGCGCCCTGTCACGCCCTTGCCGCAGTGGCGATGACGGCCGTATCACCGATCGCAGATGTGATTGCGCTGCCGGCCGGTTCGAATCCCGTGGATGCCACGATCATCAATGCCGCCGCGATCGCGCTCGGTGGCAACGCGATCGACGCCGCCCGCGTGTGTGGGGAGGCGATCGCACATACCGGATCTGGCTGCGCGGGGTGGGTGCTCCCGATCGATCCGCTGTTGCAGCCGACGGCCCACCGCGATGAGTGGGCGCAGACGCTGGCGATGCTCCGCGACCGCGCGACGTGATCGGCGGGCTGGGAATCGCGCATATCGCGGACCTCCCTTTACTCCGTACGGGGAAGGCTGGCGCTGGACGAAGGCCAGGGCGCCGCGTAGCGAAAGCCTCTGACGAACGGGGACAGGCGCTTGAAATCTCCGTCCTTCGTGATGAGCGTGATGCCCTGCTCGCGGCAGGACACCGCGATCAGCGCGTCGTTGAGAAGCGAGGGCTTATCGTCCAGCATCTGCCAACCTTCATTTGCGGCAAGCGCGGCGAGAACACGGCCGCTCTCGGCGAACGCTGCACTGGACGGCGCAAACACACGCCGGCGTCGTTCAAACGGTTCGAATACTCCCTGCTGCACGTCGCGCGCCGCTTCAGCCGTCCGCGCGCCTGCGGCGAGCTCCTGCATCACGACGGCGCTCAAGTAGATAAACGGAAGCGCACGGTTGAGAAAGGCAAACACCCGGCCCTGCGCTTCCTCGTTTCGGAAGCCGTCGATGAAGATGTTCGTGTCGAGCGTGTACTTCACGCCTTACGCGGACGCTCGAACACGTCGTCAACACCGCCGCTGCGGCGCACAGCCGCGAACCCTTCCGCGAGCTCTTCACGGAATGCAACAAAGTCGAGCGCCTGGTCGATCGCCTCCGTCTCGGTATCGACACCCAGCGCCCGCCGAGCAACGTCCAGCTTGCGCTGGTCCATCACGACGTTCTTCCGCACCCAACCTGCTCGTCTGCTCGATGCCCGCTGACGGGCACCCGATGCCGAACGTTTCGTCACGATTGCTTTGGCCATGCATTCCCCGTCTGCATAAACGCTAGCATACGTCTGTATCGGCGGGCGCTGATTCCTGGTCAGTCGAACCAGCAACCTCCGGTTAACAGAAAGAGCTGGGCGATTCGTACCGGGTAGTACGGAGTGGCAGTGGCTCTACAGAATCAGCCACTTGCAGAGTTCCCGCGATTCCGCGAATCGTACTGAGTAGCACTGAGAACGATCGCGGGTAGCCACAATTTCGTCCACAGTGCCGGCACGGTACCGCCACCCGATGAGGACACAGTCATCGTCCCAAGCCGCGGTGCCAGTTCTGCACCAGCGTGATGGCATTGATTCGACGATCTCGTGCGTCGAGCACCTGCGGCACCACGAACACAAAGCGCTGCCCGTCGGGGCTGACATCGTAACCGTAACCCTCATTCAATAGCTGACTCGGGATGTCAAACAGCGGTTGCGGCTTACCAGATTCAAAAACCCCTTGGGTACTCGTCAAGGCAACCGACATCAGCTTTCCGGAGCTGACGAAGAACAGTTCTTTGCCCGATCGACTCCAGACCGGCCAACGCGCCTCATCAGTCGAGATCTGCCATTTCCCACGGGCCTCCGGAAAGCCCTGCACGTAGACGTGCCGCGTTCCAGACTCGTTAGAGGTGTACGCGATCCAGCGCTGACCGGTCATGCCCGGTGACAACCGTGCTACTGGCGGCACAAGTTCCACTCCGAAGCCTTTCAAATAGAGAAATGGCTTCCCGGCAGATCCTCCCGATTCCAGCGGCATGGCCCACAGTTCGGATTGCCTCGCCCCCAGTACTCTTTTTCGATACAACAGGAATCTGCCGTCGTCGGCCCAATCCAAAGGGGCGATCTCCGTCCTCTCCTCCGGGGGCAGCAACATGGTGGCCTCCCCGGTGCCGCTGGCGGACTTGCGGAACACGCCTTGGTCCCTCACCACGCCTGGGTCGCGCACCCTGTATGCAATCTCGCGCGCATCGGGGGACCAGATCGGATAACTGTTGTTGCCTCCCGAAAACGTCACGCGCGTCCTGGTCGAGCGCGTCGTATCGATCTGCCACAGGTCTTCAGTCACCCTCGATGATTCTTGAACAGCTAAAACCGACACAATCAGGTTGCGACCGCTGGGAGATAGTCGCGGACCTGTGTACTGATCGGGTTCGGATATCGGCGCGGACATCTTGCCGCTTCGATCAAACCACGCCAGCCTCTCCAACTGCATCGCCTGTGTGGAATTGCCATGCGCCAGGACGCCGGTGCGCGACGCGGACAGATCGATGTAACCGTTCGACTCGGTGCGCCCGATCTCGAAGCCCGCCGGTTCGGCCTCGCCGCGCAGTGTCAGGGTTGCGGAATCGAAGGCCTGCGCCATCAGGTTGGCACCCTGGACGAAGAGCAGATACCCCGTAGCCGGGCTCTCTGGAGCCGGGGCGAAGACCGCCCCGTAGGGCGACTCGACCAAACGGACACGCGTCGAAACGCCCGGCGTGTCGTCCAGCGATACGGCATACACGACACTCCGGTCGGTCGACCGATTGCGCGCCACGTAAATGAAGCGCTTGCCGTCGGGGAGAAACTGCGGCCAATAGTGAAACGCTTCGTCGCCGGCCTGATCCAGCGCGGTAATGGGGACGGGAGTGCCCCCGGCCGCAGCGACGCGGTTCAGCACCGCCGGTCGGGCCGAAGAAAAGACGATGACACCCTCGGAGTTCCATGTCGCTCCGCGGGGGAACGCGACATCGCAGATGACACGAGGCGTGCCCTCGGTCACTCCGATACGCTGCAGCTTGCCGCGAGCGACGAACCCGATGTTGCGGCTGTCCGGCGACCAGAAGGGCCGGGCGGCGTCCTGGGTCCCCGGGAGCACTCGCGCTGACAGCGAATCGAGGGGGCGCACGTAGAGCATCGGCGCTCCATCGAGGTCCGCGACGAACGCCAGCATGCGGCCATCGGGCGAAATGGCGCTTCCCCCGACATTGGCCTGGAGCGCGAACCCAGACCCCTCTTCCGGCGGAAGCACGGAGGAGCGAATGACGGGCGCGTCCGGCGGGGTCGCGCTGAACAGGATGAACGAGAGGACGGCGATGCCAGCGAGGAATACCAGCGCCGTGGCCCACGGCAATGCGCGGCGCCACGGCGGCAGTTGAGGTGATGCGCTCGCTGCCATCGTCGCCGCGGGCTCGGGTGCCCCGCTGACCAGTTCACCGATCTCGATGCGGGCGTCTCCGATAGCCTGCAATCGCTCCTTGGGATCTGTTGCGAGCGCCCGACGCAGGAGACGTCGGATGGCCGGGGGGGGTGTTCGCGGGCAACGCACTCCACGCCGGCTCTGCGCGGACGACGGCGGCGATGGTGTCGGTCACGTCCTCGCCGCCGAACGCCCGTGTCCCTGTGAGCATCTCGAAGAGCACGCACCCGAAGGCCCAGATATCGGCGCGCTTGTCCACCGCCTTGCCACGCGCCTGCTCGGGCGCCATGTACGCCGCAGTGCCGAGAATCATGCCGACGCCGGTCATCATCGCGGGCGTGGTGATCGTCGGGGACATCGACACGCTCGGCGACGACCCCGGTGCCGGCTCCATCGCCTTGGCCAGCCCGAAGTCGAGCACCTTCACCATGCCGTCCGGCCGTACCTTGATGTTGGCGGGCTTGAGATCGCGGTGGATGATCCCTTGCTCGTGCGCCGCTTCCAGCGCCTCGGCGATTTGTTTCGCCACCGGCAGCGCCTCGTCGATGGGGATCGCTCCCTGTGCGATGCGGTCCGCGAGCGTCGGGCCCTCGACCAGCTCCATCACCAGGGCATGGATGCCGCTCGACTTCTCCAAGCCGTAGATCTGAGCGATGTGGGGGTGGTTCAGCGAGGCGAGGGAGTCGCGCGGATTGTAGCGGACAAATCGACTGCGGGTAGCCACAGTTTCGCCCACACGTCAGCGCACGCGAAAACCCGGAAAGCCCGCAACTTGCACCCAAGGGGGAAGGAAAGGGCAACGCGGAATTCGGCTAAACACTGGACAGTCACGCAGAAGCGATCACGTCGGAAGGGTGCAGAACCTCGATGCCCGGATACCGAGAGAACCCCGACCTGTCGAAGGTGAGGATCGTCGTAAGACCATGCACCCGCATCGCCGCAACCAACCTCGCATCGTGGGCCGGCTTGCCGGATACCTGATGCTGAATCACAAGGCTCTCCCACGCCTGATACAGCGCTGGGGTTTCGGGCAGCAGCGGGAGCATGCTCTTGAGGCGCCTGAGCTCTGTGCCGGCAGCGGCGGGGCTTAGGCCCAGGCCGTTCTGCTCGACCGGACGCGTCGCAACGACCCAGAGCTCGATCAGATTCTGCGGAACGATGTGGAGTTCCCGGCCTTGCTTTGGAAGCACTTCAAGCGCGCGCGTGGCCGCCTCGTGCTGAGCGTGACGAGGCTGCAGGGTGCGCAGAAGCGTGCTCGTGTCGATCAGCACGTGGGCTTACATCCTGTCGGGATAGATGCTTTCGCGGCTCATCGCCTCGTCGGAGAGGACGGGAGTATTCGGGTCGTGGTTGTCCGCCCACGCGCGAAATTGCCTCGCCCATTCCTCAGGATTGGTTTTTTGAAGGTGCGCGATCGAGTCGCTGGGCACATGCTGCTCGGCGAGGTAGAGGAGCCACTCCTCGATGCTCAGCCCGAGGGGCCGCGCCTGCGCCTGCAATGCGGCTTCGCGTTCTGGCGAAAGTTCAATCGTCAAGGTCATGGGGCTGTCCTTCATCAACGATCCTAGCAGACGATCCCAACGGCAGGGCGGAATCCACGCTCGTTCCGAGCGGGAGCGAGGGACGGCGTGAGCTAGGACGGCCCGAGAGCCGAAGACCGAAGACTGAGCGTAGCGATGTCCGTCCTGAGAGAAAGGTAACAGCGAAAAGTGGCTCCTCGGGCTGGATTCGAATCCCCTCCGCTGCCGCTGCGGGGACAAGCCAGCAACCCTCCGGTTAACAGCCGGATGCGCTGCCGTTGAGCCACCGACCACCACGAGACCAGAATTGCGGCGACCTCTCGTTCGATTGCCGCCCTCCAGAATCCAAGACTCACCCGTGTCGCGCCCAGCATTCACGTTTCAGAACTTTCATAACTTTTCAGCCCGCCCGTCACGACTTCAACCACCTCGCGGGACGACCATCGCCCTCGTCGAGGCATTCCGCCTCGCATGAGGATGAATCGATGACGAGCATGGAAACGAAGCGGTACGAAATGCTGGATCGCGTTCGTGAGTTCGGCGACGCGCACGCGGAGCTGTTTCCGGCATCGAGTCTGGCCCGCGAGCAGTTCGCGGTGGTCGGCGCGGCGGTCAAGGAGCTGAGCGCGTACGCGGTGACGAAGATGTCCGCGGCGCACGAAGGCACCCGGCAGAAAGCTGCCACTCGAGAGGCGCTGCGCGATCGGCTCGAGGCGGTCGCGCTCACGGGCCGCGCCATGGCCCTGACTGTGCCCGCGCTGGGCGACACCTTCCGGCTGCCGGAATCCCAGACCGACCAGGCGCTGCTGACGACGGGGCGACTGTTCGCCGAGCAGGGCGAGCGGCTCAAGGCCGACTTCATCGCGCACGCGATGCCGGCGACCTTCATCGCTGACTTGAACAAAGGGGTGGCCGACTTCGAGGCGGCGATTCACAACCGGTCGAACGGCCGGGCCCACTCCACAGCCGTCCGCCAGTGCATCAAGGACGCTTTAGCCACTGGCACCGCTGCCGCGGCGCGACTCGACGCCATGGTGACCAACCACCTCAAGGGAGACTCGATGATCACCGCGCGGTGGAGGCGCGACCGGCGCGTCGAGCGGCCGCGCCGCCGGAGTCAGGAGCCGGCGGCCGATGCGCCGGTTGCGGCTTCGAAGCCAGCCGCGCCGGCCGATTCACGTGCGGCGACGACGTAGTAGGCAGTAGGCGGTAAGCAGTAAGTGCAATAAGCCGTGGTGGTCGATCGCACACGCTAGCCGGCGGCTGGTTGCATGACCAGCTGCCGGCTGGCACTGATTGCAATTGACACGCATCACCCTCCTGAGATACATCCCTTTTCATCTTTCATCCGGGACGAACCGGGCGACAGACCACACTGAACCCCCGCGACAACCGAAGCCCGTCATCCGTTCGAGGAGGCGTCATGAAGGCAGCTCACATCGTGGCCGGCCTGTTGCTGACGACGGCCGCGGTCTACGCAGGATTCGAACCTGCCAATCGCCACACCCTGTCCAGGGCGAACGAAGCCAGTCGAGCGAGCCAGTCATCGGCCGGATCCGCATCGCGCGGTGCCGGAGATGGCCTGCCGTCGGACGTGCATCCCCTGAGCCGGAACCGTCTGCCACCTGTGACCCGCGAAGACTTGAACGACCCGATGAAGAAAGCCTACGACGCCGCGATCGCGGGACGCGCGGGACGCGTGCCCGCGGGCGTCCAGGCGATTCGACTGCATCGGTCGGGGCTCGACGTGCGATGGGATGCACGCATCGGGCGCCGGTTGTCCGAGCTCGCCATCATCACGATCGCGCGCGAATACGACCAGCCGTACGAGTGGTCGCTGCACGAGATGGAGGCGCTCGCCGTTGGCCTCGAGCCCGCGATCGTCGAGGTCGTGCGACACCGGAAGGCGCTGGCGGGCCTTGGCGACAAGGAAGCGACGATCATTCAGCTCGGTCGGGAGATCGGAGCACACCGCGTGGCACCCGACACCTACGCCCGCGCCCTGAGACTGTTCGGCAGAACCGATCTGGTCGACATGGCGGACCTGATGTCGAACTACGCCGGGACGGGGATCAACCTGACGGCCGCCAACCAGTGGATGCCGCCGCAGATGAAGCAGTTCCTGCCGCTGCCGTTCACGATGCCTGACGATATCCTTGCCGACTCGCGGAGCCGCATCCCGGTGGTGAATCCCGCGCGGCCGCAGCCGGCGAACGCGGGAGGCGAAGGCGCAAACACTGGACTGTACCGCCGCACGCTGGCGCCGGCGCCGACGGGCCCTGGCTCGATGGCGCGCTTCGCCGCCGGCCTGGCATCACTCGAGGCGAGCCAGGGTAAGGCGCTGATTGCGCTGGCCGCCCTCGTCACCGCGCGCCTGCACGACCAGCAGTACGACTGGACGCTGACCGAGCTGAGGGCGGTGCACGACGGCGTGCCGGCGACGACCATCGATGTCGTGCGTCGCCACGCGCCCACGACCGGTCTTGGCGACAAGGAAGCCGTGCTGATCCAGTTCGGACGCGAGCTCCTCGGCGATCACAACGTCACCGCCGCGACCTACGCCCGCGCCAAGGCAGCATTCGGCCAGCAGGATCTCTCCGATTTCGTCGTCAACGTCATCGCGCCGCACACTCGAGAGGACGTCCTCCTTACCGTGTTCGATCAGCGGCTGCCTGCCGGGCAGAAGCCGCTGCTGCCCACGCGCAACTGAACACCATTCGACATCAGTTCACATCAGGAGGGACCATGCAGCGACGGTCTTTCGCCGGACACGTTCTCCTTCTCGCCCTCGCGATCCTGGTTCTGTCGCGCAGCGCGGCAGCGCAACTGTCCCCCGCCGGCATCGCCGGTGCCGTGCACGACACGTCCGGCGCCGTGCTGCCCGGCGTCACCGTAGAGGCGGCCAGCCCCGCGCTCATCGAGAAGGTGCGGACCGTCGTCACCGACGACCAGGGGCGGTTCAACATCGTCGATCTGCGGCCGGGCAGCTATGCCGTGACGTTCACCCTGCCCGGCTTCAATGTCTTCAAGCGTGAAGGCATCGAGCTCTCGTCGGGCTTCACCGCGACGGTCAACGCGGACATGCGCATCGGCTCGGTCGAGGAGACGATCACCGTCACGGCCGCAGCGGCATTGGTGGACACCGCGAACGTCCGCCAGCAGACGGTGATGACGGCGGAGACGCTAAAGACACTACCGATGGGACAGGCGAGCGTCGTCGGGCTGGCGGCGCTGACGCCTGGCCTGGTCGCACCGCCGGACGTCGGCGGCACGCAAGGCACGTTCTACGGCCAGTCCGGCAACTCGATCGGCTTTCACGGCAAGGTGGGAAACGCGCGTGTGCAGTACGACGGCATGCGCATTCAGAACATGTCGAGCGGTGGATCGCCCGGCTACGCCTTCAATTCCGAGACCGTGGAGGAGATGTCCGTCGAGACCGGCGGTATGTCGGCCGAGAGCTCGTCTACGGGCGTGTCGATGAATCTGATCCCGAAGGAAGGCAGCAACACGCTGCGATTCGGCAGCCTCGTTCGATATACCAACGACCATTTTCAGAGCAGCAACCTGACCGATGCGCTCCGTTCGCGCGGCGTCGGCACCGGCCAGCAGGTGAACTTCCTGTACGACTACGGTGTCACGCTTGGCGGGCCGTTCAAGAAGGACAAGATCTGGTTCTTCGCGTCGGTTCGCCGGTGGGGGTCCGAGAATCAGGTACCTGGCGTCTTCTACAACAAGACGCAGGGCACGATGTTCTACACGCCGGATTTCGACCGTCCATCGAAGCAGGCCGAGTGGAACCAATCCAATGCGGTGCGGCTGACGTGGCAGCTTTCACAGAAGAACAAGCTGAACATCTTCACGGACGTCACGCACAACTGCGTGTGCATCCGCCAGTCGAACAACGCGCCGGAATCGGTGGCGCTGTGGAATAACTTCCCCGAAGGGATCGTGCAGGTCTCCTGGACCTCGCCCCGCACCAACAGGCTTCTGCTCGAGGCGGGCGCCGCGGCGGTCATTCATAGCTGGCCCAACTACCTGCAGCCCGAGGTCGATCCGAAGGACATCGCGATCAACGACACGGGGCTCGGCTTCAGTTATAACGCGCCGGCCACCTACGGCGGCCACCGCTGGGGGAATCGCTTCCCGGTTCGTGCCTCGCTCTCGTACGTCACCGGATCGCATGTCTTCAAGTTCGGCATGAGCAACGAAACGGCTATCAAGGACGAAGGGAGCACGAGCTCCGGCGACCAGTTCATTTCCTACACGTTCAACAACGGCGTGCCGACTCGCGTCACGCAATATGCGTATCCATTTCCGACCAGCGCACCCGAGCGCGTCAAGCTCGGCACGCGGATCGACGCGCCGTTACGGACGGTGGTGCACTCGCCGTGGGATCTCGGCGTCTACGCGCAGGATCAGTGGACCGTCAAGCGTCTCGCCCTCAACTATGGGCTCCGCTACGACTATTACTCGGCCAACATTCCCGCCATCAGCCTCGACGCGGGGCGCTTCGTCGGGCCGCGGAGTCTGCCAGCCGTCGAGCATGCGCCGCAGTGGAGGGACTGGAGCCCGCGGCTTGGCGCCTCCTATGACGTGTTCGGCACGGGCCGCACGGCGGTGAAGGTCTCGCTCGGACGGTACCTCGAGATGAGCTCCGGCACCTTCAGCGCAAACATCGCGCCGGTGACAACCTCGGTCACGTCTGCGAACCGTGCGTGGAGCGACGCCAATCGTGACTACCTCCCGAATTGCGACCTCACCAACTTCGCGGCCAACGGCGAGTGCGGCGCAATCGACAACCAGAATTTTGGCAAGAGCAATCCGCTGGCGACGCGCTATGCCGACGACGTGGTGCTGCGCGGCCGTTCGTACACCTGGGATATCAACACCGAGCTGCAGCATCAACTCACGACCGGCGTGTCGGTGACCGGCGGCTACTATCACAACTGGGACGGCAACTATCGCGTCACCGACAACACCGCAGTGGCCGACGCTGACTACCGCTCGTACTGCATCACGGCACCGCGGGACGCCAGGCTGCCCAGCGGCGGCGGTTATCCGATCTGCGGGTTGTACGACATCAATCCGGACAAGTTCGGACAGATCTCGAACGTCGTCACGCAGGCGTCCAACTTCGGACGGTACACGCGACAAGCTGATTTCCTCGCCGCCAGCATCAACACCCGGTTCGGCCCAGGCATCCGTCTCGCGGGCGGCATCGACAGCGGACGGACGGTGAGCGATGTCTGCTTCAATGTCGACAGCCCCGGCGCCGTCGCCGCCAGCCTGCCGGGCGCGTCTGCGGCGCCCGTGCCGCACACGGCAACCACGATCGACGGCGAGCCCACGTGCCGAGCCGTCACGCCGTTTGGCGCCAACACCCAGGTGAAGGTGAACGGAAGCTATCCGTTGCCGATGCAGATTCTCGTGAGCGCGACCCTGCAGAACCTGCCCGGCATCTCGTATCTGGCGACCTACGCGGCGCCAACGGCGGACGTGCTGCCGTCGCTCGGTCGCAATCTGTCCGGCGGCACGAGGACGGTGAACGTGCCGCTCGTCCTGCCGCAAACGCAGTATGAAGATCGCCGGACGCAGCTCGACCTTCGGATCAGCAAGATCGTCCGCATCGCGAAGACGCGCGTGCAGGCGAACGTCGATATCTTCAACGCCCTGAACGCGAGCTCGGTCCTGGAGGTGAACAACACGTTCGGCCCGCAATGGCGGCAGCCGTCACGCATCCTCGATGCGCGGATGGTGCAGCTCAGCGCGCGCGTCGAATTTTGAGGGCGTCGCGAATTGGGCGCTTCCTTAGAACGCGTACTTGATGCCGAACTGCATGATGCGCGGCGCACCGCCGTTGGCAGTGATCCGGCCGAACTGCGAGTTGTTCAGCACGGTGTTCGGGTCGCCCCAGTTGAAATGGTTCGTCAGATTGAACGACTCGATGCGCAGCTCCACGTTGCGCGTGCCGCCCAGGCTGATCAGCCGCGACAACGCCATGTCAATCGACCAGTAGCCGGGCCCCTCGACGCCGCGGTACTGCAGATTGCCGAACGTCCCCGCCGCCGGCGCCGCGAACGCCGCGCGATTGAGATAGCTGGTCAACGTCTTCGCCCCGTAGACATCGTCTGACACCAGGTTCGGACGCTGCCCGTTGATCCCGTTCAGCGCATTGTCGACGCCGGTGGTGACGTTCAACCACGCCCCGGACCGCGCCGACACGATGCCCGAGACACGCCAGTTCGACGCCAGCACCTTCAGCACCGGCTGGCTCAACTCCGGCGTCATGTAGCCCACCGTGGCGTTGGCCAGGTGCGAACGGTCCTGGTCGCAGTGCCCCTTGTCCATGTTGGGATCGGCAGGATTGGTGTAGCCGCTGCTCAACTGCGGAAAGCTCCCCGGCGTCGCCGTCCCCTCGCAGCGCGCGAGCGTGTAATTGCCGTTCAGGCTGACGCCGCGCGCCCCCGCGCGACGCGTGACCGTGAAGCGGGCGCCCTGGTAGTTCTGCCAGCCAACCGCGTTGTGCTGGTCCATCGCGCCGTAGAAGCGGCCCACCGCCGGGTTCTCCAGCGAGAGCGAGCGGCGCTGATTCAGGTTGGCGTTGGTGCTGCACACCGCCTGGGCCACACCGCCAAGCGTGCACGGCCCGAGGCCGAGGAACACGCCGGGATTGATCGCCGTCTGCGCCCACAGCCGATCCGAGTAGCGTCCCAGGTAGTTGACCGTCCCCGACCAGCTCTCCCAGAGCTGCTTCTCGAGCGTGACGTTCCACGATTGCACCCGCGGCGCGTCGATGTTCGGATCCATCACGCCGAAGGCGCCAAACTGCGGGAACACGGTGTTGGGACTGGTGGCGATCGGGTGCGGGTTGCCGCCCACCGTCGCATACGGGTCGTCGAAGCTGGTGGCGACGACGGTCGACCGGTTGCCCCAGGGCGGCGCCGACGCGTTGATGTTCTGGTAGTCGCCGCTCGGGAAGTCGTAGGTCAGCCCGTAGGACGCGCGGAACGCCAGCCGCCCGTTGCCGCTGACATCCCAGGCCAGCCCGGCGCGCGGCGAGAAATTCAGCCACTGCTTCTTGTAGCCGCTCTTCCCGGCCGGGAAGCCGGTGTCGCCCGGATACAGCAGGCCGGCCGGCGCGTTGAGGAACACCGAGCTCTTCACGCCCTTCGCGAAGTTGTCGTGGTTGAAGATGTCGGCCGCGCCGTTGACCATCTGCTGGCCGAGGAACGGCTCCCACCGCAGGCCGTAGTTCAGGGTGACGCGGTCGGTCATGCGCCACGCATCCTGCCCGTAGATCCCGACGTACAACATGTTCATGTAGAGCAGCGCCGGACCGCCCTGCTCCAGGTTGCTGACGGCGCCAATCATGAAGTCGGCGAGACCGCGGCCGGTCGTCTGGCCGTTGACCGTCCAGTTGCCGCCCGACCGCGCGTGCGACAACTGGTTCGACTTCCAGTACGCGAGGTTGGCGCCGATGCCGAGCTGATGCCGCCCGCGCACGATCGACACGTCGTCGGCCACCTGGTACGAGTTGGTCTTGAACACGCCCTTGGTGGCGGTGCCGCCCGAGACCGCGAAGGCGCCGGTCACCGCAAACACCATCTCGTGCGGGTTGTAGCTGTAATAGTTCCTCACGCCCAGATCCGTCGGATCGAAGAACGCCGGATTCTCACGATTGATCGCGGTGCGATTGAACGCCACGCGCAGCGCGTTGACGACGTTGGATCCGAGGACCAGGGTGTCGCCAACCGTCAGCGACTGCGCGAGGTTGTCGATGCCCGCGCCGTTGGCCAGCGTCAGCACGTTCTCGGTCTGCGAGAACGCGGACGGTGACACGTCGAAGGTCGCCATGTAGCGGCCGAAGACCGAATGGTTGGAGCTGCCCTGGTAGTCGATGCGGCCGAGCCCCTGCCCCGACTTGCTGTTGTCGCTGCTCTCCTCTCGCTCCAGGGAGATCCGGGTCCGGGTCGCTCGATGGCGCTGCGAAGCCGGAGAGAGGGTCAATGAGGCAGGCGAGGGCCAGAAGCAAGCACAGGATTCGAGGGTGAACGAGGGGCGTTCGCGTCATGGGCTCTGCTGAACGCATGACGACCTTTCAACTACGCTAACTCGAAATCTGCTGAAAATCGGGTTCGCGGCTCAAGAGTCGCTGGCTGAGCACCGTCCAGACCGCGAACGCGAGCCGCCGACGATCGTGCCGCGCAATCTCGGTGCACCAGAGGCGAGCGAGCACCGGCTCCGACTCGGGACCCAACTCGCCGAGCTCCAGCGGCTGCTTGTTCTCCGCCGCGTAGCGCATCAACATCTCCGACGAGGGCCGTCCGGTGTTGGCGATCACGACGTCGACCGGCCGCCCGATCGCGCGTGACACCCAGCGGGCCTCGTCGGCGGCGGTGAAGCCCGCCATTCCCCGTCCCTCGGTGAGCAGATTCGCGATCAGGACGATCGGACCGCGCACGTCGGCGAGCGCCTCTTTGACGCCGCGCACCAGCAGCGGCGGCATGAGGCTGGTGAAGAAGCTCCCCGGTCCGATGATCACCGCCTCGAAGCCCCGAAAGGCCTCGGCCACCGCCGGGTGAATGGAGACTTCAGGCTCGAGCCAGAGGCGCTTGACCTGGCTGCCGCGCGACTGCCCCGCATCCACTTCGACTTCGCCGCGCGTCTCGGTGCCGTCGCCGTACTCGGCGCAGATCGACGCGGGCTCGACGCTGACCGGCCAGACCTTTCCCCTGCAGCCGAGCAGCGCGCGAAGGGCGTCGACCGCCGCGAGAAAGTCTCCGCTGTACTGCTCCATCATCGACAGCAGGAGGTTGCCGCCGGTGTGTCCCGCAAGGCGGGCATGATGCTCGAGCGTCGGCAGCCGCGACAGGAGCACTCGGCGCGCCTCGCCTTCGTTGCGCGCCAGCGTCAGCGCGCACTTCAAGACGTCTCCGGGTGGCAGCACGCCAAGCTCGTCGCGCAACTGTCCGGAGCTGCCGCCGCTGTCGAACATCGTGACGACGGCGTTCAAGCGCAGCCAGGGATTGCTCTTGAGGCCCCCGAGCAAACTCGGCAGTCCCGTGCCGCCGCCAATGCATCCGATGTTCAGCTCACGCAACTGCATCAACGCCGATTCTATCCGACAGGGCCGCGCACGCTGAAGCATGCGCGCTACAGGCGTCCAATCACCTGTAGCGCGTGGCCTTCAGGCCACGCGTCGTCAACTCCATTAGAATGGAAATATGAGTTCGACGTGGCGACATGCCGCAGACGCGCTGGCCGCCGATCTCCGGCACATCTTCGCCACCCGCCTCCGCTCCCTGGTCGCCTACGGTCCCCGGATCGACGGCGCCGACGAGGCGACTCCCCTCTCCTGCCTCGCGCTGGTCGATTCCTGCGGGATGAGCGACCTGGAATCGTGCGCCAAGCTGACGTCGCACTGGGAGCGTCACGGCCTGGCCATCCCGCTGATCGTCCCGGAGCAGGAGTTCAGGCAGTCGTTCGACGCCTTTCCGCTCGAGTACGGCGAGATCATCCGCGCCCACGAAGTGGTGCTCGGAACGAACCCGTTCGAGGGCGCGTCTATCTCGAGTGAGGACCTGCGGCGCGCGTGCGAGACGCAGATCAAAAGCCACCTATTGCACCTGCGTGAGGGATTCATCGAATCGGGCGGCCGGCCGCAACGCATCGCGGCCCTGGTCACCGCCTCTGCCCCCGCGTTCGCCGCGCTGCTGCGCAACGTCGCCCGGCTGAGCGGCGCCGCGGCCTCCAGCCGTACGGAGGCGACGCACGAAGGCGCGAAGGCCGCCGGCCTCTCCGCCGGCGTCGTCACCGACGTGCTGGCGTTGGAGCGCGCCGACGCGATCCCGACCGCCGACGCGGCACGCCTGTTTCCCGAATACCTTTCCGCGGTCGAACAACTGGCCCGCTCGGTAGACAGCTGGCGCACGTGATCACACAAGGCCGCGAAGGCGGAGGTTTAACCACGAAGGCCACGAAGGCCACGAAGTTTTCTTTTGGCTTGGATAATCTTCGTGACCTTCGTGTTCTTCGTGGTTTAGCCGTCTTCGTGATCTTGGCAGCACCCGCCTATGGGCAAGAGCTGCCGGAGCTCACCAAGCCGGTCAACGATTTTGCCAACGTGATCGATCCGGCGAGCGAGCAGCGGATGGAGACGATCATCCGTTCGCTCCAGCAGGCGACGGGCGACGTGGTGGTCGTCGCGACGATTGACACGTTTGGCCCCAACTACGGGACCCTTCGCGACTACGCGACCAAGCTCTTTGAAAACCGCGGACGCGGGATCGGACAGCGCGGCAAAGACAACGGTCTGCTGATCGTCGTCGCGGTCCGGGATCGCCGCATTGAGATAGAGGTCGGGTACGACCTCGAGCAGTTCATCACCGACGGATTTGCCGGCGAGACGAGCCGGCAGGTGATCGCGCCCGAGTTTCGATCGGGCAACTACGGCGCGGGACTGCTGGCGGGCGTCCAACGGATCGTGTCGCGGATCGCCGAGCAGCCAAACGTCACGCTCGAAGGCGTTCCCCGCGAGCCCGCCCGGTCGCGCACATCGCAGACCGGCTCGGGCGGGTCGCTCATCTTCGCGCTCTTTATCGTGTTCATGGTGATCAACGCCATCGTCGGACGGCTGCGCGGCCCGCAGCATCACCGCCGCTGGGGCGGTACCTCGCGAGGCTGGAACAGCGGCGTCGGTCCGTTCGGTGGCGGGTTTGGCGGCGGTTTTGGCGGTGGCGGCGGCGGGTTCGGTGGCGGGTTTGGCGGATTCGGCGGCGGGAGAAGTGGCGGCGGCGGTGGTGGAGGGTCTTGGTAGCCCGAAATGAGGAGCGAGATGACACGAAACATACGTTCGCGCGTGGTGATGAGCCTTGTGGTGCTGGCGGCGGTGGCCTCGTCGGGCTGCTCCTACAACCGCTTCGTCTCGCAGGAAGAGGCCATCAAGACGCAGTGGGCCCAGGTGGAGAATCAGCTGCAGCGGCGCAATGACCTGATCCCCAACCTGGTCGAGACGACCAAGGGCATCGCGCAGCAGGAGCGGGATGTCTTCGGCCAGATCGCCGAGTCACGCGCGAAGCTGGCCGGCGCCCAGACGCCCGATCAGACGATGCAGGCGGCCAACCAGCAGAGCGCCGCGCTGGCCCGGCTCCTCGTGATCGTCGAGAACTATCCGCAGCTCAGATCGAACGAACAATTCGCCCGGCTGATGGACGAGCTTTCGGGCACGGAAAATCGCATCGCCGTGGAGCGGATGCGGTATAACGAGCGCGTCCAGGAATACAACGTCTCTCGCCGGTCGTTCCCGTCGAACCTCACGGCGATGATCTTCAGCTTCAAGGAGTACCCGGTGTTCAACGCGCCGCCGGAGGCGGAACGCGTGCCGACCGTCAACTTCGGCCGCCAGCCAGGATAGGAGCACGCCATGGCGATCGCGGATGCGCTCGTGCCCGAGTTCGACCACGAGATGACCACCACTCGAAAGCTTCTCGAGCGCATGCCCGAGGACAAGTTCGACTGGAAGCCCCACGCGAAGTCGTTTTCACTGGGCGCACTCGCGACCCACCTGGCGAACCTGCCGTCGTGGGGCGCCGAGACCCTCAACAAGTCGGAGATCGATATCGGCGGCGGACAGACCCCAAACGCGGTGCTGTCCAAAGCCGAGCTCCTGGCGAACTTCGATAAGCACGTCACCACCACGCGCGCCGCGCTGACGGGCAAGTCCGACGCCGAGTTCATGAGCGTCTGGTCGCTCAAGCGCGGCGGACACACGGTCTTCTCGATGCCGAAGACCGTCGTCTGGCGCTCGTTCGTCCTCAATCACCTCATCCACCACCGCGGGCAGTTGAGCGTCTACCTCCGCTTGCTCGACGTGCCGGTGCCATCCATCTATGGGCCGAGTGCCGACGAGGCCTCCTTTTAAGTGAACGAGCCGACGCGCTGGCCGCTCCCCGCGTGGGTGGCCGGCGGCGTGCTGTTCGTGCTGCTCGCCACGGCCAATGGCGCCGGCTACCGGTACGGCGTCTCCGACCAGGCCTTCTACATCCCTGTCGTCACCCGTTCGGTGCAGCCCGAGGCCTTCCCGCGAGACGCCTCGCTGATCGATGCCGAGGGCCGGCTGATGGTCCTCGACGAAATTCTCGCGACGGTGATGAAGACGACCGGCGTGTCGCTCGAGACGCTGTATCTCGCGGGCTACGTCGCGTCGCTCGCGTTGATCTGGGTGGCACTCGTGCTCATCGGCACGCGCCTCTATCGCAGCCCGTGGGCGATCGCGGCGCTTGCCGCCGCATTCACGATGCGTCACCGCATCCCGCAGACCAGCGCCAATTCCTTCGAGCCCTATTTCCATCCGCGGATGCTGGCGTTTGCGCTTGGCGCGCTGGCGGTGGCGGCGGTGCTGCGGCGCCGATCGTGGACCGCCGTCGCGCTGGTCGCGGTCGCGGCAGTCATCCACATCACCACCGGCCTCTGGTTCGCCGTCATGATCGGCGTCGCACTTGCGATGCTCGACGCAGCGCTCCGCCGGCTGGCGATCGGCGGCGCGGTCGCGGCGATGCTCGTCCTCGCCTGGGCCGCCACGCTCGGTCCCTTGCAAGCGGCTGTCGTGAAGATGGATCCGACCTGGCTGCAAGCGGTCGCCAGCAAGGACTCGCTCTTCGCGACCGGATGGCCAATGTGGGCATGGGCGGCAAATCTTGGATTTGTCGCGCTGCTCTGGTGGGCGTATCGCTGGAGGCAGCGTCAGGGCGTGGCGCGTCCGGAGGATGGCGCGCTGGTCTGGGGCGCGACGACGTTGGCGGCGTTGTTTCTCGTTACGCTGCCGTGGGTGGCCGCCGGCTGGTCGCTCGTCGTCCAGTTTCAGATCTCGCGGATCTTCTGGCTGATCGATTTCATCTCCACGATCTACGTCATCGCCGTGGTCGGCGACACGGGTCAGTACGCGGGACGAACCTTTGCGGTCCGCCGCCC
>CAMCNL010000051.1 GCA_945876205.1 Candidatus Sulfopaludibacter sp. SbA3
GACGACGCTGGCGCGGATCATCGCGGAGATGACGCACGCGCACTTTGTCCCGTTCAGCGCGGTGCTCGCCGGCATCAAAGAGATCAAGGAAGTCATGGCCGCCGCGGAGATGCGGCGCAGGACGAGCGGTCGCCGGACGATCGTCTTCGTCGACGAGATCCACCGGTTCAACAAGGCGCAGCAGGACGCCTTCCTCCCCCGCGTCGAATCCGGCGACATCGTCCTCATCGGCGCCACCACCGAGAACCCGTCATTCGAGGTGAATGCGGCGCTGCTGTCGCGGTCGAAGGTGTTTGTGCTCCGGTCGCTGACGTCAGAAGCGATCGAGGGGATTCTCCGGCGCGCGCTGACCGATCCCGAGCGCGGCCTCGGCGGCGGCACGATCGAGGCGAGTGACGAGGCGATCGCGGCGATCGCGCGGTTTGCCAACGGCGACGCGCGCGCGGCGCTCAACCTGCTGGAATTCTCGACCGCCGCGGCGCCGATGGACCCGGAGACCTTCGTGCGCCGCCTGGACATGGCGCAGCTCGAGCACTCGATTCAGCGGCGGGCGCTGCTCTACGACAAGAGCGGCGAAGAGCACTACAACCTGATCTCGGCGCTGCACAAGTCGATGCGCAACAGCGATCCCGATGCCGCGGTCTACTGGCTGACGCGGATGCTCGAGGCCGGCGAAGACCCGCTCTATGTCGCGCGACGGCTGGTGCGCTTTGCCTCGGAGGACGTCGGCAACGCGGATCCGCAGGCGCTGATCGTCGCCGTGGCCGCGCGCGACGCGGCGCACTTTCTCGGCATGCCCGAGGGGAACACCGCCCTGGCGCAGTTGGCGATCTATCTGGCGACGGCGCCCAAGAGCAACGCGGTCTACCTGGCCTACAACGCCGCGGCGGCCGACGCGCATCAGCAGGTCGCCGAGCCCGTGCCGCTGCACCTGCGCAACGCGCCGACGACGTTGATGAAGTCGCTGGATTACGGGAAGGGCTACCAGTACGCGCATGACGAAGCCGAGGCGGTGGCCGACATGGACTGCCTGCCGCCCTCGCTCTCGGGCCGGAAGTACTACAAGCCGACCGACCGCGGGTTCGAAAAAGAGATCAAGCGGCGGCTCGACGGCTGGGAAAAGATCAAGGAAGAAAGAAAGAAGAAACTCTGACGCGATCGCACCGACCAGCGTCAGCCCGATCGCACCCCTAGTCTGCTTCGGTCAGCTCCGGCTTTTGAACGCCCGGGACCTTGCGGAACATCTCGCCGCGCACCGGCAGGATGAACGAGAACCGATAGTCGCCCTGCATCCGGCCGATCGGGATGCCGACGAGGTCGCCCTGCTGGTTGATGACGCCGCCGCCCGACACGCCGGGATGCCCATCGGTCAGGCAGGTCACGAGGCCATTCGAGGTCCGCTGGCCGACGTAGCCGGTGCTCAGGATGATCCCCTTCGAGTAGTCGTTCCCAAGACGGAAGATCGGGTCGGCGAACTCATACCCGTATGTGGTGTCGACGCGCAGCGCCGGCAGGTCGATAGTGCCCCGCACGCGGATAATCGCCCAGTCGCCCGAGTGGACTTCGACGGTGGCGTCGCCGCTGTCCACGAGCTGCGCCGTCAGGTCCTTGTCCTTGTAGCGGACCTTGATCGAGACGATCCGCCGTGCGTCTCGCGAGTCACCGCCCTCGTCGAGCGCGATGACGCCGTGCTTGACGGTGATGAAGTATCCGTTGCCCAGGTAGCCGGCCGTCCCGTAGCTTGTCTTCCCGAAATTGTCGTAGGCATTGAGCTCGACGAAGCTCTCGCGCCGCTCGCGCAGCAGCCGCACCGGCATCAGGCCCATCTCGCTCTGCAGCTGGCGCTTGATCTCCTCGACCATCGTGCTCTGTGCCGTGCCGCCGGCGGGCACGATCTCGGGCTGGCGCCGTCCGTCGGTGGCCGACGGATGCGGATCCCGTTCGCGGATTTTCAGGATGCTGCGGGCAACCTCATCGCTCA
This sequence comes from Candidatus Sulfopaludibacter sp. SbA3, assembly GCA_945876205.1. Classification (GTDB taxonomy): domain Bacteria; phylum Acidobacteriota; class Vicinamibacteria; order Vicinamibacterales; family UBA2999; genus CANNDT01. The sequence continues at coordinate 1,982 of CAMCNL010000051.1, forward strand.
ACGCCGTCATGCGCGCCTCGTTGTCGGCAATCTTGCGCGACATCGAGCGCTCCGCCGACCAGCTCCCGAAGCTGAAGGCGAGCGACGCCACCGAAAAAATGAGACCGATGTAGAGAATGGACCGGCGGACGGACACCAGGTGCTCCGAAATCCGCTACCAGGCAACGAGGAAACGAAAGGCGGGGCCGCGAGCACCGCAAGTGTCCAAGTTCGGCAGCTAAACCACCCCGCCCGCGGCGGGATTTACAGCTTTGCACGCCTGCAGCTACACCTGCCGGCGCACCCTTCTCGCTTGGGAAACGTCGAGCTAAAACGTTCAGTTGTCAGAGGTTACGAGCGACTAAGAATGTAACAGCGAGGCCGGGGGGTCGTCAAGCAGGCAAAGAATATCCAATCAATCTTCTCATTCACTGCACTAGACCGGCGTCACCGGCTGCGCGGCCGGCAACCTGGACCGAATCCAGCCGAAGCCGCGGGAGAACAGGCGCTTCTCGCCGGCCTCGTCGAACAACGAATAGGCGACGGGCGTGACGATCAGGGTGAGCACCAGCACCAGCGTCTGGCCGCCCATGACCACGAAGCCGATCGCGTGATTGGTCGCCGAACCGACGCCATTCGATATGACGAGCGGAATCATCCCGGCCACGAAGGCCAGCGTCGTCATCAGGATGGGTCTCAGCCGGTGACGGCTGGCGAGGATGACCGCTTCCCTGGTGGCGAGGCCGGTCGCTTTCAGCTGGTTGGCGTGATCGATCTGCAGAATGGAGTTCTTCTTGACGACGCCGAAGAGCACCAGCAGGCCCAGTGCCGAGAAGATGTTCAACGACTGTCGGAAGATGACGATCGACAGCAGCGCGAATGGCAGTGTCAGCGGCAGCGACAGCAGGATCGTCACCGGGTGCAGCCACGATTCGAACTGCGCGGCAAGAATCAGGTACATGAAGATCAGCGAGAGGGCGAACGCGGTCAGGAACGCCGTCGCCGTGCGGTTGAGCTCGCGCGACTGGCCGATGAAGCCGGTACGGTAGTCAGACCCGATGTCGAGACGGCTGGCGGCCTCGGCGATCTGGTTCTGGAGCGTCCCCTGCGACGTTCCCGGCAGCAGGTTGGCGACAAGCGTCACCTGGCGCTGGCGGGAGATGCGGCTGATCGTCGCCGGCGCCGCCTCGTGCGCAAACGTCGCGACGTTTTCGAGCGATACGCTGCCAAGGCGGGATGAAGGAATCGGCAGGCTGGCGATCGCGCGCTCGGAGCTTCGATCCTGCGCTTGCGCCCGAAGATGAACCTCGTACTGCTCGCCTGCTTCGTTATAGGTCGTCACCGAGTCCCCGCCGACCAGCAGGCGAAGCGCCTCCGCGGTGTCGCTGATCTGCACGCCGAGGTCGGCGGCCTTCGGCCGATCCAGGTGCACCGACATTTCCGGCTTGCCAGCGTTCAGTGTCGTATCCACGTCCACCAGGCCGGGAATTTTTGCGACCTCGTCGCGCAACTCTTCGCTATACCGCTGCAGTTGGCGCAGGTCGGGCCCCTGCAGCATGAACTGAATACCCCGGCCGCCGCCGAAACCGCCGCCACCGACCGCCGTGCGCACGCCGTCCGGGACGATCGACGGCAGCACCTTCTCACGCACCTCCGCCATGATGGCGAACTGATCGCGCGAGCGCGTCTCGAGTGGCTTGATACGCACATACAGGTTGGCGCTGTTGAGCGTGCCCGCGGCATCGCCGGCGACCGTCACCATCGTGTAGTCGACCTCCGCAACACGCCGGATGGCGGTGGCAATTCGATTGACCAGCACCTCGGTCGCGTCGAGGCTGGTACCTTCAGGGGCACGAACGGTGACGTCGAACTCCGACTGATCGTCCTGTGGCGTGAAGTTCACCGGGACGATGCGAAACAGCGGGATGCTCGACAACAGGATCAGCACCGTCGCCGCCGCCACCAAGCCCCGGTGCGCCATCGCCCAGACGAGCAGCCGCGTGTACGACCGGTCAATCGGCGCGAACAGCGTCGAATGCTTTGAATCATGCGCCGGGCGATCCCCGTCCGCGGTCCGCGGCTTGGCCTTCAGCCACCGCGCCGACATCATCGGCGTCAGCGTGAAGCTGACAAACAGCGACACGATCACCGCGAAGGCCATCGTCAGGCCGAAGCTCTGCATGAACCGGCCGACCATCCCGCTCATGAACGCCACGGGAACGAAGATCGCGACGAGCGAAAAGGTCGTCGCCATGACCGCCAGGCCAATCTCCTTGGTGGCTTCGACCGCCGCTTCGGCCGGCGCCATCCCCTTCTCCTCGATGAACCGGTAGATGTTCTCCAGCACCACGATCGCATCGTCAATGACGATGCCCACCGAGAGCGTGAGCGCCAGCATCGTGAGCATGTTGAGCGTGAAGCCCATGTACCAGATCAGCCCGAACGTGGAAATGATCGAGGTCGGAATGGCGATCGCCGCGATGATCGTCGAGCGCAGGTTTCCGAGGAACAGCAGCACGACCAGCGCCGCCAGCACCGAGCCCACCACGAGGTGCTCCTCAACGCTGTTGATGGACGCCTCGATGAACGCCCCCTGATCACGGACGATTCGCATCTGATAGCCGGGGGGCAGCGCCCGCTCCAGCGTCGCGAGGCGCTCTTTGACCTGCTGGACGATCGCCACGGTGTTGGTGCCTGACTGCTTTCGAACCTGCAGCAGCACTGTCGGATCTCCGTTGAGATTGGCGAGCGTCTGCGCGTCCGCCATGCCGTCTTCGACCTGGGCGACATCGCGCAGCTGAACCGCATGCCCGTTCACCTGGCGCACGACAATGTCGCCGAAGTCGGCCAGCGACTCGACGCGGCCACGGGTACGGAGCGTAATCGACTGCGCACCCTGGTCGATGCGCCCGCCCGGAACATCGACATTCTGCGACTGCAGCGCGCGCGACACGTCAAGCACGGTCAGGTTCTGCGCGCGTAGCCGCTCAGCGTCGAGCCACATGTTGATCTGGCGCTTCCGGCCGCCGAGCACCAGCACCTGCCCGACCCCGTCCGAGCTTTCGATCTGGCGGCGGAGCACCTTGTCCGCGTACTCGGTGATGTCGCGCAGCGGCTTCTTTCCGGTGAGCGCTATGGTCAGAATCGGCGCCGCGTCGGGGTCCTGCCTCTCGACCGTCGGCTGCGTGACCGTGCGCGGAAGCAGCGGCAGGACGCGATTGACCTTGTCCCTGACCTCCTGGGTCGCGACGTCGGCGTCCTTCTCGAGCTTGAACGCGACGATCACCTGCGAGATGCCTTCGGAGGAGTTCGAGCTGAGCTGATCGAGCCCGCTGATGGTGTTGACCGCCTCTTCGATCTTGTCGGTGACTTCGCTTTCGACCTGCTCGGGCGCCGCTCCCGGCAGCCGAGTCGTCACCACGACGGTCGGGAAATCGATAATGGGAAAGCGGTCGACACCGAGCTGCAGGAATGCGAAGACGCCGATGACGGCAAGGGACAGGACGAGCACCGATGCGAAGACCGGCCGGCGAACACACAGCGCTGCGAGTGATTGCATGGCGGCCTACCGTCTCGCGGCGACCGGTACGCCGTCGGTCAGCTGGGTGACCTTGGTGGTGGCGACGATGTCACCAGCCTTGAGGCCGCTCGGGATCTCGACGAGATCGCCGACCGACTGACCGACGGTGACGATTCGTTCCTCGACATGGTCACCGGCGACGACAAACACGCGCGCCGTGCCGGCGTTGGTGCGTACCGCCGCGGCGGGCACGACGACCCCCATTGGCCCGGCGACCTGCTCGATGCGGGCGGTCACGAAGAATCCGGGCTTCAACGCTCCGGTCTCGTTCGGCACCATGGCTTCAACGATCAGCGCCCGCGAGTCGACGCTGAGTGCCGGCGAGACATACCGGACTCGACCCGTAAACATCTCACCGGGATACGAGTCCACGGCAAACGTCACCGGCCGGCCGACGGCCACCGCGGAGATGTACTGCTCGGGGACCGTGAGCTCGACGCGCAAGGGATTGGTACGCATCACGACCGCGACCTTCGTGCCGCGCACGACGTAGTCGCCGATCGAGACGAACCGCTGCGCCACGACGCCCGCGAACGGCGAGCGCACGGCGGTGTCCGCGAGCGCCTTCCTGGCAATCGTCACGCGTGCCCGCGCGGCAAGAAGCGATTGGTACTGCTGTTCGGCGCTGTTGCGCGCCACGTCATACTGCCGCTGTGCGGCGTCGCCCTGCATCTTCCGCTGCTCGAACTCCGATTGCGACACGAGCTTGCGCTCCATCAGCATTTGGGTTCGATCGAAATCGGCACGGGCCTGGCCGGCTGCCGCGCGCGCATTGGCCACTTCGGGCACCCGCTCGATATCAAACGCGGCGCCGCCGGCCATGGCGAGGCGGGCCTCGATCTGTGCGGCGTTGGCTTCCGCCTCCTGCGCCTGTGCGGCTGTTTCGGTGGCGGCGATACGCACGAGATCCGCGTTCGCGGCGACCCGCGTCCCGCGCTCGACGGGCGTGGCGATGACGCGCCCGGCGACTTCGGCGGCCACGTCAGCTTCTTCTTCGGCCGTCAAGGTACCGCTGACGCTGATGAAACGGGTCACCGGCCGTTCGATCGCAGAACTGGTGGTGATCTCAATCGGCGCGGGGGCCGCTGCGACCGCCGAATTGCCGTCCGTCGCGCTGCACCCCGCCGCCAGCACAGGGGCCATGAAAAGGAGAACGATGGGGATTCGAGACAAACGGTGACTCAAGACACAGGCTCCTAGGCGCTCACGCCGGACGGCGTGAGGGTCTTCTTCGGTATTACGACCACAGGGTGGATTAAGTTGCCTAAATTCGCTGGAAGTTCTTTTCGACTTCACGCCGTGTCAGCCGAAGCATCACCGGCCGCCCGTGTGGGCAGATGGTCGAGTACGCCGTGCGGCGGAGCTCATCAAGGATGTGCGCCATCTTCTCGGCGGTCAGCGGATAGTTCGCCTTGACCGCCGCGTGGCACGCCATGGTAGCGGCGATGCGCTTGATCGCTTCCTCGACCCGCGCGCCGCGATCCAGTCCCTCGAGATCCTCGGCGAGCGCACGCACCGCGGCATCGCATTCCTCCCGACGCAGGAGGGCTGGGAAGGCGCAGACGCGGATGGCTCCCCCGCCGAACTCCTCGATCTCGAAACCAAGCCGTTCGAGATCCGCTGCATGCGCGACCAGTGCCTGGCGGCCACCCGACGGCATCTCGATCAGCAATGGCTCGAGCAGGCGTTGCGACTCGAGCCGGCCGCTCGTCAGGCGTTCGGTGATCCGCTCGAACAGCACCCGCTCGTGCGCGACGTGCTGATCGATGATCGCGATCCCCTCATCGTCTATCGCGATGATGAACGTGTCCCTGAACTGGCCTAGTGCGATCATTGGACGGATCGCGGACGCCGACGCGTTTGTCGGTGCGAGCCAGGCTTCGCTGGTTGGTGCGAGCGCGGCTTCGCTCGGCGGTGCGATCCCGCTTCCACCGCTGGTGGCCCACCTGTTCGGGTAGACGGACGCGTAGCCAGCCGGCAGCGGCAGAGTCGATGGCGTGGGCAGAAATGAACCAGGCGGCTGCAACTGAAGCTCTGGCGCGGGGCCGCGGCCCAGCGCGTCGCCGAGCGTTCGGCGGATCACCTCGTGGATGTGCGACTGGTCGCGGAAGCGGACCTCGGCCTTGGTCGGATGCACGTTCACGTCGACCGCGTCGTGCGGCATCTCGATGAAGAGATGCACCTCGGGGCTTCGCTCCTTGATCGACGCCACGCTGTAGGCGTCGATGATCGCGTGCGCAATCGTCTTGTCCTTGACGATCCGCCGGTTCACGAACACGTTCTGCGGCCCGCGTGTGGGCCCCTGCTCGGCGAGCGCGGCGACGTAGCCGAGCAGCTTCACGTCCCCATCACGGCGCACTTCGATGAGGTCCGCACGCTCGCCGTAGAGCTGGTACAGACGATCGCGAAGCGATCCGACCGGCGGGCACTGCAGCACCTTCCGCCCGGCGCTGGTCAGCGTGAACCCGACCTCCGGGTAGCACAACGCGAGCTGCGTGGTGATGCGCGACACCTGCGCCGACTCCGCGCCATCCGATTTCAGGAACTTACGGCGTGCGGGCAGATTGTAGAAGACGTCCGCCACTTCGATCGACGTCCCCTCGGGCATGCCGACCTCGGTCACCGAGGCCACGGCGCCGCCGTTCACGCGGATCTCGGTGCCTGACCCCGTGCCGCGCGCACGGCTCCGGAGCACGAAGTGACTGACCGACGCGATGCTGGGCAGCGCCTCGCCGCGAAAACCCAACGTGGCAATGCGCTCGAGATCGCTCGCCCGTCGAATCTTGCTGGTGGCGTGGCGCTCAATGGACAGCCGTGCATCCTCCGGCTCCATGCCTTCGCCATCGTCTTCGACCCGTATCAGCTTCTTGCCCCCGAGCTCGACGGTGATCGAGACGCGGCGAGCACCCGCGTCGATCGAGTTTTCGACCAGCTCCTTGATCACCGAGGCAGGACGCTCCACGACCTCGCCGGCGGCGATCTGATTGGCGAGGTCCTCGGCGAGACGATAGATGCGTCCCACGGCTAGATCCAGCGGTGCCGGCGGAAGAACGCCAGCATGACGACGATGACGACGGCCATGCAGCCGGCAATCCACCAGAACTGGGCGTCCGGGCCGCCTGGGAACGCCGGCAGCGGCACGTTCATGCCCCACATGCCGCTCAGCACCGTCAGCGGCAGGAAGATGGTCGACATGACCGTCAGCACCTTCATCACCTGGTTCAACCGGTTCGAGATGCTCGACAGGTACGCTTCGAGCATCCCGGTCACGCGATCGGCAAGCAGCGCGGCTTCGTCCGAGAGGCGCACCAGGTTGTCGTATACGTCGCGAAAGCGGTAGGCCATCTCGTCGGTGATCATGGTGAACTCGCGCCGCGCCAGGCGGCCGAGCGCATCGCGCTGCGGCACGAGCACCCTTCGCAGCGACGACAGGTCGCGCTTCAGGTCAAGGATGTCGCGAACGAGATCCTCTCGCGCACCGAGGATCGCCTCGTCCTCGAGCTTGTTCATCTGCTTTTCGAGCGCCTCGATTTCCGGCCGATAGTTGTCGACCATCGAGTCGACAATCCGGTGCATCAGCGCCACCGGTCCCTCGCCGAGCACGCGGTCGTGCCGATCGCACGTCACCTTGAGCGCCGCGATGCTCCGTGAATGGCCATCGTGAACGGTGACGAGGTAATTGCGTCCGAGAAAGAAATCGACATCCCGCGTCGCGAACCAGTGCTCCTCCACTCTGAAGTCGATGCCGTGGAGGATCAGGTAGAGATAGGCGTCGTAGGTCTCGATCTTCGGATGGTGGATGGCGCTGAGCGCGTCTTCCACCGAGAGGGGATGGAAGTGGAAGACGTCGGCGAGAAGGCGCGCTTCCTCGGGAGTAGGCGCGATCAGGTCGACCCACGCCATCACCGTTGACCCGGGCGCGAACCATTCGGGCTCGACCCGGTCTGTCGAGTGCGTCTCGCCGTTCTGGTGAACGTAGACGCTAACGGCCAACTTTGTTCGCCAGGCGCGCCTGGGCGGCGGCCAGGCGCGCCACCGGCACGCGATACGGCGAGCAGCTTACGTAGTCGAGACCGACGGTTTCGAAGAACCGAATCGAGGCGGGATCGCCGCCGTGCTCGCCGCAAATCCCCAGCTTGATATTGGGCCGGCTCTGGCGTCCCTTGGTCACGGCAATCTCGACGAGCTGTCCAACGCCCGTCTGGTCGATCGTCGCAAACGGGTTCTTCTTCACGATCTCGAGCTCCGCGTACTGGGGCAGGAACGATCCGGAGTCGTCGCGCGACATGCCGAGCGCCATCTGCGTGAGATCGTTGGTGCCGAAGCTGAAGAACTCCGCTGACTGCGCAATCTCATCGGCGGTGAGCGCACCGCGCGGCGCTTCGATCATCGTACCCACGAGGTACTTGAGCTTCACCTTCTGCTCCGCCTGCACGTCACGGGCGGCCTGGTGGACGACCTCGAGCTGCAGATCGAGCTCCTTCTTGAAGCCGACCAGCGGAATCATGATCTCGGGCCGTACCTTCATCCCCTCTTTCTGGACGATCGCCGCGGCCTCGAACACCGCGCGCGCCTGCATCGCCGAAATCTCGGGGAAGGCGATGCCGAGGCGGCAGCCGCGCAAGCCGAGCATCGGGTTGAACTCGTGAAGCTGGCGGACGCGTGACTCGATCACGTCGGTGGGGACGCCCAGCTTCTTCGCCAGCGCCTGCTGCTGGTCCGGCGAGTGCGGCAGGAATTCGTGCAGCGGCGGGTCGAGGAAGCGAATCGTCGCGGGATGCCCCTTGAGGGCGCGGAAGATCCCGGCAAAGTCGTCGCGCTGATACGGGAGGAGCTTCGCCAGCGCGGCCTTCCGCGCCACGAGCGTGTCGGCGAGGATCATCTGCCGCATCGCATCGATGCGATCGCCCTCGAAGAACATGTGCTCCGTGCGGCACAGGCCGATGCCGACCGCGCCAAAGGCAATCGCGTTGCGCGTCTGCTCGGGCGTGTCGGCGTTGGTGCGCACCACCATGCGCGTCGCCGCGTCGCACCACTTCATCAGTTGCTGGTAGTCCCTGAACTTCTCGGTCTTCTTCGCGGCCGCGTTGTCGTCGATCAGGCCGGCGACGATCTCGGACGGCGCGGTCTTGACCTGTCCCGCGTAGACCTTGCCCGCGGTGCCATCGATCGACATCCAGTCGCCTTCCTTGAACGTCTCGCCCGCGACCCTCACGACACGCCCCTGGTAGTCCACTTCGAGCGCGGCCGCGCCGCACACGCAGACCTTGCCCATCTGGCGAGCGACCAGCGCCGCATGCGACGACACGCCGCCACGCGCGGTCAGGATGCCTTCCGCCGCGATCATGCCGCGCAGATCTTCAGGCGAGGTCTCGAGGCGCGCGAGCAGTACCTGCTCTCCCCGCTCGGCCGCTGCGACCGCGCGGTCGGCGTTCAGGTAGATCCGGCCCGAGGCCGCGCCGGGACCAGCCGGCAAGCCGGAGGCGATCACCGGAGCCTTGGCCACCTCAGCGGGATCGAAGACCGGCGCGAGTAACTGCTCGAACTGGTCGGCCGGGTTGCGCTCCACCGCCGTCTTCCAGTCGATCAGCCGCTCTTTCTGCATGTCGATCGAAATCTTGAGCGCCGCCATCGCCGTGCGCTTGCCGTTGCGCGTCTGGAGCATGTAGACGATGCCGTCTTCGATCGTGAACTCGAAGTCCTGCATGTCCTTGAAGCGCCGCTCCAGCGTGTGCCGAATGCGCTCGAGCTCCTGGTAGGCCTTCGGGAGCTGCTTCTTCAACTCGGACACGGGTGAAGGCGTGCGGACGCCCGCGACGACGTCCTCGCCCTGCGCGTTGATGAGAAACTCGCCGTAGAACTCCTTCGTCCCATTCGCCGGATTACGGGTGAACGCGACACCGGATCCGGACTGATCGCCGGTGTTGCCGTAGACCATCGCCTGCACGTTGACGGCCGTGCCCCATTCGGACGGAATGTTGTACTTGCGGCGATACACGATGGCGCGGTCGTTCATCCACGACCCGAACACGGCGCCCACGGCGCCCATAAGCTGATCCCAGGGAGCCGACGGGAACGCCTTTCCGGCGCGCTGCTTCACCAGCGCCTTGAAACGTGCCACCAGTTCCTTCAGGTCTTCGACCGTGAGCTTCGTGTCTTCGATGCCCTCGTGATGGCGCTCGTGCTTGAGCGTCTCGATCACGGTCTCGAACGGTTCGTGGTCTTCGTCCGGCCGCTTCTGCACGCCGAGCACGACGTCGCCATACATCTGGACGAAGCGGCGATAGCAGTCCCACGCGAAGCGGGGGTTGCCGGTCTTCTTTGCCAGCGCTTCGACCGTCTGGTCGTTGAGCCCGAGGTTGAGGATCGTGTCCATCATCCCGGGCATCGAGTCGCGCGCGCCGGAACGGACTGACACGAGCAGCGGATTCTTCAGGTCGCCAAATTTCTTGCCGGTCTGCTTTTCGATGGCCGCGACACCGGCCTGCATCTGTGCCCGCAGGGCCGCCGGATAGGTGCGCTTGTGGGCGTAGTAATAGGTGCACACCTCGGTGGTGATGGTGAAGCCGGGCGGCACCGGCAACCCGATGCGGCACATCTCGGCGAGGTTCGCGCCCTTGCCACCGAGTAACGGCTTCATCGAGCCATTGCCGTCGGTCTTCTTGCCGAAGAGGTAAACGTACTTGCCCGCCGCCTTCTGCTGTGCCTTCTTCTTCGCCATGCTTTAGTCCGCCACGATTTCCGAAATGTCCGCAATATCCAGAATGAGGTCGCGCAAGGTCGCCACCAAGGCGAGACGCGCCGTGCGCAGGTCGGCGTCCTCTGCATTCACGAGGACGTCGTCAAAGAACTTGGCCACGGTGGGCTGAAGCGCGGCGATTCCGGAGAACGCCTCGCGGTAGTCGCCCTTGGCGGCCGCCGCCCGGATGGCGGGCGCGCGCTGTTCCAGCTCGGCCCAGAGTGCGAGCTCCGCCGGTTCCTTGAGCGCCGACGAAATCGCGTTCGCGGGCACGTCAGAGGAGACGCCCTTGGTGATGTTCTTGACTCGCTTCAGCAGGGTGGCGACGCCGAGCAGTGCCTGGGAACCAGCCATCTGCGCCAGCGCTTCCAGCTTGCGGCGCGCTTCGAGCGGGCTCACACGCTCGATGCCGGCGGCCATGACCGCGCGCACGCTCCGGACGTCAAACCCACGCTGCTCGAGGAGGTAGGCGAGCCGATCCCCCATGAACGACAGGAGCGGACCCGAGCCGTCGCCGTATCCGCCAAACGGCTCGGCGGCGCGAGCCAGCAGCGGACCGACTTCGAGCCGCAGATCGAGGCCCGTCAGCTCCGGCAGGTCCGCCAGGATCTTCACCGCGCCCTGCGCGTGGCGCCGCAGGCCGAGCGGATCCCGCGAGCCGGTCGGCCGCTCCCCCGCCGTAAACATGCCGACGACGGTGTCGAGCTTGTCGGCGAGCGCCACTGCCGCCCAGGTGATGGCCGCGGCGCCAAGCTGCTGCCGTGACGGCGGTGCGTCGGCCTCAACACCGATCGGCAGGTAATGGAAGTAGATCGCCTTCCAGACGGCTTCCGGCAGCCCTTCTTCGCGGGCGTAGATGCCGCCCATCGTCCCCTGCAGCTCGGTGAGCTCGCGGACCATGTCGGTCGCAAGATCGGCCTTGCAGAGACGACCCGCGGTGGCCGCCGGCTCCGACGCGTCGGAGTGCGTGAACGCCTCGGATGCTATCCACGACGCGAGCGACGAGACGCGCTCGGCCTTCTCCCGGTAGCTGCCCAGCTTCTTGTGAAAGAGGATCGTGCCGAGGCGCTCGATCCGCGATTCAAGCGTCACCTTGCGATCCGCGTCCCAGAAGAACCGCGCATCGCGCAGTCGCGCCGTCAGCACGCGCTCTGAATTGCGGGCGATGATCTCGGGCTTCTCCGCCTGCGTATTGGTGACCGCGAGAAACGCCGGCTTCAGCTTTCCTTCCTCGTCGACGACGGGGAAATAGTGCTGATGGTGAATCATCGTCGTCGTCAGCACTTCTTCCGGCAGTTGGAGAAACTCCACCGGAAAGTGTCCCGCGACGACCGATGGATATTCGACCAGATCGGGAACTTCCTGCAGGAGGGACGAGTGCGCGGCGACCAGACCACTGACGCGGCCACCCAGTTTCCGCGCGTGCGTCTCGAGCTCGCGGCGGATCTTCGATTCGCGCTCGGCGCGGTCGAGGATGACGAAGTTCTCGAGCAGGCGGTTCTGGTAGTCCTCGAACGTCTTGATCTTGATCGCGCGCCCCGCGCGACCGCTGGTCGTCAGAAACCGGTGACCGTAGGTATTGGAACCTGAGCGGATGTCCTGGACGGTCGGCCCCTGGGCCAGCTCGGTGCGGCGAATCACGAACGGCACGACACGGCCGCCGTACATCAGCACCAGCCAGCGGATTGGCCGCGCGAAGACGAGGTCGCCCTTGCCGTCTTCGAGGAACGCGTCCCAGCGCATCTGCTTCGGGAAGGTGAGGTCGCGCAGCAGACCTCCCATCACCTCGGCGAGCACATCAACGGTCGCCTTACCCCGCTGACGGACGCGGTACGCGAGGTAGGTGCCCTTCGGCGTGTCATGCTTTTCGAGGGCGGAGACTTCGACGCCGTACTTCTTGGCGAAGCCAGTGGCGGCGGGTGTGGCCTCGCCGTCCGGCTTGAATGCGGCCGATACCGGCGGGCCCGTGACCAGTTCCTCGAAGTCCGTCTGCCGTTCGCCAAGCTTCGCGACACGCGCGGTCAAACGGCGCGGCGTGCTGAAGCCTTCAGCCTTCGACTCTGGCGTGAGGCGGAATTCCTTCAGGCGCGCGTCCAGGTGCTTCGCGACCTGGACCGTCAGTCCAGGCAGCCAGCTTGCGGGGATCTCCTCGCAGCCAATCTCGATGAGCAGTTCGCGGTCCATCAGGCCACCGCTCCCTTCTCCACGTATGCCTTGGCGATTTTCACGGCCAATTGCCGGACGCGCAGGATATAGGTCGTCCGCTCAGTGACGCCGATGCTGCCGCTCGAGTCGAGGATGTTGAACAAGTGCGAGCACTTCAGGCAGTGCTCGAGCGCCGGCCAGACAAGGCCCGACGCGAGCAGGCGATCCGAAAACCCGAGGTACTTCTCGAAGAGGTCACGGTGCAGGGCCGAAAATTCCTCGGCCGGCATGTCGACCTGCCCGAAGGCGTACTTCGATTCCTCGATCTCCTCCTGCAGCCGGACTTCGCCGTACTTCACGCCGCCGCCCCATTCGAGGTCGAACACGTTGTCCACGCGTTGCAGGAACATCGCGATGCGTTCGAGGCCGTAGGTGATCTCGCAGGAGATCGGCGCGAGGTCAATCCCACCCATCTGTTGAAAGTAGGTGAACTGCGTGATCTCCATGCCGTCGAGCATCACCTGCCAGCCGATGCCCCAGGCGCCTAACGTCGGAGACTCCCAGTTGTCCTCTTCGAAGCGGATGTCGTGCTGCCGCGGATTGATGCCGCAGGCCTCGAGGCTTTCGAGGTAGGTCTGCTGCACTTCGTCGGGCGACGGCTTGAGGATCACCTGGTACTGATGGTGTTTGAACAGGCGATTCGGGTTCTGGCCGAAGCGGCCGTCATCGGGCCGGCGCGACGGCTGCACGTAGCCGACGCTCCAGGGCTTCGGGCCGAGGACGCGGAAGAGCGTCTCCGGATGCGAGGTGCCGGCGCCGACCTCGAGGTCGAGCGGCTGCTGGAGCAGGCATCCCTGTGACGCCCAGAAGGCGGACAGTTTGAGAATGAGGTCCTGAAAAGTCACGAAGGTCGGTTCTGTCTCTACGGGGTGCGGCGCAGATCGCGGAGGACTCGGTCCGATTTCAGCGTCTTCTCCAGGTGCATCGAGATGAGCGAGCGATGCACGGTTTCCAGTTCCCGCATGGTGCGCCGTTCGGCCGGCAGTTCGCCCACGCGGTCGGGCGCCGCGCTGCGCGACGCCGTGAGAAATGCGAGCGCTCCATCCGAGAGCGTGCCGCGCGACTCCGGGTAGAGTCCCTGGAGCCTCAGCAGCCAGTACTCGAAGTATCGCGCCAGCGGCTCAACCGGTGTGCCGGCGGCCAGCGCGTCGAGCATCGATGCACCGAGCCGGTACAGCCGATCGTCCGCGTCGGCATCCTGCGCCCACTCGTCGAGCAGTTCGGCAAAGTAACTCACGTAGCCGAGCGCCTCGCCGTCCGGTAGGTAGTGTCCGGCTTTCTTGTCCGCCGAAGCCGGAACGGCGAAGGCGGAAGCCGGCCCGACCATAGAAAGCGGCGATCGCACCGTCTCCGCGTAGTTCAATCCGACCAGCTCGCGGCTTTCCTTCTCGAAGTACGCCACCTGCACCTCGGTGAGCGGCTCGAGGGCGCCCGCGAACTTCGACCGCTGCCGCCTGGCCCCTTTGGCGACGCCGCGCTTCTTACCCCGATCGCGTGTGAGAAACACCACAATGCGATCGGCCTCACCGAGCTTGTACGTGCGAAGAATCAGGGCGTCGGCGGTGTACAGCGGCACGAACCCGTCTATTTTACGTCGTTCAGGACGGCAGCAGATACCTCATAAAGATCGTCGCCAGGCCGAGGAACGAGAAGAAGCCGAAGACGTCGGTGAGGGTCGTGATGAACACCGACGAGGCCAGCGCCGGGTCGACGTTGGCCGCCCGCAGCCCGAGCGGGATCAGCGTCCCGGCCGTCGCCGCGACAAACATGTTGATGATCATCGCGGCGCACAGGATCAGGCCGAGCACGGGGTTGCCCCGCGTCACCCAGACCACCGCCGCCGCGGCAAGGCCGAGGATCACCCCGTTGCCGACGCCGACCGCCGCCTCCTTGAGGAGCGCCTTGCGCGAGTTGCCCCAGGTCAGTTCGCCAAGGGCGATCCCGCGGACGATCACCGTCAGCGTCTGCGTTGCCGCGTTGCCACCCATCCCGGCGACGATCGGCATGAACACCGCCAAGGCGGTAATCCGATCGATGGTGCCTTCAAACAGCGACACGACGAAGGCGGCCAGGAAGGCGGTGCCGAGGTTGATGCCGAGCCAGGGCAGCCGCTTCCGCAGCGATTCGGCGGCGGGAGTAAAGGCACGCTCGTCGCCGGCGACGCCGGCCAGGCGATAGATGTCCTCGGTCGCCTCGTCCTTGATGACGTCGATGATGTCGTCGACCGTGATGACGCCGACGAGCTTGTTCTCCTCGTCCACGACCGGAATCGCCAGCAGGTTGTACGACGCGACCTGCCGCGCGACTTCCTCCTGGTCGGTATCGACCCTGGCGCTCATCAGGTCGGCGGTCATGATCCGCTTGAGCGGCGTTTCCGGCGACACCAGCAGCAGCCGGCGCAACGACACGACACCCACGAGATGATTTCGTTCGTCGACGACGTAGAGATAGAAGACCATCTCGACGTCGCGATTGGTCTGCAGCTCGGTGATCGCTTCGCCGACGGTCATGTCCTCGCTGAGCGCGAAGACATGCGGGTTCATGATGCGGCCGGCGGTCTGCTCGTCGTATTCGAGCAGGTTCTCGACGACGCCCGATTCCTTGGGGCGCATCAGGTCCAGGACGGCGGCCGAGAGTTCCTCCGGGAGGTAGTCGATCAGCGCCGCCGCATCGTCTGACGGGATTTCCTGGGCGAGCTTGGCGATCTCTTCAGCGGAACGCGTGGCGAGGAGCGCGGCGCCGGTTTCTGGACCGAGCTCCGAAACCGCCTCCATCGCGAGGCGGCCATTCCGCTCAGCCAGGAGGCTGAACGCCGCTTCCTTTTCCTTGTCTTGCAGCTCGCCAAAAATCTGGGCGAGGTCGGCGGGATGCTGCTTCTGCAGCAGGTTCAGCAGGTTTCCGGTCGCACCAATGCGCAGCAGTCGTTTGACTGAGTCGAGTACGAGATCGATTCTTCGCTGCGCCGCCATGTGGAAGGTTCGTCCAACACTGATAAACGGCTAAATGTAGCACGCAGTTGGACGGCTTTAATAGGATTTCTGGAACCACGAAGAACTCGCAGGTCACGAAGCCCAATTTTGTTTGGTTCGTGGTCTTCGTCTCTTCGTGGTTGAACGAACTAGCGGTCGCGGTTGAGGCCGATTTCGTCGAGCATCCGTTCGTCGTCGCGCCACTCGGACTTCACCTTCACGTGGAGGTCGAGGTAGACGCGCGATCCGAAGAAGCGCTCGAGCTCGAGGCGGGCCGCGGTGCCGATCTTCTTGATCATCGCGCCGCCCTTCCCCACCACGATCGGCTTCTGCGACTCGCGCTCGACGAGGATGGTGCAATACAGATTGCGCACCTTGTCGGCGTCAGGCTCGCCGAACTGATCGACGACGACCGCGGTCGAGAACGGCAGCTCATCGTGCGTCGACTGGAGGACCTGCTCGCGAATGATTTCGGCGACGAAGAACCGCTCGGGCTGGTCGGTGACGTAGTCGGGGGGATAGAGCGGCTCGCCCTCCGGCAGGTGCTGCAGGAACAGCTTCTCCAGCACGTCGACGTTGGTGCCGTCGATCGCCGAAATGGGCACGAACTCGACAAACGGGTGCGCCTGCCGGTACGACTCGAGGATTGGCAGGAGCTTCGCCTTGGCAATCAGATCGACC
>CAMCNL010000052.1 GCA_945876205.1 Candidatus Sulfopaludibacter sp. SbA3
CCTGCGGACCCTCGACTGGGATCTCGAGCTGCTCGCCCTGTTCGACATTCCACGCCCGATGCTCCCGCGTATCGCGCCATCGTCGTCCGCGTCGGCCTTCGGCACGACACGCGCCGATGGCCCCGTGGGCGCGGAGGTGCCGATCGCCGGGTGCCTCGGCGACCAGCATGCCGCGCTTGTCGGCCAGGCATGCTTCGCGCCTGGTGAGGCGAAGAACACCTACGGCACCGGGAACTTCCTGCTGCTCAACACGGGCGACTCGCCGACGCCGTCACACGCCGGGCTGCTGACCACGCTCGCGTACCAATTCGGCTCCGCCTCGCCCATGTATGCGCTCGAAGGATCGATCGCCGTGACGGGCGCCGCCGTCCAGTGGCTCCGCGATCAACTCGGCATCATCGCCTCGGCCGCGGAGATCGAACCGCTGGCCGCGAGCGTCCCCGACAGCGGCGGCCTCTGCTTCGTGCCCGCCTTCTCGGGCCTGTTCGCTCCCCACTGGCGGGCCGACGCCCGCGGCGCGATCGTCGGACTCTCGCGCTTCCACACGAAGGCGCACCTGGCGCGCGCGGCGCTCGAGGCCATCTGTTTCCAGACGCGTGACGTGCTGGATGCGATGGTGACTGATTCCGGCGTGCGGCTCGACGTGCTCAAGGTCGACGGCGGCGCCACCGTCAACGACCTGCTGATGCAGTTGCAGGCCGACCTGCTCGGCGTGCCGGTCGTCAGGCCGGTCGTCTCGGAGACCACCGCGCTCGGCGCGGCGTACGCGGCAGGGCTGGCCGTGGGGGTGTGGACCGATCTTCACATGCTGAGGCGTCAGTGGCAGGCGGATCGCCAGTGGGAGCCGAACTGGTCGGCAGATCGACGCGACGAGGCGTATCGACGATGGCAGAAGGCGGTCGAGCGCAGCTTCGGGTGGACCGACGATTAGATTACTATTCGCTGGATTGCTCACTGATCCTGAAGCGCTCGACGAATGGCGGACGCGCACGCTGCCGACTCTCGATTACCTCGACGCCATTCTCATGAAAAGGCGGACGGCTATCGACGTCGGAGCGGCCGAAGGCATGGTCACGCGCTGGCTGGCGGAACGGTTTGATTTGGTTCACGCCTTCGAGCCGGTGCCCGACAGCTTCGCACTCCTGAACAAGAAGGATTGGACCGGGAAGGCGGCGGGCCACGTCGTATGCCACAACGTGGCCGTTGGCGATCGATCGGAGATGCGAGTAATGGACGGCATCGGTCATTCGGCGCATATCACCGATCAGACAACCGGCACGAGCGTTCAGATGGTCACGCTTGATGCGTGTGACATCCCGAACGTGGACCTGATCAAGATCGACGTCGAGGGTTTCGAGACGCGAGTGATACTGGGAGCCAGGCGACTGATCGCTAACTTCAAACCGCTGATCATGTTCGAGCGAAAACACTTGTTTGGGACACGGTACGAAGACGAACGGCCAGATGTCTTACTGAAGCGCCTGGGTTATAGCGTGGTGTGGAAGGGCTCGCTCGATACGGTGATGGCCTACCAGCCAGAAGACTAAATGGACCGCAAGAACATTCCGGTTCGGCAACGCTCTTCTACCTTCCACGCGGTCACCTACGTCTGGAACCGGACCGATCTCGATGTGCTGTTCGACGTCTGTCTTCCAAACCAGCTGGCGCCTGGCAACACTCCAGCGCTCCCTGTCGGCTCCCGCTACCGGATCCTGACGCAGCCAATTCACCAGGGCGAGATCGACGCGCATCCTCACGTGCGAGCGCTCCGGGACATTCTCCCGGTCGACATTGTCCCGATTGATGGATCTCATAAGAGATTCGCCGCGCCGGGATCATATGAGCTCATGCACGCGTGTCAGCGCCGCGCCTTGCAGGATGCATTCGAGGCCGGCGCCGCGGTCCTGTTCCTGCCAGCGAACTTCGTGTTTTCGGACGGAGCACTCTCCGCCGTGGTCCGACGGCATCGCGAGGGACATCGTGCCGTCGTGAGCACCGCCCTGCGCCTGAATCGCGAGGCCTTCCTCGAACGTTTCTCCGATCCGCGCGTGCGCCCGAATGCGCTCTCGCCTCGGGACCTTGTCGCGATGGCGCTCCCGCATCTCCACTCCGACACGCGGACGATGTTCGCCGACGCCCGTCCATTCAGCGCGTTTCCGCTGGCGGTGTATTGGCCTGTGGGTGACGAGGGTCTGATCGCGCGTGTGCTGGACCTGCATCCGCTGATGGTGGACCCGGTGCACCCGCTGTTGCCAGGGGGCACCGTTGACGGCCGTTATCTGCGGGATACCGTTCGAGTGCATTCCCTCGTGCACGTCGTCGCCGATTCAGGCGAGCTGCAAATGTTCGAGCTGACCGAGGCTGACCGCAAGGCGCCGTCTGCACGCGGAACCGGTGCGTCGGTCTGGCGGTCGGCTTTGGTGGCGCAGGAATGTAGCGATCTTCAACGCGCGTTCTGGCGGAGCCACCCGATCACACTCCATGCGGGTGAGGTCGCAGGAGCACGGTGGCAGGGGGCGAAAAACGAATCTGAGGCCTATGTCTTGCGGGTCACGCGGCTCAGCCGACACCCCAGGACCATCGCGGCCATAGCCAAGTGGCCAAAGATGTACTGGCTCTTCTGCAAGCGACGGGATCAATACATTACGCAGGCGCGTCGGGTGGCTCGGCAGATGGCCCGCCCCGTGGAGAGGTCTCGCAAGGAGATTTCGCGAGCCGCCAGGATCCTACAAAAACGTGTGCGGAAATCGAAACTGCTGCGCTTTCGGTAGTCCCCCTCACCTGTTAGAATCAAAGGGTTCGCAGGTTTCACCTTCCACACACACTCAATACTCAGGGTATCCATGGATTCAGGGTTCGGATTGTTGTACATCCCCGCGGGTTTCTTCTTCATCGCCGCGTTCGTCGCCGCTCTGTTCTTGACGGTCCAGTAACACCGCGCACGATGCCAGATGGTCGTCTGGCGGCCACCTTACCCGCGCAGGCCTGAACGGTCTGCCGGGGCCCTGGGTCAGTTCCTGGGTTGCGCCGTGAGACGCTCCAGTTGCAGAAAACTCGCATCGTCCTCACACGCCAGTTCCAGAATGCGCCATTCCGGTGGACGTAAGGTGTAGCGAAGCTGCGTGCTCCACGGTTTGGTGTACGCCTGCGGGTCTTCGACCGTGATGCTGACGTCCAGCGTGTTCTGATCGACCCGCCTGAAGCGCTCGACGACGTGCAGTTCTTCGCCGTGCGGAAGACCTCGCCGGTCAATCCAGGTCATGTCGTTGAAATTGATCGTGTCGACGACGAGTGTGTCTCCCTCCCAGCGTCCGGTCGAATCCCCCATCCACGTCGGCGCCGAACGCGTGTCGTGCGCGCGGCCGTCGGTATAGACGTGACGGACGAGATGGTCGTACTCGTACAGGATCAGGATTTCGCGCCCGGGAACGTTCGCGATCTGAAAAGGAAACGGATGCAGATACACGCGCGGGACGCCCGGCGGGTTGCAGGCGGCGAAGACCGGATCGTTGCTCTCCTCGAGCGCCACCGCTCGTGCGCCATGCGAGGGCTTGGTCTCCTTGTATCGCGCCTCGCCCCACGGCGTCATCGCAGGCTCCGCCGCCTGGAAGGCGTACAGATAGAACGGGCGTGAGGCGGGATCGACGACGCGCGCCCATATGCCGGAGAGATCCGGCGTGGACGCTGCTGGTGTCGGCCCACCCTGGGCGAATGCCGATGTCGAAATCGCGAGACTCGCCAGCAGCGAGAGAGCCTCGGTCAGAAACCTGCGCAATGACGCCTCCAGATCAGTTGCCCGTCGGAGTCCAATCGCCGATCGGCTTGCCGTTCATCAGCACCTCACCGAACTTCATCGCCGGAGAGCCGTTCTTCGAGCGGTTGCCGTTCAACGTCACCTTGTCACCGGGCTTGAGACTCGTCCGGCTCCATCCGCGGAACACCAGCATGTTCGGACTCGTGCCCTGCCCCGCCCATCTCGTCACCTTGCCGTCGCTGTCGGTGACATCCAGGGTGATCTGCAGGTGTGGATTGATGAAACGAAACTCCACGATCGTCCCGGTGATGCTGAATGGCGTCGTCAGGTCGTAGTTGGTGTCGCCGTGATGGGCCGACAGCGGCACGGCGGCGAGCGCCAGAACCAACGCAAGGAAGATGTTCTTCATAGCAGCGCCAATCTACCGTATTCCTGACCCTCAGCCTCGCGGAATTCGCTTGCCGCCAAGCACGGTGCCGCTCGGGAACAACCGCTGCCGCCCCGGTACCTTGTTGCCGAAATTATCGAGGAATTCGAAGTTTCCCTCGCGCAATTCGAGCAGCGCAATGTCGGCCACCGCGCCGACATTCAGCGTGCCGCGATCGCGGAACACGTCGAAGGTGCGCGCGGCGTTGACGGTCGCGCAGGCGATCGCCTGCGGCACGGTCATGCCGTAGCCAAGCAATTTCGACATGCAGTTGGGAAAGTCGATCACGCCGGTTGTTGGACTATTGACGTTCCAGTCGGTGGAAAACGTATCGGGCCAGAAGCCTGCCTGCATGATGCGCTCGATGGTGTCCCATCGCATGTGTCCGGTCTGCCCGTTGCCGACGTCGAACCAGACGCCGCGGCGGCGCGCCGCCAGCACTTCGGGAAGGATGCGGCCGTTGTCGTCGATGATGCTGTTGGGCGGCGGCGCGAACATGTGCGTCACGATGTCGCCGGGCTTGAGCCGATCGAAGAGCCGGGACAGCGGCGAGCGCGACTGCCCCATGTGAATCATCAGCGGCAGGTCGAACGAGGTCGCCACCTCCTGCGCGCGGCGCATCACCTCATCGTCGTTCTCCCCCGCCACTTCGCGTGAGAGCCTCGCCTTGACGCCGACGACAACGTCGCGGTACCTGGCGATCGCATCGCGCAAGGCGCCCGTGTCGGCAAGCGGGAGATTCATGGTGTCGCCCTCGGGCAGGATGCCCGAGCGCCCGATATTGACCAGCACGCGCCCTTGCTGCGGCGACGTCCTGGCGATGGCGGCCGTATCGGCGATGCGATCCGCGCCTTGCGAACCGGCATCGATCCACCCGGTCACGCCGTCGAGGAGGACGAGCCCTGGACCTTCCTTGGTGCGCGCGGCGTGCGTGTGGATGTCGAGCAGCCCGGGCACGACCAGCTTGCCCCTGGCATCGATCGTCTCGGCCGCCGCGCCGGCGATGCTGGCCTCGACCGCCGCAATGCGGCCCTGCGCCACGGCGACGTCACGGATCGCGTCGATCCGAAGCGACGGATCGATGACCCTTCCTCCCCTGATGATCAGGTCGTACTTCGTCGCCTGGGCGAACGCGCCCGGCACGCGAGTCGCCAGGGCGCCAGCGGCGGCGGCATAGAGAAATTGGCGGCGGTCCATCAGTCGTGGATTATAGTGGCGCTCATCCGCGCGGGCGGTTCAAACGCACGACGATTTTATGGAGTTGCGCATGAAACGGATCTTGGTCCTCACCGCTATTCTGGCGACGTCTGGCCTGGCGTCCTCAGTGGTGTTTGGGCAGCACGGAATGCCGGGCGGCACGCCGATGACGTTCTTTGTCACCAGCGAGCCCATTGGCGACGGCGGCAATCTCGGGGGGCTGGCCGGCGCGGATGCGCAATGCCAGAGGCTGGCGCAAGCCGTCGGCGCGGGCAACAAGACCTGGCACGCGTACCTGAGCACCCAGGCACGCCCCGGTCAGCCGGCCGTCAACGCACGCGATCGGATCGGCGCCGGCCCTTGGTACAACTTCGACGGTGTGATGATCGCCCGCGACCTGGCCCACCTGCATGGAGACACGCTGGAACTCGCCCGGCTGGGCAACAACTTGACGAAGCGTACGGGCCTCACGGAAAAGGGACAGATCGTCCCGGGGCTCAACGACTACCAGGTGCCGAGAGATAGCGACTGGGAGTACTCGAAGACGACGCCCTATACCAACCGCCACGAGATGATTACCGGTTCGCAGCTCGACGGACGGGCGTTCCCTCCAGGCGTCGACTACTCGTGCAACAGCTGGACGAGCAACGCCGATCCCGCTCCCGGCGGTCCGCAGGTGCTCGAAGGTGGCGCCGGCAGGCCGAATGCGCAAATCGGATTTCCCGATCGCAACGGCGGCGGCAACGGCTCGTGGAATTCATCGCATGGGACCAACGGCTGCAGCCAGACCGCGCTGAACAAGACCCATGGTGTCGGCATGTTCTACTGCTTCGCGACGAACTGAGAACGCTCATGAAAAACATATTCCTGTGGATCTCAATCTGCGCCCTGGTCGTGTCGACGACGTCGATCGCACAAGAGCGAGCCCGGCCGGCGATGCCAACGTCGGACCGCATCCCCTCGAGCCTGATGACGTTCTTCGTGACGAGTGAGCCGATCGGCAACGGTGGCAACCTTGGCGGGTTGGCTGGTGCCGACGCGCACTGCACGATGCTGGCGACCCGCGCCGGTATCACCGGTAAGACCTGGCGCGCGTACCTCAGCACGCAGGCGCGGCCCGGTCAGCCGGCCGTCAACGCACGAGACCGTATCGGCACCGGTCCGTGGTTCAACGCCAAGGAACGGATCCCTGACTATCTGAAGCGCCGGCTCCAACGACCGATCGTCGGGTCGGAAATACACGGAGACACGCTGGATGAGGCCAGGCGCGGCAGCAATCTGACGAAGGAATTCGCCGTGACCGAAAAGGGCGAACTGATTAACGGCATCGGCGACCCGTTGCCGACCCTTCACGACATGCTGACCGGCACGCAGCCGGACGGACGCGCGTATACCGATACCGCGGACCACACGTGCAACAACTGGACGAGCAACGGTGCCGGCTCGGCGCAGGTCGGCCATTCCGATCGCATCGGCAACGGGAACCAGTCGTGGAATTCATCGCACGCCACGACGGGCTGCAGCCAGAGAGATCTCCAGAGCTGGGGCGGCGAGGGGCGGTTCTACTGTTTCGCGGTGAACTGAGGACGTGCGCTACGGGACCGCAGCCACCGCGGCTGCGGTTGTCGCCTGGCGTCCCAACTCGAATCTGATCACCCACTCTCTCGGCGAATCACCGCGGTCGGCAGGGGCGGACGCAAACTTCCACCCCTGCGCTGCCTTCACGGCGAGGCCGGTGAAATACCTGCTGGCATCCGGAGAGGCGGAGACGGCCTCCGTCACGTTGCCTAACGGATCGACCGACACCCGGACGTTGATTCTCACCCTTCCCGTGATGGTCCTTCGCGCAGACGCTGGAATATCCGGCAGCACCCGCCGCTGAATCGCGGCGTCTTCGACACGCGGCGACGCAGGAGGCTTCGGAGCGCGCGCCGGTGGCGTTGCAGGCGCGCGGCGCCGAGCCGGGGTTCTGATCGGAA
Source organism: Candidatus Sulfopaludibacter sp. SbA3 (assembly GCA_945876205.1). Classification (GTDB taxonomy): domain Bacteria; phylum Acidobacteriota; class Vicinamibacteria; order Vicinamibacterales; family UBA2999; genus CANNDT01. Next base: position 7,358 of record CAMCNL010000052.1, read on the forward strand.
CCTCTTCGGCGGGAGGAGGCGGCGGAGGCATGACGACCGCAGGGAGCGGTGGTGCTGCGGCTATCTCGCTCGCCGGGGCGGGCGGGAGGTCCGGGGCCGGGGCTGGCTGCTGTCCCACGAAGATCACCCTCGCAAGCAGCGCAAGGCCGACGACGCCGATGAGGGCAACGACGGTAAACAGACGCGCAGGCCGCCTGCGGCTCTCGTTGTTCGTGGAATGGCCAGAGGCAAGATGAGCGGTCAGAAGCTCCCGGCTCAGTTCATCGGCCGTGGGATACCGTCCCAGCCGAGCCTTCAGCCGGTCAAACGTCTCGGGTCCATTCGGGGCTGGCCCATCCTTGCGAGGCATCGACTATTTCGTCCACTGCTCCAGATTGGTCGCGGGGGCATTCTATGACGTAAACTCCACCCGAACCGCGCCGGCCGCGCGGCACGCTGTTGCCCTCAAAAGCGGTGCGGCTCTCACACGCGGCGCGGCTCTAAAATAGGCAGGAGAATCGTTCATGTTTCAGAAGCTTGTCGTGCTCGTGTTGCTGGCGGCTGCGACGGCGGTGTCGCAGGCCCAGACCCAGACGACGCCCAATCCCGCCGTCAGTGCGCCGGTGACCGGACCAGGCCCGATCTACCCGGGGTTGCAGCGCGTGCCGGCGGGCACCGGGCTCCCGGATCAGAAGTACTCGGTCACGGAGTACTTCGTGTCGGGGACGGCCAGCGGCAAGCCCTACACGACGCGGATTCTCGTCCGTAAGCCGGACGACCCGAAGCGCTTCAGCGGCATCGTCGTCGCCGAAGCGATGCATGCGAGCGGCAATAGCTGGATGTTCTACTTCACGCGCATTCACATGATGCGCAGCGGGCACATCTCGGTGGAGATCGCGCCGCAGAAGGAAGGCACCGAGGCGACGGTCGTCAAGGCGAATCCGGAGCGCTACAAGACGATCAGCCTGGTGGACCAGGGTCAGGCCAACGAGATCCTCGCGCAGGTCGGTGCGCTACTGAAGGGCAACGGCCCGACGTCGCCGCTCGCCGGCATGCGCGTGCGTCACCTGTTTCTGATGGGCACGTCACAATCAGCGGGCACGCTCCGCGGCTACCTGCCAGCGCACGCGACCTGGCGGATGCCCGATGGGAAGCCGATCTACGACGGATTCCTCGCCACCAGCACCGCGGGAATGCCGATTCCCAAGATTGACGTACCGCTCGTCCAGATCGCCACGCAGACAGAAATCTTCCGGGGCGCGGCCAACGGTGAGACGCACCGGCGTCCGGACGGAGACGCGCCGGGCGATCAGTTCCGCCTCTACGAAATCGCGGGGATGCCGCATAACGATTCGCGCGAGAACCCGACCTACGATCCCAATCCCTGCAAGATGCCCGTCTCGACGTATCCGGTGGGCTCGATGATGGCGTTAGGCCTGCATCACCTCATCGAGTGGGTCGACAAAGGTACCGTGCCGCCGCGCGCCGACCGCATCGTCGTGGAAAACGGCGCGATCGCGGTGGACGCGCATGGCAACGCCAGGGGCGGTGTGCGTAACACCTACGTGGACGTGCCGGTCGCAAAGTACGGCGTGCCCAATAACGCCGATCCGAAGCCGGGCACGCGCGACGATTTCTACTGCGGCATCGGCGGATATCAGATCGCGATGACCGGCGATCAACTGCACGCGCTCTACAAGGACGCGTCGGCGTATCGCGGCAAGGTGAAGCAGAGACTCGACGAGCTGACGAAGGCCGGCTGGTTCCTGCCGGAGTATGCGGGACAAGTCACGGGTGACGCCGTGAAGGTGCAAATCCCATGAAACTACTTGTATGTGTCGGTATGCTGCTCACCGCCGCTGCGGCGAGCGCTCAGAATCAAGCCGCGCTGCCCGACTGGACCGGCGTCTGGCAGATGCAGGGCGGCACGGTGTTCGACCGCGCCACGCAGACAGGCCAGGGTGGCGCCTTGTCGAAGGGCGTGCGGGAGCACCCACCCTACAACGCCGAATTCGAGGCGATGTATCAGCGGAACCTGAAGCTCAGGGACTCGGAAAAGCTTCCCGACCCCATCAATACATGCGGAACCCCTGCCGGTTTCCCACGGTTGCTGAACGTGCCCGACACCTACGAGTTCGTGGTGCGGCCCGAACAGACCTGGATCCTTACGGAAAACGGTCCGAACGTGATGAGGATCTATACGGATGGGCGCGCGCATCCGGCCCCGGACGACAGATGGCCCACCTACACCGGGGATTCCGTTGGCCACTGGGAAGGCGATACGCTGGTGATCGACACGGTGAGCACGAGGATGTCGCACTACCCCGAGTCTGGTGACACCGTGCTCGATCGGTCCGGGCTGATCTTGAGCGACGCGGCGCACATCGTCACGCGCCTGCGCAGGCTCGATGAGCAGACCATGGAAGCGAAGATGGTGATCGAAGATCCGAAAGCGCTGACGGCGCCCTGGAACGTCACGAAGACGTACCGTCGCCTGCCGAAAGGCACGCGGGTCTACGACTACGCGTGCGCGGAGAACAACCGGAATCCCGTCGCCCCAACGGGCGAGACGCTCATCCTCGGGCCAGACGGAAAGCCCCTGGGCGCCGCGAAGTAGGAATAGTGGAGGGAATGGCCATGAGATCGAAGTTGATTGCGGCGCTGCTCGTGACGTGTGGATTGTTGGTGGCGGCGCAGACGCTGGTCGCGCATCACGCCGGCACGATGTTCGACGAAAACAAGACGACGGAGTTGACCGGAACCATCAAGGAGTTCCAGTTTACGAACCCGCACGCCTGGATCCAGGTGATGGCCGACACGAAGCCGGGCGAGGCGCCGAAGGAATGGAGCGTCGAGTGGGGCAGCCCGAATCAGCTCTCACGCCAGGGCATCCGGCCGTCGACGTTCAAGGCGGGCACCAGGGTGACGATGCGAATCCATCCGATGCGCGACGGCTCGGCCGCCGGCAACTTCGTGGCTGCGAAGTTCGAGGATGGAAAAGTCGTCGGCCGCTGGGAGTAGCGCTTCTGCAGGCTTATTGATATTCGGGCCTGGTGGCTTCCACCAGGCCCGGCTCACGCCGCAGCTCGGATTCGAGCGTCACGAGATCCACCGCCCTCTCCAGTTTCGCAATCACGAGCGTCGCCAGGGCGTTGCCGAGCACGTTCACGGGGACGAAAACCGACGACAGCAGGCGATGCACGCCCAGGATCAGTCCAACGGCGGCGACCGGTATCGTGCCGCTCGACGCCAGTGTCGACGCGAGGACGACGATCGCCGACCCCGCAACACCTGCCCCACCCTTTGACGTGAACAGCATCACGGCGAGCAGTCCCAGTTGCTGACCCACGGATAAGTCGATCCCGACAGCCTGCGCGAGGAACACGGACACGGTCGCGAAATACAGGCACGTGCCGTCATGGTTGAACGCGTAGCCGGCCGGCAACACGAGCGCGACGACCGGTTCGTCGACACCGAGCTGGCGGAGCTTGGCGTTCAGCCGCGGGAACACCGATTCGCTCGAGCTCGTACCGACGACGATCATCAGCTCCGCTCCGATGTAGCGGATCAGCCGAAGGATGTTGATGCCGAAGCCCCAGGCGATCGGTGTCAGCACCAGCACCACGAACAGCAGGCAGCACACGTAGAATTCAGCCACCAGGCGTCCGAGAGCCAGGAGCGACGACGGCCCGAACCTGCCCACCGTGAACGCAATGGCGCCGAACGCCCCGATCGGCGCGACGTACATCACGATGCCGATCATCTTGAACAGCACCTGCGACAGGAAGTGGATGCCGTCGACCATCGGCTTTGCCCGCGGCCCCATCGAGAGCAAGCCGAACGCAAACATCAACGAGAAGAACAGCACCGGGATCACGTCGCCATCGGCGAAGGCGCCCACCGCGCTCTCGGGCACGAGCGCGAGCAGGAAGTCGCCGAATCCGACGTGATGGGCCAACCCATCGGTGTTGGGTGCGCCGGCGCCCGTCAACGAGGCCGGGTCGACATTCATGCCGACACCGGGCGCCCAGACATTCACCAGCACGAGACCGAGCACCAGCGCGATCGTCGTCACGATCTCGAAATAAATCAGCGCCTTGATCGCGACGCGGCCGACGCGCTTGGCTTCGCCGACGCTGGCGATGCCATGCACGACCGTGCAGAAGATGATCGGTGCCACCAGCATCCGCACGAGCTTGATGAAGAAGTCGCCGAGCGGTTTCATCGAGTCGGCGCTGCCGGGCCACAGGTAGCCGACGAGCACGCCCAGCAGCATCGCCACCAGGATCTGGACCGAGAGGTCTTTATAGAGAGGCCGCGATCGTGACGTCATCAGTCCCCAGCCGTGCCAAGAATGCGTGACGCATCGGCAAGCAGTTCGTCGACGGAGGGACGCCGTGGCAGGAGACCCTGGTCGAAGGCGTAGGAGGCAACCTGGTCCAGTGACCGGCTGACAGCGCCGATACCAAAGCGCAGCGGATCGTCCGGCCCCGTTGGCAGCGCGGCGGCCGCGCGACTCTCCTTGAGCACACGGTAGACCTCGCGCACGACGTCTGGACGCGACTGGACGATCGATGTCCGCATCACGGCGAGATGATTGATCGGTACTCCGCCATGACCGCGCGCCCAGCGCTGACCCGCGGCCTCGTGGTCGGGGATCAGGTGCTTCAGCGGACCCTCTTCAGCCACGTCGCCGAGGATCGCGGCGTCGATCTCGCCGTCGAGCAGCATCTGTCTGAGGACCTTGCCCTCGGCCGCCCGCTCGACAGTTGGAGGATCGCGGTACTCGGCGACATGCGGATCCTCGAAGGTCACCCACCTCACCGTCTCGAGGTCGACACCGTAGTCGTCCGCCAGGAATCCACGCACCCACGTGCCCGTCGTCTGGGTATAGGCGCGGACGCCAACGCGTTTGCCATTCAGATCCGACGCCGCCAGCGGGCCCCTGTCGGCGTTGTAGAAGATCGTGTGGTGCTGGTTGCGGCCGACAATCGTCGCTGGCAGCAGGACGTAGGGCTTGTCGTACGCCTGCGCCTGCAGGATCGTCACGATGGCAAGCTCGGCAAAGTCATATTTGAGATCGCGCACCGTCGCCTTGAACTGCGTGTTGACCACCTTGACCTCGAAATAATCGAAGGTCACGAGCGGCGAGGATACCTGGCCGCTCCTCAACGCCCTGGTGCCCGGGTGGTTACCGAGCAATGAGTGCAGGGTGACGGGCTCGCCCATGGCCGGCGTCACGAGCGGTCAGCCAGCGACGGGTAGAGCGCCTGGGCCGTGCGCGAAAAGATCCACTCACGATCGCCGGCCGGCAGAAAGGCCAAGGTGTCCTGAGCGAGCGCGACGAGCTCCGGCAGCGACTTCTCCGATGCCGGGTAATTCGAGCCCCACGCGATCCGCGACGCGCCGAAATCCGAGACGAGTCGTCCGAAGAACGTCTCGGGAGTCGCCTGTCCATTCCGTGCACCGACGAAGTTCCGTTCGGTGACTTTCAGATACACGTTCGGGTACCTGGCGAGACCCCAGAGGCTGTTGGCCGCGGCGTACGGCGGGCCGTCGTCCTGCACCGGCCGCGCCAAGTGGTCGAGGATCACGCGCAGTCGCGGAACGCGCTCGAGCACATTCACGATCTGCGGAATGCCGTCTGCCGTCATCTGCAGGCAGACCAGAAGGCCCTCTTCCTCGGCTTTGCGCCATGCCGGGAACGAACGAGGGTCGTCCAGCCAGCCGGCTTGTCCGGGCATCGTGCTTCCGGTCGTGAACAGCCTCATGCCGGTCATGCCTCTTGCGATCCAATGCGCGATCGTGTCGGGGGCATCGGGGGCGAGGGGGTCGATCGAGAACACGCCCGCGAACCGTCCCGGATACGCGTTGACCGCATCAGCGACGTAGGAGTTGTCGTGGCCGTAGCAGGTCGAGGCCTGGACGAGCGCCGCCTTCCGCACGCCGGCGCGCTCTTGTTCCGCGATCAGTTGTTCGACGCTGACCGGCCGCTCGCTCGACCATGTGGACTGATGGCCTCCAATGGGCGCGCGCGGATAACGTCGCGTGTCGGTGGAAATGACGTGGGGATGGATGTCGACGACGTTGAGCACGGGAAGGATTCTATGACATCGTGTTCCTCCTGAACTCGACACTCCATCCCCGTCGGCTCGCGTTCGTGGCGTTCGTCGGCCTTGCGATCTGGGCGCTTCCACGACCCGACGCCGTCGATCCGCGCGCCTGGCGGCTGTTCGCGATCTTCGTCGCGACGGTCGTCGGCATCATTGCCAAGCCGCTGCCGATCGGCGCGATGGCGTTTGTCGGCATCGCCGCGGCCCTGGCGACGAGAACCCTGACGATCGCCGAGGCGCTCAGCGGCTTCGGCAACGCGACGGTCTGGCTCGTGGTGGCGGCGTTCTTCCTGGCGGCCGGCTTCATCAGGACCGGGCTCGGGGAGCGGATCGCCTACCACCTGGTCGCCCGCTTTGGTCGCAGCACGCTCGGCCTCGGCTATAGCCTCGTCGCCGCGGACCTCGTGCTCGCACCGATGATCCCGAGCAACACCGCGCGTGCGGGCGGCGTTATCTTTCCGATCCTGCAGTCGCTCACGAAGACGATGAGCGCCGCCAATCCCGTCGCCGCCGTGCAGGCACGCGCGTTCCTGACGCTCGCGGCCTACAACGGCACCGTGATCACCAGCGCGATGTTCATCACGGCGATGGTGGCCAACCCGCTCATCGTGCAGCTCGCGGCGGCACAGGGCGTTCAGATCTCGTGGGGATTGTGGGCGCTTGCGGCCGTGGTGCCCGGGATCGCCAGCCTGATTGTCGTGCCGATGGTGATCTATCGTCTCTGCGCCTGCGGCCACGGCCGCAACGATGAGGCGCCCGAGTTCGCGAGGCAGGCCCTGGTCACAATGGGTCCCGTGAAACGCGGTGAACTGGTGATGGCCACGGTCGCGATCGTGTTGCTGGGCGCCTGGATCGCCGGGACATTCATCGGTCTCGATCCGACGGCGGCCGCCATGATCGCCGTCGCGGCGCTGCTCGTGACGGGCGTGCTGCGCTGGGAAGACGTCTCAACCGACGCCGAGGCATGGAATACGTTCGTCTGGTTCGCCACGCTCCTGATGATGGCCACGATGCTCGGACAACTGGGCCTCATCGCCTGGTTCACCGAACTGGTCAGACCGCTGTTCGTCGGGGTTGGATGGGTAACGGGATTTCTTGGACTCGTGTTCGTCTACTTCTACACGCACTACTTCTTCGCGAGCATCAGCGCGCACGTGAGCGCGATGTATGCGCCGTTTCTCGCGGTGGCGCTCGCCATCGGCGTTCCGCCGCTTCTCGCCGCACTCGTCCTCGGGTTTTCGAGCAACCTGTTCGCGTGCCTGACGCACTATGGAACGGCACCCGCCCCGATCCTGTTTGGCAGCGGCAACTGCACGCTCGGTCAATGGTGGCGAGTCGGCGCCGTCGTCAGCGTCGTCAACATCGCCATCTGGCTCGGGATCGGCGCCGCGTGGTGGCGCCTGCTGGGATTCTGGTAGGTCTAGACCGCGTTCAGGGCAATTCGCCGCTTCCACTCCGCCGGGCCGGTCTCGTGAATCGAGCTCCCCTGCGTATCGACGGCCACCGTCACGGGCATGTTCTCGACGATGAATTCGTAGATGGCTTCCATGCCGAGCTCCGGAAACGCGACGACTCGTGAGGAGCGGACCGCCTTCGAGACGAGGTATGCCGCGCCGCCGACCGCGACCAGGTAGACCCCTTTGTGACGCGTGATCGCGGCGACACCTTCGGGGCCGCGCTCCGCCTTGCCGATCATCCCCAGCAGTCCGGTTCTCTCGAGCATCATCTCCGTGAACTTGTCCATGCGGGTCGCGGTGGTTGGACCCGCGGGGCCCACGATTTCATCTCTGACTGGATCCACCGGTCCGACGTAGTAGATGAACCGGTTGGTGAAGTCGAGACCGGGCGGCAGCGTGCCCCCGCTGGCGAAGAGGCGCGCGATGCGCTGGTGCGCCGCATCGCGGCCGGTCAGCAGCGCACCCGAGACGAGCAGGACGTCGCCAGCCTTCCAGTCCGCGACCTCCGCCCTCGTGATCGTGTCGAGGTTGACGCGGCGAGCCGTCGGCGCCGGCGACCAGTGGACGTCGGGCCAGTCGGCAGGATCGGGGATCGGCAGACTCGCCGGCCCGGTGCCGTCGAGCACGAAATGCGCGTGTCGATTTGCTGCGCAGTTTGGAATGAGCCCCACCGGAAGCGCCGCCGCGTGCGTCGGGTAGTCGAGGATCTTCACGTCAAGGACCGTGGTCAGCCCGCCGAGTCCCTGCGCGCCGATGCCGAGCGCGTTGACGGCGTCGAAGATGGCGATCCGGAGCTCCTCGAGCCTGTTCATCGCGCCGCGCGCCTTGAGCTCGTGCATGTCGATCGGCGCGAGTAGCGCCTCTTTCGCCAGCAGCATCGCCTTTTCCGCCGTGCCGCCGACACCGATTCCCAGCGTCCCCGGAGGACACCATCCGGCGCCCATCGCTGGAACCGTCCTCAACACCCATTCCACCAGGTCGTCAGACGGCTTCAGCGTGGCAAACGCGGCCTTGTTCTCCGAGCCGCCGCCCTTCGCCGCCACCTTCACTTCAACGGTGTCGCCGGGCACGAGCCTCGTATGGACGACGGCCGGCGTGTTGTCGCCGGTGTTGGTCCGCGAACCCAGGGGGTCGGCGACCATCGACGCGCGCAGGACGTTGGCCGGGTCGAGGTAGGCGCGCCGCACCGCCTCGTTCACCATCTCCTCGACGCTGAAATCAGAGTCCCAGCGGACGTTCATGCCCACGTTCAGGAAGACGACGACGATGCCGGTGTCCTGGCAGATCGGCCGGCGGCCTTCCGCGCACATGCGTGAATTGGTAAGGATTTGCGCGATGGCATCGCGCGCCGCGGGCGACGCTTCTCGCCGATAGGCCTCGGCAAGCGCGCGGATGTAGTCGGGCGGATGAAAGCAGGAGATGTGCTGCAGCGCACCAGCCACGCTGCTGACGAAATCTTCCCGACGAATCGTGCCGTGACGCGCTGGTGCCGTACACTGATTCTATCCGTGGTCCCTCTATCCGTCCTCGACCTCTCGCCAGTTGGTGCCTCATCCACGCCGCGACAGGCCATCCTTGATTCGGTCGCGCTGGCGCGCGATTGCGACGCGCTCGGCTACACGCGCTACTGGGTGGCCGAACATCACAGCATGGCGAACATCGCGACGTCCGCACCCGAAGTGCTGATCGCGCACATCGCCGCGACCACCACTCGCATCCGGGTCGGGGCAGGCGGCATCATGCTGCCGAACCACAATCCGCTCCGCGTGGTGGAGATCTTCCGGACGCTCGAAGCCCTCCACCCGGGCCGCATCGATCTCGGGCTTGGCCGGGCGCCCGGCACCGATCCGGTCACCGCCTCGGCGCTGAGACGCGGACCCGCCGACGATCCGAACAATCGTCTCGCCGAGGTGCTTGCGTTTGCCAACGGCACGTTTCCGGCGGACCATCCCTACCGAAGCGTCGTCCCGATGCCGTCCGACGTTCCGCTGCCCCCGATCTGGATGCTCGGCTCAACCCTCGAGGGCGCATCGATTGCCGCGTCGCTCGGCGTGCGCTACGCCTTCGCCGGCCACTTCGCGATGCGCAACGCCAAGGCCGCGATCGCCTGGTACCAGGAACAGTTCAAGGCCTCACCCGATCTCGCCAGGCCGTACGCCATGCTCGCCGTCACGGTCGTCTGCGGACCGGATGATGAAGAGGCGCAAAGATTGGCCGCGCCGATCCGGCTGGCCGTCGTGAGAAACCGGACCGGACGCCGCGCGCCGATCGCCAGCATCGAGGAAGCCCTCGCCCATCGCTTCACGCCGGAGGAGGAGGCGATTGCCGCCGACTTCCTCCTGGGAGCGATCATCGGCGGGCCGCAGACCGTCGTCGATGGTTTGGCGGCGCTGGCGCGTGATACCGGCGCCGACGAGCTCATGCTCTCGACGCTTCTGCCCGATCGAGAAGACCGCCTGCATTCGTACGAGCGAGTCTCGCGCGCGGCCGGCCTGTCCTGAAAGACCGCGAAACATGTCAGCACCGGCACGCACCTGGAAGACGGGCGACTACCTCACCCATCGTCACAATCCCGAATTGGGGATCGGCCGCGTCACGGCTCTCGAAGGCCGAACCGTCCTCGTCGAATTCCCGCGCCCGGCGACCAGGCTGCGGATGGCGGCCAGCACCGACGCGCTGATCCCGGTTGATCTGAGCGCTGGCAGGCCAGTCCGCATCACCGCGACGCGAGAGGAGACCACGATCGCGGCGCGACTGCCCGATGGGACGTTGCGGCTTGCAAATGGCGACACCGTGTCGTCGCACGACCTGTGGCCCCTGGAGCTCGAAGGCGCCCTTCTCGAACGCCTCGCGCTCGGCGATCTCGACGAGGTCGAGGATTTCGTGACGCGCATGGACATCCTCCACCTGCTGACGCTTCGCGAAGCCGACGGACTCGGCACCTTCCTCGGAGGACGTGTGCGGCTCTTCCCGCACCAGCTCCACGTTGCCGAGCGCGCGAGCGCCAATGACCCGGTGCGTTGGCTGCTCGCCGACGAGGTCGGCCTCGGAAAGACGATCGAGGCGTCACTCA
>CAMCNL010000053.1 GCA_945876205.1 Candidatus Sulfopaludibacter sp. SbA3
GCCGGCCTGTCGGAGAAGCTGAAAAGCACCGTCTCCTGCTCGGCCTCGAGCGTGACCGGCTGCCACGACGGCGCGACGAAGATATCGTGCAGGCCCCATGAGACCGAGGTGCCGCCGATCCGCGTCCGGCCGCGCCCCTCTGCCACGCAGAACACAGTGGCGTCGGTCGCGCGATACGGCTTCCCGCGGAATCCCGCCGGGAGCCACTGCATGAACGCGCCGATGGTCGGCATCGGATACCCACCCGTCGCCGGGTTCACGAACCGCATCTTGACGCCGTGGGACGCGTGCGGAGGACCGTTGCGCGACAGCTTGTCGAGCGCTTCGCGGCTACGCGAGTACGGATAGTTGAAGATCGGGGAGCTGAGGCGCCCCGGCGTGTAGTCGACGGGGAGCATGTTCGCGCCGTAGCGCACCAGCGAGTCGCCTTCCTCGATGGTAATCGGCTGCGCCTCTTCGCCCGGATACCCTTCCATAAAGCTGGTGTCGAACAGGTTCACGATCGGCACGTCCAGGCCGTCGAGCCAGATCACCGGGTCGTCACCGGGGTTGCCGTGGTCGTGGTAGGTCCACGACGGCGTCAGGATGAAATCTCCGGGATGCATGATCGTCCGCTCGCCTTCGACGGCCGTATAGCCGCCGGTCCCTTCGATGACGAACCGCAGCGCCGAGGCCGCGTGCCGATGACACGGAGCGATCTCGCCCGGCAGAATCAGCTGCAGGCCGGCGTACAGGCTCTGCGTGATGCGGGACTGGCCGCGCGCGCCAGGATTTTCCAGCACGAGCACCCGCCGCTCGGCTTCCCTCGGCGTGAGCAGGCCGCCGGCTTCGAGGAGCAGCGGCCGCATCTCCTCGTACCGCCACAACGTCGCCACCGTGTCGGGCGTCGGCTCGGGCGGGATGATCCGCGCGAGCACTTCCCACAACGGCGCCGTGCTCTTCTTGTCCAGCCGCGAATAGAACTCCTGCCGCTGGGGCGTGGCTTCTGGCTTGGTGAAATATGCTGTGGCGGTGCCTGGAGCATCCATAAGAATGAGTCCTTGTTACTGCGATGCGGCGGCGCCGGTCATCGTGGGAACGGCGCTGCCCTCGGGAGCACGAACGGCGACGCGCATCGTTCCGATGCGCTCGATGGTGGCCACGACCTCGTCGCCGGGTTCGATCGGGCTGACGCCTTCGGGCGTGCCGGTGTAGATGACGTCACCGGGATACAGCGTGTAGAACGACGAAGCCAGCTCGATCAGCTCGGCTACGCCGAGGATCAGGTACTTCGTATTCGACTTCTGCCGCTGTTCGCCGTTGACCGCGATCTCGAGGTCGAGCGAGCCGGGCGCGGGGATCTCATCCGCCGTGACCAGCCACGGACCGAGCACGCTGAAGCCGTCGGGCGACTTCCGGAAGCTGCGATCCTCCGACCCGCGGATGGTGATGTCGAGGCCGATGCTGTAGCCGGCCACATGCTCGAGCGCATTGGCGCTCGAGATCCGGCTTCCCTCGCGGCCAATCACGACGGCGAGCTCCACTTCGTGATCGGTGCGGCGGTCGGTCATGCGAATCGCGACGCCTTCCCCGGGACCCACCAGCGAGCTCGTCGCCTTGAGAAAGACACCCGCGCTCTGGATCGTCAGCGTGTGACCGGGATTGTTGGCGTGAATCTGCACGTCGCCCTTCACTTCATCCAGATGCTTCTGGTAGTTCACGGGCGCGGCAATGAGCTTGCCCGGATTGGCAACCGGGCTCAGCAACTTCACGCTTGCGAGCGGGACCGACGGCGCCTCCGCGGCGATCGCCTTGATGCGCGCCATCACCGTCGGCAGGTTGGCCATCAACACGTCGTGACGCGGCAGCGGATAGCGATAGGCCGGCAGCACGTCGAGCGCCGCCGTGACGTCCTTGACATGCGAACCTTCAACGACGCCGAGGCGATCTTCACCGAACCTGCACAAACGCATCTCTTACTCCGTGCGGCCTCTTGGCGCGCCACCCGCGGGCGCAGGCGTGGCCTTCGGGACCAGGCTCCGGTACACCGCTTCAATGAATTGATTCGTCGTCCACCGCCCGGTCGTCGCACCGAACCGTCCGTCGTAGTCGACCGTCGGCTTCGCGGCCTTCACCTGGTCGAGCGTCATCCCCTGCTTGACCATGTCCTGCACGCGGTCGCGGATCATCGTCACCATGTCACGGTAATACGCGACGTCGGCCGAGTCGCCGATGCGTCCGTGGCCCGGCACCACCATCGTACCGCCTTCGCTCCTGAATTCGGCAAACGTCAGGTCGAGGATATGGTTCAGGCCGTCGACGACGCCGTTGATGCTGCCGCCGCGCGCGATGTCGATGATCGGATAGGTGTCGTTGGAGAAGATGTCGCCGGCGGCGATGACGTCGTTGCCGCGGAAATACACGATGCTGTCGCCGTCGGTGTGCCCGGCGGGGACGTTGAACAACTGCACCCCTTCGCCGTTGAAGAAGTGGCTCAGCTTCATCGTGTCGACGTAGTAGGTGTCGGTGGGCAGCGCACGGGTCGAGGCGGCCGGCTGCCCCGCCGGCGGCTCGGTCATCCTGGTGGTCACGTTCTCATGCGCCAGGATCGCGGCGCCCTGCGCGGCGTCGCGAATGTCGCCCGCCACGTTGCCGCCGGTGAAGGTCCGTCCCGACGTGGACATCTTCTCGTTGCCGCCGACGTGCTCGGGGTCCGCCGACGTATTGATGATGTAGCGCACCGGCTTGGCCGGCGCGTCCGGATCCCGATCCCGGATCACCGTCGATCGCGTCTCGGCGCCCCACTTCGGCTGGAGCGACGCGAGCACGTCGTTACGCTCGTCCACGAGCCGCTGCACCTGCCGTATCGCGGCCAGCACGGTGTCGGTCTTGTCAACGGTGCCGCTGTCGACCATCAGCACGCCGTCCTGCCCGACGGAGATGACGATGTTGCCGCCCGCGCCGAAGAGCGCGTAGACGTTGCCGCGCACGTGCAACACCTCGATGCCACCCGCGGCCGGCGCCTGCTGCGCGTGCAGGACCGTCGTTGCCAGTACAACAACGGCGGCCATCGCCACAACTTTCTTCATTGCGTCCTCAAACAGTTAACCACGAAGGCCGCGAAGAACACGAAGCCAAAAACAGCTCTTCGTGATCTTCGTGTCCTTCGTGGTTCATCTTAGAACTGATACTTGAGCGCGAACTGCATGATCCGCGGGTCGTCGGCCTGCAGGTAGCGGCCGAAGTTCGCGTTGCTGAGCGTGGTGACCGGCGAGCTGGCGCCACCGGTCGGCCGCACCCAGTTGAAGGCGTTGAACGCCTCGACGCGCGCCTCGATCCGGTTGCTGCCGAAACGGAACGAGCGCACCAGCGACAGGTCCACCACGCGGCTGCCCTTGCCGTAGTAGCCGTTGCGCGTGGCGTTGCCGAAGGTGCCGAGCGCCGGTTGGGCGAAGGCCGCCGGATTCAGGTAGTTGTTCCACGACTTGTCGCCGTAGGGGTCGTCGAGGATCTGGTTGGGACGCTGCGTGCCGGGGTTGCCGGTCAGCGCGCGGTCCGCGCCGGTGTTGATGTTGAGCGTCCTGCCCGATGAGGCCCGGAAGATGCCCGACAGGCGCCATCCTGACGCCAGCACGCGGGCCGCCGTGCCCGCGAACTGCGGTGTCTCGGCCGTCACGCTCGCGTTGACGATGTGCCGCCGGTCGTTCTCACAGGGGCCGTAATCGGCATCGAGGTTCGCGTCGCCGTTGGCGGGCGGATTGATGATCGAGACGGGAATCATGTAGCCACTCGCCACGTTCGAGGTGCTGCCGCCCTGCGTCGGATGGCCTTCGCACTTCGACAGCGTGTAGTTGACGTTCGCGTTGAGACCGTTGCCCGCGCGCCGCTGCACCGAGAGCAGCAGGCCGTTGTACTTCTGCGTGCCGAAGTCGGTGAAGTAGTCGAGAAAGCCGATCAGCCGTCCGAGCGCCGGGTTCGTCTGGGTCAGCTCGCGGCGCGAGTCGAGCGAGGCGGCCGAGCAGTTCGCCACCGTCTGCGGGCCGTTGACCGTGTTGATGGTGCACGGGCCCGTCGGCGAGCCGCCGCCGGGGATGATCCCCGGATTGCCGGTCACGACATCCCACATATTGGTCGAGTAGTTGCCGATGTAGCTGGCGGACACGGCCATGTCGCTGCCCACCTGCCGCTGCACGCTGACGTTCCAGTTGTGCACGCGCGTGGTGTCGAGATTCTGCGGCGTCGCCAGGTACGGCCCGTTGGGCGAGAACGGCGCATTCGCGTCGAAGGTGACCGGAAACGGGTTGGCCACGCCGGTGTTGAGGAACACGTCGTCGAACGGCCCGATCAGCGGACGCGTCAGGCGGAGCTCCGAGCCCCACGGCGGCGCGTTCGCCGCGTTGATGAAGAACTGGCCGTTGACGAACTCACCGTTCATCGCGTAGCCGGCGCGCACCGACATGCGGCCGTCGCCGTTCGGGTCCCACGCCAGGCCGACGCGGGGCGCGAAGTTCAGCCAGTCGGTGTTCATGCCGGCCTTGCCGTTGGGGAAGCCCGCATCTCCAGGGTAGGTGAACCCGGGCGGCGCCTGCGGAAACACCTTGCTGCGCGTCGCCGACTTGAAGCCCTCGGGAGAGAAGTTGTAGACGGCGCCGTTGACCTGCTGCTGCGGGAACCACGGCTCCCAACGCACGCCGTAGTTGAACGTCATCGTCGGCGACAGCTTCCACGTATCCTGCCCGTAGAGGCCGAAGTACTTCTGGGCCATGTCGAGGGTGTTGGGCGCCGACTGAATGTAGGTGAAGGGCCGCCCGAGCATGAAATCGGCGAGGCCGAGGCCGGTCACCAGACCGTCGAAGCTGTAGGTACCCGGCGACCGGACGTTCGCGCGCGTCAGCGAGTCCCACACGGCGACGCTGGCACCAATCCCGAACTGATGCGCGCCGCGGATCATCGTCAGGTCGTCGCTGACCGAGTAGGTATTGGTGTTGAAGATCGCGTCGTTCTCGGTGCCGCCACCCAGGTTGAACCCGCCGGTGACGGTCATCAGCATGTAGTGCTCGAGGTAGCTGTAGTTCTTCAGGCCGACGTCGCTCGGACCGAAGTAATCCACCGAGGTGCGGTGCACGGCCGAGCGGTTGAAGCCGAACCGGACGTTGTTGACCACCGTGTTGCTGAGCACCATCGTGTCGCCGATCGCCAGCGACTGCGCCAGGTTGTCGCGGCCTCCCAGCGTCGTGGAGAGGACGTTCTGCGACTCGGTGAACGGCGGCGCGAAGAAATAGGTCGTCGCCATGTAGCGGCCGAAGATCGAGTGGTTCTGCGTCAACTGGAAGTCCATGCGGCCAATGGCCTGCTTCTCGTCGATGCTGCGCGGGTTGGTGGCGCCGGTGCGGCCGCAGGGGTCGGTGGTGGCCGGCAGCTTGGCCGCGATCTTCAGCGACGCCGGGTTGAACAGCGCCGGGTTGATGCGATTGCCGACGAAGGGCGCCGCGAGCGTGATGGCGCCGCGCGTGTTACAGGCGGCCGAGGCGATCTCCGTGAAGTCACCCGCCAGCATCGCCGGCGTGGGCACAAAGCGAACGTCATCAGATGGCCGCTCATCGGTCTTGGTGCCCTGGTAGGCGCCGAAGAAGAACAGCTTGTCGGTCTTGATCGGCCCGCTGAACGTGCCGCCGAACTGGTTGCGGCTCAGGCCGTCGTCCCTGCGCTTCCGGGTCACCGGATCGATCGCGTTGAACGGGTTGATGGCGTTGAACTTGTGATTGCGCGCGAACTCGAAGAGATCGCCGTGAAAGGTGTTGGTGCCCGCCTTGGTGGCCGCATTCACCGACGCGCTCGCGTGGAAGCCGTTCTGCGCGTTCTGGGCGCTCGTCTCGACCTTGAACTCCTGCAGGGCGTCGGGAAACGGCAGCGGCAGGTTGAAATTGTCGTACGGGTTGTTGTGTGTCGCGCCGTCGAGCAGGTAGGCCACGCCAAACGTCTGGCCGCCGGCCACCGAGATGCCCAGGCCGCCCTGCATGCTGCGGCTCGAGGAGACGCCGTTGGCGCCCTCGGGACGAACCGCGGCGCCCGCCAGCACCACGAGGTCGGCCGCGTTGCGGCCGTTCAGCGGCAGCTCCTCGATGCGCTCGTTGTCGATCACCGCGCCGATGCTGGGGTTGCGTGTCTCGACCAGCGGCGCCGATGCTTCGACGGAAACCGTTTCAGCCAGATCGCCGAGCTGCAACGCCACCGGGATCGACGGGTTGCTGTTGACCTGCAGGACGATGCCGGTCTGTGTGTAGGTGCGGAAGCCGGAGAGCGCGACCTCGAGCCGGTACGGCCCGATCGGCAGGTTCGGCATCGTGAACAAGCCCGTTTCGCTGGTCACGACCTCGCGGCGAAAGCCGGTGTCGGTTTGAATGGCGGTCACGGTAGCGCCTGGGAGCACGCCGCCGCTCGAATCGGACACGGTGCCATTGATCTGTGCCGTCGACTGCGCGAAGACGGCAGTGCCGCAAAGGAGCAGGGCGGCGGTGAGCACGAAGAGCCCTCGACCGAGCCGGCCGCGAACCACGAAAGCCATCAGTCCTCCTGAAAGGAGAGTTGGAACCTCGAAAGACCCACCAGGGACGGTGAGCCGCCGGCCATCATGGCGTGACGCTACCGTGTTGTCAACATTCTGATATTGCACGGTCCGCCTGAAGGCGGACACTACGTACGGGCCAGATCCTGGATGCGGTGGGCGAGAGCAAAATCCTTGTCGGTGATGCCCCCGGCGCTGTGGGTCGAGAGCGCCACGGCGACGCTTCCCCACTTCACCAGCATGTCTGGATGGTGATCGGCAGCTTCGGCGAAATACCCGATGGCGTTGACGAGCATCAGCGTCCTCGGAAAGCCGTCGGTCTTGAAGACGCGCTGGATCACCCCGCCCGCGTACGACCAGCCTTCGAGGTCGCGCAGCCGCTCGGCGATCTGCGCCTCGTCATAGGTCGGCTCTTTCTTCGCGGTCATCGGATGTCCTCCTTCAGCAGCACGCGGTAGACGGCGGTCTGTCCGACGTTCTCTTCCACTTCCATCTCGATGGCGGTCAGGCGGTGGGGACCCGCCGCGTCGAGCTCGGCGCGCAACCGGTCGGCGAGCAACTGCGCCAGCATCTCGACGCTGGTATTCGGGATCGGCAGCAGCGCGCAGTCGCGTTTCGGGAAGACATACTGGGGCTTGCCATCGACCGCGACCCGGACGCTGTCCTGTTCGGCAGTGATCTGGATCCGTGGATTCTCGAGCGGCAGTAAGACGAGGTGATCGAGCTGGCCGCACAGCGCCCGCATGATGCGCTTGAGCTCGATGAAGTCGAAGACGAGCCACGACTCCTGGTCGAGCGCGCCGTCGAGGGTCACGCGCGCGCGATAATTGTGGCCGTGCAGGCCCTCGCAGCGGTGACCGGCGAACGTGATGAAGTGCGCGGAGGCAAATACGAGATCGTCCTTGGTGACCGAGACCTGGAAATGCCCGCGATGCGCCACGCCTCGAATCTACACTATTCCCCGCTCGCGCAGGTCCGCGAGTGCCGCGCCGCGAATGCCGAGCGAGGCAAGCACCTCCTCGACGTGCTCGCCGAGCGTCGGTCCCACCCATGCGGTGGCGCCGGGCGTCGCGCTGAGCTTGGGGACGATGCCCGGGATGTCGAGCGGCTGGCCGTCGGGCATCGCGGTGTGCTCGATCATGTCACGCGCACGGTAGTGGTCATCCGCGTGGATGTCGGCGGCCGTGTAGATCTTCGCGACCGGCACGTCGGCCTTCTCGAGGGCGACGAGCACGTCTCCGAGAGTGTGCTGCGACGTCCAGTCGGCAATCGCCCCGTCAATGTCGTCGATACGCCGGACGCGTCCTTCATTGCCCGCCAGCTCGGGGTCATCAGCCAGGTCGGCCCGGCCAACCGCCTGCATCAGACGCTTGAAGATGCCGTCGCTGTTGCCCGCAATGACGACATAGCTGCCGCCGGCGCACGGATAGGTATTGGACGGTGCGATGCCCGGAAGGCTGCCGCCCGTCCGCCCGCGCACGAAGCCAAAACGTGAGTACTCGGGGATCAGGCTCTCCATGACCGCAAACACCGCTTCATACAGCGCGACGTCCACGACCTGGCCCGTGCCTCCGTTGACCTTGCGGTGGTGAAGCGCCGCCATCGCACCAATCACCGCGTAGAGGCCGGCAAGCGAGTCGCCAAGGCTCACGCCCGAGCGGACCGGCGCGCGATCGGGCTCGCCGGTGAGGTGGCGCAGGCCGCCGACCGCTTCGGCGATCGCCGCAAAGCCCGGCTTGTCGCGGTACGGGCCGGTCTGGCCGTAGCCGGAGATGCGCACCATCACGAGGCCAGGGTTGATCGCCGACAGCTCGTCCCATCCGAGGCCCCATCCCTCGAGGACGCCGGGGCGGAAGTTCTCGATCAGGACGTCGGCGTCCTTCACGAGATCGCGCACGATCGCGCGGCCCTCTTCCGATTTCAGGTTCAGCGTCACCGACTTCTTGTTGCGGCCGAGCGAATACCACCAGACCGACGTGCCGTTGTGGAGCTTGCGCCACTGGCGCAGCGGATCGCCGCCGGCGGGCGGCTCGACCTTGATCACGTCGGCGCCAAACTGCGCGAACAGGCTTGCCGCGTAGGGGCCGGCGATCAGGCCGCCCAGCTCCACGACCTTGACGCCGGCTAATGCGGCGCGGACCTTTACGGTCCGCGATTGATCTTCCCTAGACATGGGCTGATATTATCCAACCCACAGACATGCGATATGCGACGTTCTCAGTTGACGGAGATCCGACGCCTCGCCTCGGCGTCGCCGACCAGACCCACATCGTCGACGTCCAGGCACTGGCGGCGCCGCTCGACGCGGGCGCCGTGCCCGGGACGCTGTCCGAGCTCATCTCGCAAGGGCCGGAGGCGTGGCAGCAGATGGCGGAATTGCTGCGCGCCGAGCTGCCGCGTTACAAGGGCACGCGCCACGCGTTCACGGACGTGCAGTGGCAGGCACCGATCCCCCGTCCCACCAAGAACGTGATGTGCGTCGGCAGGAACTACAAGGGCCATATCGAAGAAGGCGCGCGCGCCCGGGGCGAGGCGGTGAAGTATCCCGAGGTGCCGGTGATCTTCACCAAGGGGCCGACCTCGGTCAGCGGACCGTTCGATGTCATCAGCTATGAGCGCTCCGTCACCCAGCAGGTCGACTGGGAAGCCGAGCTCGGCATCGTCATCGGCGTCGGCGGGCGCAACATCGCGCGAGCCGACGCGCTGCGGCACGTCTTCGGCTACACCGTGATCAACGACGTGAGCGCCCGGGACCTGCAGAAGAATCACGTCCAGTTCTTCAAGGGCAAGAGCCTCGATGGCTTCTGCCCGATGGGACCGGTGGTCGTCACCACCGACGAGTTCGGCGACCCGCAGCAGAAGAACGTGATCTGCCGCGTCAACGGCGTCGTCAAGCAGGACGGCAACACCAGGCAGATGATTTTTCCCGTGGACGTCATCATCGAGTGGATGTCGAAGGGCATGACGCTCGAACCGGGCGACATCATCGCGACCGGGACGCCCGACGGCGTCGGGTTCAGCCGCACCCCTCCTGAATACCTGGAGGACGGCACCGTCATGGAAACCGAGATCGAAGGCATCGGCACGATGCGTAACGTATTTTCCGTACGCCAATGACCAATCAGATCGAAGACACACGCGCGATCCGGGAAGTCGTCGAAAACTGGGCGCTCTGGCGCGATGCCGGCGACTGGGAGCGCTTCGCCACCGTCTGGCATCCCGAGGCCGAGATGTGGGCCACCTGGTTCCAGGGGCCCGCGCAGAAGTTCATCGAGGTCAGCCGCGACGGCTTCAACCGCGGCGTCAGCATCCTGCATTTTCTCGGCGGGTTCACCTGCGACATCGCCGGCAACCGGTCGATCGCGCAGACGAAGATGAGCATCAGCCAGCGCGCCGAGGTCCACGGCGTGGCGGTCGACGTCCTGTGCGTGGGGCGGTTCTACGACTTTTTCGAAAAGCGCGATGGCCACTGGAAGATCGTCCGGCGGCGGCTGACCTACGAGAAAGACCGGATGGATCCGCTCGACCCCAGCGCGACGCTGAAACTCGACCCCGCTCTCCTCGCGAAGTTCCCCGAAGGCTACCGCCACCTCGGCTACCTGCAGACGAGCATCGGGTTCAAGGTGAAGGACGGATTGCCAGGCCTGCGCGGCCCCTCGGTCGAGAAGCTCTACGCCGAAGGGAAAGCCTGGCTCGCAGGATCTCCCACTCCTGGAGAGGCCTTAGGCTCGGGGCTTTAGGCGCTATTCGTCGAGGCGTTCGAATAGCTGCGTGTTGCTGTAGTCCTGTCCTTCGATTTGTCCCTTGGTGGTGATCGTGATCGTCTTGCCGTCGGGCGACAGCTTCCACGTCGAGGCTTCGACGACGGCGCCCTTGATCTTCCCGGACCGCTCGAGCGTCGTCGCATCGACGCGTTTGATCGCGAAGGTTTCGATCGCGCCGCCCTTCGCGGCGTTGTCCTGGCCATCGGGCTTGGCGACGTACTCGACGCGGAAGAAGCCGGTGTCGTTCGCCACGATCTGCGTGTCGATGCTGTAGCTGAGTGCCCCGTCGGCCGCCGGCGCGATGTGCATCACGCGGCGCTCGGGCGCGCTGCCGTCGCGGCCGTCGAGCCCGGCGCGTCGCCAGCTCACGTCGAATGACGACTTGCCGCGGTTGAGCCGCCAGTCGCCGACAAAGTCGGTGCGCGCGACCGTCTTGCCGCCACCCGGCTTGGCCGCCGTCGTCCGCTTGAGGAACGCCGCCTGCAGCTCGGCCAACTTCGCCATGTACTCGGGATAGAGCGTCTCTTTGCCGCCGAACGCCGCCTCCTGCGGAATCCCGTACATCGTCTGGAATTCCTTGTGCTGCTCGTAGTTGCCCGGCAGGTAGTGCGGCACGTAGTGCTTCACCTGGCCGACGCGCTCGTCCACGACCTGGAATGGACCGCAATCGACCTGTCCCGGAAAGCGCACGCGATTCGGCGACTTGTCGAGGGCCCAGTTGGTGGTGCGCATCAGCCCCTCGGCCATGTAGCCGGGATCGTCGACGAGCGCGATCAGCAGCAGGTAATCGCCCTGCCGCACGAACCATTCGGTGCCGATCGCCTGATCGCTGTGCGGCACGCCATTGCGCTGGAGATACCCCGCCTTCTCATGGGTGGTGGTGAACTTCAGCGCGTTGCCTTCCCACCCGCCCGCCGAATAGCCGGCGTAGGTGTGCGGCGCGTACTCGGGCGGTTGCGGCCGGCCATCGACCCAGATGGCGCGCTCGCCGGTCAGGCCGAGAAAGACGTCGTAGCGCTGTTCCCGATAGGTTGACGGATCGACGACCTGGGTGATCTGCAGCGACGTCGGGCCGCGCATGCCGTAGATACCGGTGTGCGGCCGGCACTGCTCCTCCGGGATCGCGAACCAGCCGGGATCCCAGCTGGCGGAGGCGAACTTGCCCGCGTCGTTGAGCGGCACGCCCGTGAAGTCGCCGACGAGCAGCCCGGAGCGGCGGTCCCACAGGTCCTCGTGAAAGAGATCGTTCCAGTAGCCGTCGATGTCGATGCCGACGACTTCGTACGGGAGCTGTTCGGACGCGGGTGCCGGGGCGGCGGGTGCGGCGGCCTGCGTGGTGGCGCCGCGCTCGCAGGGTGCCGGAGCAAACTTCGAATCGTCCGGCTCCTTCTTGAAGTGCGAGCTCGTGACGAACGGTTCGTTGAGATACACCGGATCTTCGACGATGCTCGTGACGACGAGCCAGTGATCGCCGTTGGGCGCGGTGACGCGGACGAAGTATTCGGTCAGCGTCGCGCTGTCGCTGTACGGCACGCCGTTGCGACGGAGGTAGCCCGCGCGCATGTTCGTCGTGATCGCCTTCAACTGGCCCGCGCTCGGCCGCGCGTTGGCGGTGCGGACGCCGCCGCCGGTCTGCGCCACGGCGTTGTCTCCGGCGCCACCGGGGGCGGACGAGAGCGGGAGCTGCCAGACCGCCGTTGATGTGCCCTGCCAGGTCTTGGGACCAGTCGCCTGTCCGCCTGCCCCGAGCGAAGTTGAGGGGCCAGGAAACCGCAACATGCGTGTTTGTGCGCCGGCGTCAGTATCGATTCTGAGCGCGTTGTCGTCCGCCCACGAAATCCGCACGCGGCCCGGCATCCGCATCACCGAGGCGGCGCCGTAGATCTTGCACTGCAGGTTCTCGGTTTCGTCGGCGCGTGCGTCCCAGTTGTCGGCGGCCTGCCGCCCCTCACCGCTCAGCGGCACCGCCGCATAGTCGCCGCGCGGCGGCGTCATCATCCGCCAGCGCCAGTCTTCCGTCACGACCGACACCCACGTGCCGGTCAGATCGATCGCCGCGGCGGCGCGAAGCGTCCGCGGAATCTCGGGACCCGGACCGAGTTGAACGGCGCGCTGTCCCTGCGCCGACGCGGGCCGCGGACCGAGAAGGTCCGCTCCGCAGATGCACAGTGCCGCGACTGCGACGAGAGCAACCTTGCGTGTCATGGCGATCCGGTCAGTCGAACTCGCCGCCCCACCGCCAGCCGTCGGAGGGCCGGAAGATGGTGCGCACGCGCAGGCGGAAGTCGCCGGCCGTCCGGGACGGATCGCCGGTGATGATGATGTGGTCGCCGACCTTCAGCGTGTCTTTCGCCACGCCCTGCTGGCCAAGCTGGCCGCCGGATCCCCATTCGGCCGACCAGCGCTGCGGCGTGCCGCCCTTGGGATCCTTGGCGACGATCTGCACGAATGAATGCGGATTGCGCCACTGGAACTGCACCAGATCGCCCTCGACCGTGACTTTCTGGCTCTCGATATACGTGGCCGCAAACGAATGGTGGGCCCAGGCCCGCCCAGCGACGAATAACGCGGCGATCGCGATGATGACGATGAGGGTACGTTTCACGTCTATCTCCTAGCTCTTGTTCTTGGTCGTCGTGGCCGGCCGCGCGGGAAGGGTGGCCTTGAGCTCGTTGTACACCGTCTCGATGAATTTTTCGGTCGTCCACGGGCCGGTGGTCGCCCCGTAGCGGAAGTCGTAGTCGAGCGTCGGCTTCGCCGCCTTCACCTGCGCGATCGTCATCCCCTTCTTGACCATGTCCTGGATGCGGTCGCGGACGATCACCGTCATGTTTCGATACTCGAGGACGTCACCCTCGTCGGAGAGGCGGCCGTGCCCCGGGATGATCTTCGTGCCGCCCTCGGCGTTGGTCTCGGGCACCGCCAGGTCGAGGATGTGATTCAGGCCGTCGATCACGCCCTGCATGCGGCCGCCGCGCGAAGTATCGATGACGGGATAGGTCGTCGTGCTGAAGATGTCGCCGGCGCTAATCACGTCTGACTTGCGGAAGTAGACGATGCTGTCGCCGTCGGTGTGCGCGGCCGCCTGGTGAATCACCTGGATCGATTCACCGTTGAACCACATCTCCTTCACGTCGAGATACGCATCGGTCGGCATCGCGGCTTGCGGAATCTTGGCCTGCCCCGCAGGCGGTGACGCGAGCTGCAGCAGGAGGTTCTCGTGCCCGAGGACGATGGCGGCGGCCCCGCCTCGCCCGCCGCGTCCGGCGGGCGCCTTCGCGAGGTTTTCATTGCCGCCGATGTGATCGGCATCGATCGAAGTGTTGATGATGTAGCGGATGGGTGCTTGCGAGATGCGGCGGATCGCAGCGAGGAGCTTGCCGCTGTAGTCGGCGGTGACGGTGTCGACGAGAAGCACGCCGTAGCCGCCGAGGTAGGTGCCTGGCACGCGCGGGGGCCGCGTGGCCGGCTCGACCTGCAGCGTGACGTTGTTGCCGCCTGCGACGAGCATGTAGATGGTCGGCGCCACCTGCAGGACGTGCACGTCGTCGTCGGCACGCGGCTGCTGCGCGGCGAGCCACACCGGGAATGCCAGCGCGACCGCTACCAAGACCGTCCCTATCTGTGTGTGCATGCAGGACTCCGGAAAACCTTGCCTGTTCTCCCTCAACGCGACGGCGGAGGTTCGACCACGAGCTTCTCGTTCACGATCCCCAGCACGTCGTCGAAGAACCTGTCGATCCTCGCTCGTCCGAGGACGGCCGGATGCGGACCCTGCCCGCGCCTGGGCAGCTCGGCTTCGATCTCCGCCAGATCCTTCGGCGCGAGGAACGGATGGTTGCCAATCGCCACGTCCCACGGACCCAGCTGCTTGAGCCGCTCGATGCTCTTCTTGAACGCGGGTCCAAACTCGGGCGCGTACTGCAGGCCGAGGCCGCCCGGTTCTATGACGCGATACGAGCGGCCCCGGTCTTTGGCCTGGAACTCCACCGACATCGCGCCGGGCGTATGGCCGGGCGTCAGGTAGAACGTGAACGTCGTATCGCCCACCGTCACCGCCTCGCCGTCTTTCAGCACGAGGTCACGCGGGAGCTTCGGAAAATTCTGCTGCTGCTGCGGGTTCGCCTGCTGCTTCTCGACGACGTCCCAGTCTTCGGCCGAGAGCGCGACGCGCGCGCCGGAGAGCTGCTTGATCCGCGCCGCGCCACCCGCGTGATCGAGGTGCGCGTGCGTGACGAACACATACTTGATGGTCGCCGGATCGAATCCGGCTTTCCTGACGCTGTCCACCAGCCAGTCGGCGGTCGGCGCGTAGCCCGAGTCGATCAGCACGGGGCCGGCCGATGTGGTGACGAGGTAGGCGGACACCGTCTGCAGGCCCACGTAGTAGACGTTGTCGAAAAGCTTGAAGGGATCCTTGCGCTGGGCCTCGAGCGGGCCGCTCCGCTCGGTCTTGCCCCACGGGCCTTTCGCGTTCCACTTGTTCTGGTTGGTCTGCGCCGCGCCGCGCTGAATTCCCTCCTGCGCGGAGGGAACGGACACCGCCAGCAGGCATGCCACTGCCGCCAAGGCCGTGTGGGATTTCTTCATGGGCGCAAAGCTTATCGCAATATCAGCTTGACCGCCGGGAGCGTTCCGGCCGATGCTTCCGGTCGAATGTTGACCGCAAACGAAGTCATCGACCAACGGCCGCTCAGTGGATTTCAGATCAGGACGATTGCGCTGTGCACGCTCGTCTTGCTTCTCGACGGCTTCGACACGCAGGCCATGGGCTTCCTCGTGCCGTATATTGCCCAAGACTTTGGCATCCCACTCAGCGCCTTCGGACCCGTCGGCTCCGCCGGGCTCTTCGGCCTCATGCTCGGCGCGATGGCGTCAGGACCGATCGCCGATCGATGGGGCCGTAAGTGGACGATCATCATCTCCGCGCTCCTCTTCGGCGGCTTTTCGCTCGCGACCGCGACCGTCACCACGCTGAATTCCCTCGTGCTCCTGCGCTTCCTCACCGGCCTGGGCCTCGGCGGCGCAATGCCGAACGTCGTCTCACTCGCCGCGGAGTACGCGCCCAAGCGCCTGCAGGCCACGGTCGTGACGCTGATCTTCGTTGGCATGGGCGGCGGCGCCGTGGTCGCCGGCCTTGTCGGACAGGCGATGATTCCGCTCTGGGGCTGGCGGTCGGTCTTCTACGTCGGCGGCGCGCTGCCGATCGCACTCGCACTCGTACTGATCAAGACGCTGCCTGAATCCGTCCGTTTCCTGGTGGTGCGCGGCGGCGACCCCGAGCAGGTGTCGTCCATCATGAGGAAGATCGCGCCAGACATGGCGAGCTCCGCGTTTCGAATCGAAGCCGCCGGCAGCCGTCACTCAGGGCTGGCGGTGCGGTATCTCTTCACCGAAGGACGCGGTCTCGGCACGGTGCTGCTGTGGATCCCGTTCTTCATGAACCTGCTGATCCTCTACTTCATCCTTTTCTGGTTGCCCGCACTCCTTCGCCAGGCAGGCATGCCGGGCACGGCCGGCATCACCGCGGTGATGGTCTTCAGCATCGGCGGTATCGTCGGCACCGTGCTGCAGGGACCGCTGATGAACCGCCTCGGCGTCTACGCGTCGATCGTCACGGAATTCGCCGCCTCGCTCATCCTCGTGATCGTGGCGTCGTCGATCTTTTCAAACTTCCCGGTGATGATGCTGGTCACGTTCATCCTTGGCGTGACGGTGCAGGGGACGCAGGCGGGACTCAACGCGCTCTCGGCGATCTACTACCCGACGACGATGCGCTCGACGGGCGTGGGGTGGGCGCTCGGCGTGGGACGCGTGGGATCGATCGTCGGTCCGCTGATCGGCGGGATGATGCTCGGCATGCAGTGGACGCCGCCGGAGATTTTCAGAGCCGGCGCCATTCCCGCGCTGTGCGCGATGGCGGCGGTGATCGCCAGCAATTTCCTGCAGGGCGCGCAGAGCCCGTACCGGACGGACGCACCCGCGCCGACCGTAGCGCACTAACGCGGACCGTAAAGGTCCGCGCCGCATCGAGAATAGTGCGCGGCCGCATCGAGCGATAGTCCGCGCCCGTGTCCGATTAGTTAATCGTGGTGGAGGTCGTCAGGTCCAGCATCGGCCGCCGCACCTTCCTGTCGCTGCGGTAGAACGTGCGTCCATTGGCCTTGCGCAGGCGGAAGTAGGGCTCGAGCACGTCGAGCGTCCGCTGCATGCCGACCGCCAGATGCTCGCGCACGGCGTCGGCCGCTTTCACCGCATCGCCCGACGTCAGGGCATCCAGCAGATCTTCATGACGATGGGGTACGTCGCCCAGCGCCGGCTGGCGGATGGCGCCGAACCAGATGATGTTGAGGGCGTGCGTCTTGTCGATCGCTTCCGACAGCGCGGGACAGCGCGCGCACTCCGAGACGCGGCGATGCAGCTTCATGTGCAGACCGATGTAGAGCAACCGATCGGGCTGGGTGCGGAGCATGTCCACACGCTGCGCCATCTTGCGGAGCTCGGTCCGATCGGCGGCGGTGGCGACGCGAGTGAACAGGACGGCCGCCTGCACTTCAAGCGCTTCGCGGACGACGAAATGGCCCTTCACGTCTTCGGGTGATGGAATGCGAACGCGGGTGCCGGCGCGGGGGCGGCTCTCGAGCAACCCTTCGAACTCGAGGCGCAGCAGCGCTTCCGAGACCGGCAGGAAGCTCATGCCAAGCTCGGCGGCTAACTTGCGCCGTGAGATCACCTGGCCAAGCGCGATCTCGCCGCTGAGAATGCGCTGTCTGACAATCGCATAGGCTTCGGCGGCCAGACTCGAGGTTTCGACAAGTTCTTTCATCATCACAAGGTCCAGGATTCCGAGTTCCGCGTTCCTGATTCCACCGGGTGCCGGACTATATATCACGAGCGAGGGAAGCGCGCATTGCGGATCTGCTCAATAAGACGGCGTACTGGCTCGCGTGCGGGGTAGCCCGGGTAATCTCTGAGCAAACGCTCGAACTGATCGGCGGCGAGATCGAATCGTCCCTGCGCGGCGAAGGCGCGGCCGAGCATGTCGCGGGCGGGCGCCACGTTGGCGTGGTTGGGCAGCGCGCGGATAAAGGTGTCGAGCTGCTCGATGGCCGCGTCCATCCGCCCTTCGGCGAGAAACTCCGTGCCGAGCGCGTACCGCGCGCCCGGGTAGTCGGCGGCCGAGGCGCGAAGCTCGCCCATCGCCGCCTCGCGCTGCCCCGCCTTCAAGAGCTCCGTGCCCAGGAGAAAGTGACCGCGCCCATTCGGCCATCGGTCCACGATCGTCCGCGCCAGCGACAGAGTCGAACTGTACTCACGATTTCTGGCGATCGTTCCGGCGGCAAGCAGAAGACCTAACGCAATCGCAATTGCCGCCGCAGCATATGAGTACGCGCGTGGGGCGAGCCTT
>CAMCNL010000054.1 GCA_945876205.1 Candidatus Sulfopaludibacter sp. SbA3
CTACACCGCGCGGAACGGAGGCGTGTTCCCGAGCGAGCGGTTGCGCCGCATCATCGACGGCCGTGACGTGGCGGCGCACGGCGAGCGGCTGATGCCGGTCTGGGGCGACGCCTTCTCGCGACAGGGCGGCCAGAGCGAGGAGTCGGTCAAGGCCCGGATCGCCGCGATCACGAAGTACCTCGAGGGCATCCAGGTGCGCAGCGGCGACTGAACAAGGTGAACATTTCGAAGGAGCGTCATCCATGACGAACCCCTCTTCCATCCTGCCGCGACTGGCCGCCACGCTGACGATGACGGCACTTGCGGTCGCGACCGTCGACGGTCGCGTGGCGCACCGTCGGGCGACCGATGGGACATGCGCCGCGCTCGACACCTTCAAGCAGCGCGTCGAGGCCTATGCCGACCTCCATCGCAGGCTTGCCGCACCGCTGCCCGCGATCGGGTCGCGCCTCGATCGTCATGCGCGGACGGTGGCGAGGGCCTCGCTCGGATCGGCGATCATCGCCGCGCGCCCCGCGGCCCGGCAGGGCGATATCTTCACACCCGCTGCGGCGTGCTTCTTCCGGGCCGCGATCCGGGAGACGACGGCTGAAGGCGACTGGATGTCGACGACCTTGATGGACGAAGACGGCCGCCTGCTGCCGGGACTGCACCCGTACATCCACATGCCGTTTCCGGCCTGGGAGACGCGTGAGCTGCCGCCATCCACGCTGTTCAGGCTGCCGACGCTGCCTCCGGAGCTGGAATACCGCATCTTCGACTACGACCTGGTGTTGTGGGATGTGGCGGCGGACCTGATTGTCGACGTGCTGCCCTACGCGGTTGCGCATCCGGCGGATGACGCCATCTATCGCTGACGGGTCATGCATGAAGGAGGGTCGGTCATGGCCGACAAGATTCGGATCGAGCAGCATAGCGGGAGCGGATTGATGTGGGGTGCCGGGTGGCTGTTCACGATCGGATTCCTGCAGTTGACGTTCTGGAAGGGCGTCCTCGCAGTACTGTTATGGCCGTACTACCTGGGGGTGCTTTTCATGGCATGGCGCCCGTACCGGCGACCTTGATTCACGCCGCGGTTCGGTTGGACGGCACGCGAAGCCGTGGTACGCTGTGTCGTCCTTGCCGCCCATCGATTTCGTTCAGGTCTTTTCGCTTTTTCTCGTCCTGCTGTTTTCCCTGACGGTGCACGAAGCGGCGCACGCGTGGACGGCCGATCGGCTCGGCGATCCGACGGCGCGGCTGCTTGGACGCGTGTCGCTCAACCCCGCCGTCCACGTCGATCCCATCGGCACCATCGTCTTTCCACTCGTCGCGCTGTTGACCAATCTGCCGATCATCGGCTGGGCCAAGCCGGTGCCGGTAAACCCGGCGCGGCTGCACCCGCACTGGCGGCAGCGGTTCATGCTGATCGCTGCGGCCGGACCGATCAGCAACGTCGTGCTCGCGACCCTCGCGGCGATCGCGCTGAGGGTGAGCGGCATCGGGGATCTGCCAGGTGCGATCCTCGAGCTCTCGGTGCGGATTAACGTCCTGCTGGCCGTCTTCAACATGGTGCCGGTGCCGCCGCTTGACGGCGGGAATGTGCTCGCGGGAATGTTGACCGGTCCGATGGCCGAGGCGTTCGACCGGCTGCGGCCGTATGGCTTTCTCATCCTCTACGGATTGATGTTCACCGGCATGCTCTACACCCTGATCTCTCCGCCGGCGGGCGTTCTGCTGTCGGTGTTGCTCGGATGATCGGATCACGGTCCGCCTGAAGGCGGACACTACGTACGATGAATGAATACGTACGATGAATAGATCGCGAGTGGTGTCGGGGATGCGCCCGACCGGCAGATTGCATCTCGGCCATCTGGTTGGCGCGCTCCGGAACTGGACGGCGCTGCAGGAGCAGTACGACTGCTTCTACTTCGTCGCTGACTGGCACGCGCTGACGAGTGACTACGCCAATACGGCGCCGATCACCGGCTACGCGCTCGACAACGTCGCGGACTGGATTGCGGCGGGGGTCGATCCCGAGCGCAGCACGATCTTCGTCCAGTCGCTCGTGCCCGAGCACGCCGAGCTCTTCCTGTTGTTGTCGATGGTCGTGCCGATCCCGTGGCTCGAGCGCGTGCCGACCTACAAGGAGCAGCAGGAGCAGTTGACGGAGAAGGATCTCTCGACCATCGGCTTCCTCGGCTACCCGCTGCTGCAGACCGCGGACGTCGCGATCTACGACGGCCGGTTCGTGCCGGTGGGCGACGATCAGGTGCCGCACCTGGAGCTCTCGCGCGAGGTCGTGCGCCGTTTCAACCAGCATTACGGTGACGTCCTGGTCGAGCCGCAGCCGCTGCTGACGCCGGTCTCGCGCCTGCCCGGGCTCGACAACCGGAAGATGAGCAAGAGCTACGGCAACACCATCGACCTGTCGGACGACAGTGACGCGGTCGTCAGGAAAGTGCGGCAGATGTACACGGATCCCAAGCGGGTGCGCGCCGACATCCCCGGCACCGTCGAAGGCAATCCGGTCTTCATGTACCATGACGCGTTCAACCCGGACACGGCCGAGGTCGAGGATCTGAAGACGCGCTACCGCGAAGGCAAGGTCGGCGACGTCGAGGTCAAGACCAAGCTGGCGAAGGCGATGAACACGATGCTCGACCCGATGCGCGAGCGCCGCCGCGAAGTCGCCGAGCAGCCGGAACGAATCCGCGAAATCGTGATCGAAGGCTCGAAGAAGGCGCGCGAGGTCGCGCAGGCGACGATGGAACGCGTGCGCGACGCGGTAAAGCTGCGCTACTAGCCACGATGGACACGAAGAAGTTCGCCACGAAGGACACGAAAACATCAGCCACGAAGGGCACGAAGATCACGATGGGACGGCAGTGGAAATCCTTCGTGCCCTTCGTGGCCGATCCAATCCTTCGTGAGCTTCGTGTGCTTCGTGGCAAAGACCTTCGTGGCTCGAGAGTATCGTGACCGAACACCAGGATTTCGAATCGTCGCCCGACGCCTACAAGGTCAAGCTCGAGTCTTTTGAAGGACCGCTCGATCTGCTGATTCATCTCATTCGCAAGCATGAGGTGAACATCTACGACATTCCCATCTCGCTCATCACGGAGCAGTACCTCGGCTACATCGAGCTGATGCAGGAGCTCAACCTCGACGTCGCGGGGGAGTTTCTGGTGATGGCGGCGACGCTCATTCACCTCAAGTCGCGCACCCTGCTGCCGCGTCCGCCGACCGCCGAGGAAGACGGCGGCTCCGACGAGGATCCGCGCGAGGCACTCGTTCGTCGTCTGCTCGAGCATCAGAAATACAAGGCGGCGGCCGAGCTCCTGCACGAGCGCGAGACGCTGCGCGGCGCCCAGTACATGCGGCCGGACACGCGCGTGGCCGATGCCGCGGGTGATGACTACGAACCCGAGCTCGAAGTCGATCTCTTCAGCCTGCTGGCGGCGTTTCGCGGCGTGCTCGAGCGCGCCAATCGTCGTCCGCGGATGGTGCTGCCGCCGGAGCAGATGTCGATCGAGGATCGCATCCACCAGTTGCTGGCGCGGTTGTCCGAGACCGAGGCGTGCGGCTTCGAGGACCTGTTCAGCGACGGCGACGGCTCGCGGCCGTTCATGATCGTGACGTTCCTGGCGCTGCTCGAGATGATCCGGCTGAAGCAGATTCGCGTGTTCCAGGCGGGCGGCTTCGGTCCGATCCGCGTCTACAAGCGCGCGCGTCCCACCGACGCGCCGCACCCTATCGGAGATTCGGAAAACTGAGATGGACGACAATTCCCACGCGCCGACTCCCAACGTCGAAAGCCCGGAGCCGAGCGCCCAGAGCCCGGAGCCCGAAGCCCAGAGCCCAGGCCCCTCCGCCGAACTGAAGGCGATCGTCGAGGCGCTGATCTTCGCGTCGCCCGAGCCGATCACGCCGCGTCTGCTGTTCAAGCTGCTCGCCGACGAGCCGAAAGAGGACGTCAGCGCCGCCGTCGCGGCGCTCAAGGCCGACTACGAGAACAGGCCAGGGCTGCAGTTCGTGGACGTGGCGGGTGGTTATCAGATCGTCACGCGTCCTGAGCTGCACGAGTGGGTGAGGCGTCTCTTTCACGAGGCCTCCACCTCGAAGCTCACCGTCGCGGGGCTCGAGACGCTCGCGGTCATCGCCTACAAGCAGCCGATCACCGCGCTGGAGATCGGCGAGATCCGCGGCGTCAACACGTCCGGCGTGCTCTCGACCCTGCTCGAACGCCACCTGATCAAAATCGTCGGCCGCAAGAACGTCGTCGGCCGTCCGTTTCTCTATTCGACGACGAAAGAGTTCCTGATCCGGTTCGGGTTGAACGATTTGAACGACCTGCCCAAGGTCGAGGACATGGCCGAGGCGCTCGGCTTCGATCCGCCGGCGGGGCTCGTCGAGCAGTCGCCGCGCGAAGACATCCTGCCGCTCGATGAGGACGCCGAGCCGGCGAGTTAGAAGCCGGAGACGAGAATCTCGGCTTCGAAGGTCGCGCCGAGCATCGCATACCGCCCGCCAAAGAAGATGAGCGGGGTGGCGCACGCGAGTCGATGCAGCGCGAGTACCCGGCCGATGACGATCCAGTGATCGCCCCCCTCGAGGACGCTCTCGACCGCGCAGCCGATTGACGAGGCCGCTCCTTCGAGGCGAGGCCCGCCCTCCCAACTCACGAAACAAAACGGCGGCGGCGCCGGATGGGTCCAGCCACCGGCAAAGTAGGTGGAGAGGTCCTGCTGCTCTTGCCGCAGGATGTTGACCGAGAAGCCGGTGGCCTCCTGCATCGCCTGGCCCATCTTCGTGTGCTTGCCGATGCAGAACAAGACCAGCGGCGGGTCGAGCGACAGGCCGGTAAAGGAATTGGCCGTCATCGCCCGGATCGTTCCGTCGATTTCAGTGGCGACGATGGTTACGCCGGTAGCGAACTGTCCAACGGTGTGCCGGAATGCGCGGCTGTCCATCTCACGCGAGGCTTTGCCGCTTCTTGATGATGGCGCTGACATCATCGGGATTGATGAGATCAGGTACGGTCCAGCCGTCGAGATCGTATTCCGCCATGCACTGCTCGGCAAAGCCTTTATAGCGCGCCGACGCGCCGGTCAGGTCTGCCACCATGAGCGTCTCGAAGCGGATGCTCTCGTGGCTGCCGAAGTAGTTCCGCTCGTAGAGCTCGTGCCGGCCGCCGAATTCTGTGCCGATCGCATCCCACAGCAGCTTCATCAGCTTGACGCGTTGCTCGGCGGTGTAGCCGTTCGACCCCCGGACGAATTGATCGAGGTACGGCCGGAGCTCGGGCACCTTGAAGTCGAGCGCGCTCGACGGCAGGTAAATGAGCGCACTGGCGAGCGTGTTCTCGATGATCTCCTTGACCTTCGGGTAGGCGAGGCTGGCCATCACCCGGTAGGCGAGGCCATATTCGAGATTCGGCAGCACGTAGCCGTCGGTCCACTTGGTCGTCGTGCGCGCCATCGCGTCGGTGAGGCCCCAGAAGAGATTCCGCCACGCCAGTACCTCACCGACCTGCGCCTGCACGCCGCGGAAATCCTTTACGCCGGTCGCCTCGACCGCCTTCAACAGGAGTCCGGCCAGGAAGTCCATCTTGACGGCGAGCCGGGTGCACCCCTGGAACATGAAGCGTGGCAGGAAGCCCGACTTCGGGAAGAAGTTGTTGACCTTGTCGATGTCGCCGTAGGCGAAGACGTTCTCCCACGGCACGAACACCTTGTCGAACACCAGGATCGAATCGTTTTCGTCCATCCGGCTCGACAGCGGGTAGTCGAACGGCGTGCCCATCACTGCCGCCATCATTTCGTAGGAGGGGCGGCAAAACAGCTTTACGCCTGGCGCGTCGGTGGGGACGATGCAGACGAAGGCGAACGGCTTGGTCTTGATCGGCAGCGCGCCGTTATTGGCGATGAAGTTGTAATGGGTGAGGCTCGAGGTGGTGGCGACGACCTTCGCGCCGCTGATGATCAGCCCGCCATCGGTCTCTTGCTCGACGTGCATGTACACGTCCTTGACCTCGTCGAGCGGCTTGTCGCGGTCGACGGGCGGGTTGACGATGGCGTGATTGACGAACGAGACCTCTTCCTGGACCTTCTTGTACCAAGCCGCGGCGTTCTTGTCGTACGGTGCGTAGTACGCGGTGTTAGCGCCGAGCGTCGCGAGGAACGCCGCCTTGTAGTCCGGGCTGCGGCCGATCCAGCCGTACGAGACGCGCGCCCACTCGGCAATCGCGTCGCGCGCGCCGACCAGCTCCTCCGACGTCCTGGTCGCGCGATAGAAGCGATGCGTGAATCCGCCGCTGCCCGTGTCGGTGGCGATCGTGAGCGTGTCCTTGCGTGCCGGATCGTGCAGCGCGTCGTACATGCGCGCAATCATGCGAGCGGTATTGCGGAACGCCGGATGGGTGGTGACATCCTTGACGCGCTCACCGTAAATCCAGATCTCGCGTCCGTCGCGGATGCTCTCCAGATATTCAGCGCCAGTGAACGGCCGGGTGCGGCGGCTGTCGGTCATGATGGTCCCTCCAGTTCTCTGGCACGTTGTTCCCATTCGGCCATGAACCGAAACATGTTTTCGGCGGGCGGCTGTGGAGCGAACGTCTCCAGCCATCGCACCGGCTCATTACCCGTATTCGCAAACGCGTGGACGCAGCCGACGCCGGTCCAGAGCACGTCGCCGGCGCGTGCCCGGTACTGCCGGCCGTCCATCGTCGCCTCCACCTCGCCGCTGAGGATGAAGTATGCCTCTTCGTACCCGTGGTCGTGGAGTCCGATCGACACACCGGGCAAGTACTCGATAAACAGCAGGCGGTGATGGACGGCGCCGAACGCCTCGTCGATCAGCCACTTGAGAAACACGCCCTTCAAGCCGCCGGCGACCAGGCGTCCTTCGTCGCCGGGCGGAATCTGGCCGACGTCGAAGTGACCCAGCAGGCTTCCGTCGGACGCGGTCGGGTCGCGCGGAGGCGCGTCGGCCGGCACGGTGGCGTCCCTGACGAAGAAAGTATCGCGTTCCTTGCCTGGCGGCTTCGGCTGCGGTGTGGCGACCTGCAGCCATCGCACCGGCGTCCTGCCGGCGGCGCGCCAGCCATGTGGGGTGCCCACCTTCATCGCGCCGAAATCACCAGGTGCGACGCGGTACGCGCGGCTGTCGACGACGACGATGGCTTCGCCGGATAACACGTAGAAGCTTTCCTCGTACGAATGCACGTGCGGCGTCACGGTGCCGCCCGGAGCGAGCTCGTCGATGCTCAACCCCGTGTGCACCGAGCCGGTGGCGTCGTCAACGAGCGAGGCGCGGCGGTAGCCGTCGCCGTGCCGGGCAAACACGGGTGGAGGAGCGAACGCCTGTTCCGAAAACCTGCCGAAATAATGCATCGTTGCTCCGCGGTCACCTCGCTGCGGCCGGGTTGCTATTCGGCGGTTGGAGGCGTATAAGGATGCCTCCGTGGCGCTCATGGACAGCCGCACGTTCACCGTCGTCGAGACGCACGGCCGCGCCCTGAAGCCTGAGAACCGTCTCGTCGCCAACAGCGAGGACGTCGGCTGGCGATCGCTGCACGCTGCGATCTTCGACGAAGCGCCGCTGCACGCCATCGAGCCTGCGCTTCACCACCCGTTCATGATCTATCACCTCACCCACCCGACCACGGTGACGCGCAAGATCGAAGGCGCTCCCGCTGAGCGGGCATTGCTTGGTCCCCGCAACATCTGCGTGACGCCGCCGGCGACGACGACCGAATGGCAGCATAACGGGCATCCCGAAATTCTGCAGGTCTACCTGCGCCGGTCGCTGTACGAGGCGGCCGTCGGTGAGATGTACGGATGCGACCCCTCGTCGGCGGAAATTGTGCCCCGTTTCGGCATCTTCGATCCGCTGCTGGAGCAGCTCGCCATCGCGCTGGTGGACGCCTTGCGCACCGGCACCAGCCACGACGGCATCTACATCGACTCGGTGGCGCAAATGATGGCCGTGCACCTGGCGCGCGTCCACTCGGCGCGGTCGCGTCCCGGCCGCGTGCCGCAGGTGCCGACCGTGTCGCGGCAGCGCATCCGCCGGCTGCTCGAGTTCATCGAAGCCAACCTCGAAGACAATTTGAGCCTCGACGCGATGGCGGCGGAGGTCGAGATGAGCCCGTTGTACCTCGCGCGCGCCTTCAAGACCGCTGTTGGACAATCGCCCCATCAATATGTGCTCGCGCGCCGCATCGAGCGCGCCAAGGAATTGTTGCGCACGACGGAGATCTCGATCGCCGAGGTGGCGCTCGCCGTGGGCTTTTCCTCCCAGAGCCACCTGTCGCACTGGATGATCCGTCACGCCGGCATTTCGCCCGCTGCCTATCGGCGCGGTGGGTAAGTTATAGCGAAACCTCGCCTGCGGGCTTGCAGAAACCGGTACGTCGATGACCGGAATCCTGACCACTCTCAGGAATCTGCTCTTTTCGGTCGAATTCCTGCAAGACGAAACCCGCGTCTCCGTCTACAACAGGCCACAGCCAAGAGGAGATTTCACGATGCGAGGAATCACCAGGGCCCTGGTCGTACTCACGTGGACACTCATGACGCCGGCCCTCGCGCTGGCCCAGGCGTCAATCACCGGCGTGGTCAAGGACACGTCGGGAGCCGTGCTGCCGGGCGTGACGGTGGAAGCGTCCAGCCCGGCACTGATTGAAAAGGTCCGCAGCGCGGTGACCGATGGCAACGGCAGGTACCAGATCATCAACCTGCGGCCCGGTGCCTATCGCGTGACGTTTGCGCTGCCAGGGTTTTCCACGGTCGCCCGCGACGGGATCGAGCTGACCGGGTCGTCCGCCGCACGCATCGACGCCGACCTCCGTGTGGGGTCGCTCGAGGAAACGGTCACCGTGACCAGCGACGCGCCGACCGTCGACGTGCAAACGGTCACGCGCGAGCAGGTCCTGAGTTCAGACCTCATCGACGCGCTGCCAAGCGCCCGGAACTACGTCACGTTGGCCCGGATGATTCCCGGCACCGTGGGCGGCGGCAGCGACGTCGGCGGCTCGGAACTGCAGGGGACCGGCGGCAGCGTCACCATTCACGGCAGCCGCGCGGTCGACCAGCGCGTCACCCTCAACGGCATCAACATCATGACGCTGCAGGCCGGGGGCAACGTGGGCGGCCAGATTCCCGACGTCGGCTCCGCCCAGGAGGTCACGGTCGATTCCGCCGCGCTCTCCGCGGAGCTCTCGACCGGCGGTGTGCGGATCAATTTCATCCCGCGCGACGGCGGCAACACCTGGGCGAATT
Organism: Candidatus Sulfopaludibacter sp. SbA3; assembly: GCA_945876205.1. Lineage (GTDB taxonomy): Bacteria > Acidobacteriota > Vicinamibacteria > Vicinamibacterales > UBA2999 > CANNDT01. The sequence continues at coordinate 9,264 of CAMCNL010000054.1, forward strand.
CGGGGTTCTTCACCTTTTCAAACGGTGGCCTGCAGGGCAGCAATTTCACCGACAAGCTCCGGTCGGCGGGACTGACGACGCCGAATGAGATCAAGCAGAACTGGGATCTCAACGAGTCGTTTGGCGGACCGATACGCCGCGACCGCGTGTGGTTCTGGTTCTCGTCACGCGTCAACCACGTGGAAAACTACCTGCCGATTTTTGAAAACAAGAACGCGTTCGATCCGACCCAATGGCTGTACGAACCGGACACGAGCCAGCGCGGGATCAACGCGGGACGGTCGTTGAACAGCAGCGTGCGCGTCACCTGGCAGGCCTCACCGCGTAACAAGATCGCCGCTACCTACAAGGCTGACAAGTGGTGCCAGTGTCCGAACTTCGTCAGCGCGACGCGGGCGCCCGAAGCCGCGCACGACCGGCGCTTCCCTCGCCTCCGGCAGGAGCACGCCGAATGGAGCTCTCCCGTGACCAATCGGCTGCTTGTCGAGGCGGTGGGACTCCACTTCTTCGAGCGGTGGGGCAACATGGAGCTGCAGAGCAAGGGCTCGCTCGATGACGCCAGGGCCGCGGCGCAACTGCCTCTGCTGATTTCGGTGCAGGAGCAATCCACCGGCCTGATTTACCGCGCGGGCGGTATCGGCGTGAACCCCAGCCCCCTCGGCTACAACAATACGCTGGTGCCGAACTGGGCGTACCGCGCCGCGGTGTCGTACGTCACGGGCACGCACAACTTCAAGGTCGGCTTCAACCGCACGCACGGGTATCTCGAGCAGGAAACCTACAACTTCCAGCCGTATCAGTACCGGTTCAATAACGGCGTGCCGAATCAGGTGACGTTGTACGCGACGCCGTTCACGGCCAAGAGCAACGAAGACAACGACCTGGGACTCTTCGCCCAGGATCGATGGACGCTTGACCGGCTGACGCTGGGGCTGGCGCTGCGGTACGACTATTTCGGGACCAGCTTTCCGGAGCAGTACGTCGGGCCGGGGCCGCTCGTGCCCAACCGGAACATCACCTTCCCGGCGAGTAAGAACCTGGCGTGGAAGGACCTCACGTATCGCACCGGTGCGTCGTACGACGTGCGTGGCGACGGCAAGACCGCGGTGAAGGCGACGTTCAACAAGTACCTCCTCGGTCAGACCCTCAATGCGCTCGGGACGGCGCCAAATCCGGTCAATACGCTGGTGAATTCGGCGACCCGGGCGTGGACGGATGGCAACCGGAACTTCGCGCCCGATTGTGATCTGATCAATCCCGTCGCCAATGGGGAATGCGGTCCGACGGCGCCCGCGACGTTCGGTTCGACGCGAGCGGCCGAACTCTTCGACCCCGATCTGCTGACTGGCTGGGGCCACCGGATGGCGAATTGGGAGCTCACGGCGGGCGTGCAGCATGAGATCCTGCCGCGCGTGGCGGTGGACGTTGGCTACTTCCGGCGGTTCTGGGGCAACTTCACGGTGACCGACAACCTGGCCGTCGGTCCAGCGGACTTCACGCCGTTCCAGCTCACCGTTCCCAGCGACCCGCGGCTGCCGGGCGGTGGCGGCCAGACGCTGACCGGCCTCTACGACGTGACGCCCGCGAAATTTGGTCAGCAGCAGAACTACAACACGCTCTCCGACAAGTTCGGTAAGCAGATCGAGCACTTCGACGGGGTTGACGTCAACGTCAGCGCACGGCTGAATAACGGGCTGATGCTGCAGGGCGGCACCAGCACGGGGCGCACGCTGGAAGACAACTGCGAGGTTGTGGCGAAGCTGCCCGAGATGCTCAACCTGACTGGCGCCCAGGCGTCGCTGACCGCCGCCACCCCGGCCCATTGGCGGCCTGCCCAGTATTGCCGTCGTGCGACGCCGTGGCAGACGCAGCTGAAGATGTACGGCGTCTACACCGTTCCCCGGATTGACGTGCAACTCGCGGGCACGTTCCGCAGCACGCCTGGCGCCGAGATCAACGCCGCATTCGTCGCCACCAACGCCTACCTGACGAGCGGCTCGACGCTCGGCCGGCCGCTCGCGGGTGGCGCGGCGAATATGACGGTCGGACTGCTGGCGCCAAACTCCCGGTTCGTGGACCGGCGCAACGAGCTGGACGTGCGATTTGGGAAAGTGCTGCGCGCCGGAAAAAGCCGCTCGGTTGTGAGCGTTGACCTTTACAATGCGTTGAACACCGACGCGCTGATCAACGTCAATCAGAGCTTCGCCATCTGGATGCGGCCGACGGAGATTCTCAGTGCGCGGCTGCTGAAGCTGAGCGTGCAATTCGATTTCTAAGATGAAGCACGAGATGCGGTTTCTCTGCGCGGCCGCGGTGCTGCTGCTGATGGCGGCACCGCGGCCTGCCGTTGCGCAGGCCGATTTCAGCGGCGTCTGGGCGCCGATCTTTCACGAAGACCAGGTTGAGCGGGTTCCGGGTCCCGACGTCGGCGACTATGCCGGGCTCCCCATCAACGAGGCGATGCGGCTGCGCGCCGACACCTGGGACGCCTCGCTCCTGACGCTTCCCGAGCATCAGTGCAAGCCGCACCCCTCGACCTACGGATTCCGTGGCGTCGGCACGCTTCGCATCCAGCCGGATTTCGACGACGCCTCGCAGCGCCTCGTGAAGATCAACACGCAGATCCAGTGGATGGAACAGAAGCGCGAGATCTGGATGGATGGCCGGCCGCATCCGCCCGACTACGCGCCCCACACCTGGCAGGGTTTCTCCACCGGGCGCTGGGAGGGTCCGGTGCTGGTGGTCGTCACCACGCATCTCAAGGCGGGATGGATTCGCCGGAACGGACTCCTGCTGAGCGATCGCGCCACCATGGAGGAGCGGTTCATGCGTCATGGAGATGTGCTGACGCACGTCTACATGATTTCGGATCCGGTATACCTGACCGAGCCGCTGATCAAGACCAACGGGTTCAGGCTCACCGCCAATGGCGTCGTCGATCCGTATCCCTGCGAATCGGTGGACGAAGTGGTGCGCGCGAGCGGCGACGTCCCAAGCCACTTGCCCGGGACCAACCACGGCTCCGAGGAGTACGCGCGGAAGCACAACCTGCCGGTGGACGCCGTGCGTGGCGGCGCGGAAACCGCATTGCCCGAGTTCATCAGGCGACCCCGATGACCTGTCGAGGGACCCGGTGGACGGCGGCGATCGCCGCGCTCGTCGCGTGGGCGATGGTGTGTGGCGCGCGCGGTGAGGCGCAGCAGAATGTCAACGACGTTCAGGTCCACTCGTATCACGTCCAGGGCAATGTCTGGATGCTCGCCGCCGGTCCGTTCAACGCCGCGGTGTCGATCGGGGACGAGGGCGTCCTGGTCGTTGACACGATGGTCGAGCCGCTTGCGGACAAGCTCCTCGCCGAGATCGCGCGGCTCGCCGGCGACAAGCCGATCCGCCACATCATCAACACGCACTCCCATCCGGATCACGTCGGCGGAAACCCGGCGGTCTCCCGCGCGGGACGATCGATTGTCGCGGGCAACTTCGCCGCGCAGGTCGGCCAGGAGGCATCCAACCAGGCGACGATCTTTGCGCACGAGAACACCCTGCTGCGGATGGGGCAGTTGAAGCCGCCGCTGGCATTCGTGGGTATGCCCACGGACACGTTCTTCACCGGGCAGAAGGACATCTTCTTCAACGGCGAAGCGGTGCAGATGTTCCATCAACCGGCGGCGCATACCGACGGCGACGTCATCGTCTTCTTCCGCCGCTCCGACGTGATCGTTGCCGGCGACGTCTACGTCAACACCACCTTTCCCATCGTTCAGGCAGGGCAGGGCGGAAGCTTCCAGGGGGTGATCGATGCGTTGAACCGGATCATCGGTCTCACCGTGCCCAAGGAGAAGCAGGAGGCGGGCACCTACGTCATCCCCGGGCACGGCCGGCTTGCCGACGAGGCCGACGTCGTCGAGTACCGCGACATGAACACCATCATCAGGGATCGCGTCAAGGACGCGATCGCCAAGGGCATGACGCTCGAACAGGTGAAGGCGGCGCGTCTCGTCCGCGACTACGAGGGACGGTACGGCGCGTCCACCGGCTTCTGGACGACCGACAACTTCGTCGAGGCCGTCTATCGCAGCCTGACGCCCGCCAGGCCCGCCGGCCAGAGCCGCTGACCATCATGCGCATCCATGTCGGATTGACGGCCGCCGCGTGCGTCGCGCTTGCCGTGACACTTCAACTGGCTCATCCCGCTGCGCAAGGCCGCGCCGGGGGAGCGAGTGGAGCACCGCCGCCTCCACCGCCGACGCCGCGGGAGGCCGCGCCGATCGACCTCACGGGGTACTGGGTCTCGGTCGTCAACGAAGACTATCGCTGGCGCATGGTGACGCCGCCGAAGGGCGACTATGCGAGCGTGCCGCTCAGCGACGAGGGAAGAAAGATCGCCGACACCTGGGACATGTCAAAAGATGGCCAGTGTGAGGCGTACGGCGCCGCGGCCCTGATGCGCATGCCGACGCGGCTGCACATCACGTGGGAGTCGAACAGCGTGCTCGCCATCGAGACCGACGCCGGCCGTCAGACGCGACGGCTGCTGTTCGATCGGGCCGCCCGGCCACCGGCCGGGCGGACGCTGCAAGGATGGTCGCAGGCCACGTGGGAGCGTCCGGCTCCGGGCGCGAGCCTCAAGGTCGTCACAACGCAGCTTCGCCCGGGATGGCTCCGCCGCAACGGCGTGCCGTACAGCCAGGAAACGGTGGTCACGGAATACATCGACCGCTTCAAGGCACCCAACGGCGATGAGTGGGCGGTGTTCACGACGCTCGTGAACGACCCCCGCTACCTGAATCAGGAGTTCGTCACCAGCTCGCATTTCAAGAAGGAGCCAGACGGCACCAAATGGAACCCGTTCCCGTGCAAGACGACGTAGCCACGGCTCGCGGATCGTGGGACACCGCCTACGAGCGGAAGGCGGTGTTGCTGCTTGGGCTTGGATTCGGACTCGTCGGCCTCGACCGCTGGATCATCGCGCCGCTGTTTCCATTCATGCTCGCCGACCTCGGGCTCAACCTGCAGGACCAGGGCAACATCATCGGCATACTCGGGATGGCGTGGGGCGTCTTCGCGATTTTCAGCGGCCGCCTCTCGGATCGCATCGGTCATCGCAAGATCCTGATACCGGCGATCCTGTTGTTCTCGCTCTTGTCGGGCGTCTCCGGCATGGCGACCGGGCTTGCGGGCCTGCTGGCGATCCGCCTGCTGATGGGCGTGATGGAAGGCTCGTACTGTCCTACCAGCTTCACGGCGACGGCCTCGGCGGCCCATCCAAGCCGGCGCGGGTTCCTGCAAGGGCTGCAGCAGAGCGGGTTCGCGCTGTTCGGTCTCGCGCTCGGTCCGATCATCGCCACGCAGTTGCTGCTCGTCGTACCGTCGTGGCGATGGGTGTTCTGGATCGTCGCCGCCCCGGGCTTCATTGTCGGCGCGCTGCTCTATGTTGTGCTGCGTGAGCCGGCGCAAACGCAAGGCGGCCACATCGTCGGTGCGACGCAGATGACCGGGCGGTGGCTCGATGTGTTCAAGAGCCGGAACATCGTGTTGTCGATGTGCTGCCTGTTTTGCGCGATGACATGCGTGTTCGTGCTGGGCGCGATGGTGCCGAATTACCTCATTGATTACCTGAAGCTGTCGCCGACGCAGATGGGCTTCGTGATGTCGGGGCTCGGCTTCGGCGGGTTTGTCGGTCAGTTCGGCGTGCCCGGACTTTCGGATCTATTCGGCCGGCGCGTGATGGCGATGCTCGGATTCCTCGGCGCGTCGGTGTTCGTGTATCTCCTGATGCAGACGGGTGCAAACCCGCCGGCCCTCTTCGCGCTGCTCTTCATGGTGAGCTTCTTCTGCCTTGGCAACGTCGCCCTCATCACCGGCCCCATCTCGACCGAGTCGGCGCCGCCTGGATTGGTGTCGTCAGCGATCGGCATGGTCGTCGGCGCCGGGGAGATCTTCGGCGGCGGCGTCGCGCCGATCATCGCCGGCGGCGTGGCGCAGAACTACGGGATCCAGAACGTCCTCTGGGTGGCGCTGTTCGGCGTCTCGCTTGGCATCGTCGTGTCCGTGTTCATCAAGGAGACCGCGCCGAGGAAGGTTGGCCTGGCGAAGACCGTCGTCGCGAGTCTCGCCGTCCTGCTGTGCGCGCAGAGCGTGTCCGCCCAGAACCTGGTCGTGACCAACGCCCGGATCCTCGACGGAACAGGCCGCGTCATCGAGCGGGGAGCGGTCGTCGTGCGCGACGGCAGGATCGTCTCGGTGGATTCGGGCACTGTCGATGCCCGCGGTGCCCGCGTGATCGACGCGCAGGGCAAGACCCTGATGCCCGGCTTCATCGACGCCCATCGTCACATCGTGCGCGGTGAGGGACAGCAGTGGCTCAAGGAACAGGCCGCGACGCGCATGCAGGAGTTCCTCGACGCCGGATTCACCACCGTGGTGTCAGCCGGCGATCAGCCGGACGCCATCCTCGAGCTTCGACGACGGCTGCAGGCGGGGGAGATGAAGGGTCCGCGAGTGTTTGCCGCAGGCCGTATCCCGCTGGCGAGGCCAGCGGCACCCGCCGGCGGGAGTGGCGCGGCACCAGCGGGTGACGGCGCCCGCTTCGACGTGTCGCGGCCTCCGCGGCGGCCAACACAGCCGGCGGCCGCCATCCCCGCGCAGGAGACGATACAAGCCGTCAACGCCGTGGTGAAGGCCGGGTTCGATTACATCAAGACAGTCATCATCGTCACCCCTGGCGGTCCGGAGAAGGACACGCTGGCGCTGATTGCCACCGAGGGAAAGAAGCACAACCTTCCGACGATCACCCACGCCGTGACGGTGATCGATACGCTCGCCGCGATCGAGGCCGGCGTGACGCGTCTGGTGCACACGCCGCACATCGGACGGCTCGATGAGGATCCGGCGGCGGTGCAGAAGATTGCGACGGCGGGCATCCCGATGACGTCGACGCTGGCGATCTTTCTGCCGCACTTCGGCCCTGATCAGAAGCCGCTGTTTCGTGATGGCCTGCCGTTTCCGTGGGACACGATTTCGAGTGCGGGCCAGGGACCGGTCAACGCGCGATTGCTCTGGAACGCTGGAATCAGCTACGGCTACGGAACCGATACGAGTTGGCATCCGAGAGAGACGCTGGCCGACGAGTTGCGCGCGCTGCGGGTCGTCTTCTCACCGGCAGAGATCGTGACCATCATGACGAAGAATGCCGCGACGTCCGCCATCAAGGGCGATCAGCTTGGCACGCTCGAGCCCGGCAAGATCGCCGACATGGTCATCCTGTATGGCGACCCGCTGGCGGACACGGCGAACCTGTTGAACGTCGCCACTGTGATTAAGGGTGGGGAGGTCGTACTCGAGAAGCGCTGACGTCCTCAGCGCGAGGGCTTGGGTTTCGGCTTCGGTTTGTACGGGGCCTTTGGCCTGGGCCGACGATGGGCGGCCGCTTGAGCGGCCTGATCGGGAAGCGGGCGAGCGGCCCGCGCCTTCAGCACCTTCAGTTCATCACCGGTCAATTCGCGCCAGTCGCCCGGCTTCATCCGCTTGTCGCTGAGCGGACCGAACTTCGTCCGCTTCAACTCGCTCACCGGGTGACCGACGGCTTCGAGCATCCGGCGCACCTGGCGGTTGCGTCCCTCACGGATGGTCAGCACCACCACGCCTTCGCCCTCACGCTTGTTCGGATGGCCCTTGGTGAGGATGGCGACATCCGCCGGCAGCGTGCGCTTGCCGTCGAGCGGGATGCCCTTGCGGATCTTTTCCAGATCGTTCTCGTCAGGGATGCCGGCGACGTGCGCTTCGTAGGTGCGATCGACGCCGTGGCGCGGATGCGTGAGCTTCGCGGCCAGGTCGCCGTCGTTGGTGAGGAGCAGCAATCCTTCGGTGTCGTAGTCGAGGCGGCCGACGGGGTAGACGTATTCCTTCACGCCGCGCAGTAGGTCGATCACCGTTCGGCGCCGCTTCTCATCCGAGAGGGTCGTCATGCATCCCGTCGGCTTGTAGAGCAGGATGTACCGCAACTGCTGCGCCGCCTTGACGCGGCGGTCGTCGACCTTGATGTGATCCACGTCGAGATCGGCCTTGGTGCCCATCTCGCGCACCGGCTTGCCGTTGACCGTGACGCGGCCTTCCGCAATCAGCTTCTCGGCGGTCCGCCGCGACGCCACACCCGCCTGCGAAAGAATTTTCTGAAGTCGTTGAATGCTCATTGGCGGAGGATGCTGGCCCAGAATGCGTCGAGCTTCCACATCTCGGATGCGGCAGCGGATTTATCGATCTCGACATGCGTGATCAGGTCGCTGAGCAGCAGGTGGACGTCCACGCCTTGCTTGCGCAGGTAGTCTGCCAGCAGCACGGACTCCGCCGCGGGGATCACCGTGTCGCCCGA
>CAMCNL010000055.1 GCA_945876205.1 Candidatus Sulfopaludibacter sp. SbA3
AGGATGTTAAAAGCCATATTTGACACCGAACTGGATGATGCGTGGGGCACCGGCAATTGCCGTGATCCTACCGAAGTTACGCGAGTCGTAGTTGGCCGTCGGCGCGCCCCAGTTCATGTGGTTCGTGAGGTTGAACGCCTCGAGCCGCAGCTCGACCTTCTGCGTGGCCGACACGGAGATCAGCCGCGACAGCGCCATGTCGATGCTCCAGAACCCCGGACCCTCGATGCCGTTCCGCTCCGAATTACCAAACGTTCCAGCCGCCGGGTAGGCAAACGCCGCGGGATTCAGGTAGCTGGTCAGCGTCTTCGCACCGTAGACATCATCGCTCACCTGGTTGAGCCGCTGGTTGATGATCCCGGTGCCCGAGATATCGCGTGCCGTCGTGATGTTGAGCCATCCACCGGAGCGCGCGCTGAAGATGCCCGACACGCGCCAGTCGGAGGCGACGATGCGGAGCGCCGTGTTCGAGAACTGCGGGCTCTGTGCACCGAGCGAGAGATTGCCGATGTGCGTGCGATTGTTGCCGCAGTTGCCCTTGTCGAACGACGGGTCGTTCGGGTTGACGTATCCCTCTTCAAACTGCAGCCAGCTCCCACCCACTTCCGTGTCGGCCAGGCACTTTGACAAGGTGTAATTCGCGCTCATGCTGACACCGCTTCCGGCGGCACGACGCATCGAGAGCCGGAGGCCGCTGTAGGTCTGCGTGCCGACGTCGGCGATGCGGTTGACGTAGGCGAGTCCCCGCCCGAGCACCGGGTTCTGCTGATAGAGCACGCGCCGCTGGTTCAGGTTCGCGTCCGTGGTGCACACCGGGTAGCTCACGCCGGCGATGACGCAGGGGCCGAGACCCATGAACACGCCCGGGTTCTCGTGGACGCCGCCCCACAGGCGATCCAGGTAGCTGCCCAGATAGCTTACCGATCCCTGCCACGTGGCGCCGAACTGGCGCTCGACGGTCGCGTTCCAGGTCTGCGCGCGCGTGGAGTTGTTCTCGGGATCCATCACCAGGAACTGCGCGAAGGACGGGAAGACGGCGTCCGCCGTCGGTGTCTCGGGCAACGGGTGCGTCTGCCCCCCGGGAACGTTGCGATAGGGATCCTCGAAGGGCACCGAGTTGATCAGCAGACGATTGCTGAAGGGCGACCCTGTCGCCGGCTTGTACATGAACTGCGCGGTCGGGAAGTCGTAGGCCATGCCGTACGACGCGCGAACCGCCGTGCGTCCGTCGCCCGCGACGTCCCAGGCGAGGCCCGCGCGTGGAGAGAAGTTCTTCCACTGCGTCGCCGTGCCCTTGGAGCCGCTCGGGAATCCCGCGTCGCCGGGATAGATGATCCCCGCCGGCGCGTTCTTGAACCGCGTCGTCTTGATGCCCTTGGTGAAGTTGTCGAGCACGAAGTTCGAGACGGCGCCGTTGGTGATCGCCTGTCCGAAGTACGGCTCCCAGCGCAGGCCGAGGTTCAGGGTCACGCGGTCCGTGGTGCGCCACGCGTCCTGCGCGAAGACGCCGAGGTACCACTGGTTCATGTGCAGCGAGTTGGGCGCGCCGTGTTCGAGCGACGAGGCTTGCCCCGTCAGGAAGTCCGCCAGACCGCGGCCGGTCGCCGTGCCGTTGAAGGTGAACGTGCCGTTGGTGTGCGCGAAGTCGGAGGAATCCGACGTCCAGTACGACAGGTTGGTGCCCACCGCCACCTGGTGCCTCCCCCGGACCATCGTCACGTCGTCGGCCACCTGGTAGGCGGTGTTCTTGACGCGGACCATGACCGAGTTGCCGCCGGAGATGGTGAAGCCGTCGGTGACGGCGAGCGCGATCGTACCCGGGACGTAGGTGTGGAGCCTGATGCCGAGCTCGGGCGCGTCGAAGAACTTGTCCGGCGGATCGTTCAGGCTGTTGCGCGTGTCGTTGTAGGTCACGCGGAACGAGTTGACCATGTTGTTGCCGAGCACCAGGGTGTCGCCGAGCGCGGTCGACATCGCGCGCGAGTTCTTGTTGGCGCCGAATTCACGCCTGACGGTCAGCGGGTTACCCGTGCGCGACAGCGTCGGCAGCCGGCGCTCGAAGGTGTCGATGTAGCGGCCGAACACCGTGTGGTTGGCGCTCATCTGGTAGTCAATCCGCGTCACGTACTGCGCGTCGTTGTTGTCGAGCGGCACGCTGAAGAGGACTTCGCCGCAGGGATTGGTGGCCTTGGTCGGAATCTTGTTCGAGATCGCCACCGCGGCCTTGCTGAGGAGCGATGGATCGATCCGGTTGTTCACAAACGGCGCGCGCAACGTGAGCGGCCGGCCGGCGTTGCAGGCAGCCGACGCGTAGTCGGTGAAATCACCGGCGAGCATCGCGGTGGTCGGCACGTAGGAGAGAAACGACGCGGGTGTCTGCCGTGTGCGCGTGCCCTGGTAGGCGCCGAAGAAAAAGAGCTTGTCCCTCAACACCGGTCCACCGATGGTGCCGCCGTACTGGTTGCGATTGAGACCATCGCTCACGCGCTTGCCGTCCTTGCCGACCGCGGCAAACGGGTCGGTCGCGTTGAACTTGCTGTCGCGAAGGAACTCGAAGACGTTTCCAGTGAAGCGATTCGTCCCTGACTTGGTGACCGCGTTGACCGATGCACCCGAGTGCACGCCGTTGTCCGCTGACAGGCCGCTCGTCGCGACGCGGAATTCCTGGAGCGCATCCGGGAATGGAAACGGCATGTTCAGGTTGTCATAGGCGTCGTTGTGCATGGCGCCGTCGAGGACGTAGGCCACGCCGGTTCGCAGGCCGCCGGCCACCGAGATCGCGACGGAGTCGGATCGATTCCGCTGGCCGCTGACCTGTCCGGTGTTGACCGCGGCGCCGCTCAGGACGATCAGGTCGGTGACCTGGCGTCCCTGCAGCGGCAGCTCCAGGATGCGCTCGTTGTCGACCACTTCCGAGATGCCGGCGCTCTGCACGTCGACCAGCGGCGCGGCCGCTTCGACCGCCACCGTCTCTTCGAGGTTGCCGACGCCAAGCGCCACATTCAGCGTCGGCGTGGCGCCGACCTGCAGGACGATACCGGTCTGGACGTAGGTCTTGAAGCCCTGCAGCGAGACTTCAAGCCGGTACGGGCCGGTCGGCAGGTTCGGGATGACATACGCCCCGCTGCCCTCGGTGACCACGGTGCGCATGAAGCCGGTGTCGGTCTGCGTCACGGTGACGGTGACGCCGGGCAGCACGGCGCCGCTCTCGTCTCTCACCGTGCCGCTCATCTGCGCCGTGGCCTGCGCCCACGCCGATGCGCAGGTCAGAAGGATCAAGGTGAACACACAGAACTGCGTGAAGCGCTTCATTTCGCTCCTCCTGACAACCGACAACCGACAACTGACAAGTGGCTAGCGGCCGAGTGGCTTCACGGTCGGGTCTTCAACGTGGCGCGCGCCGAACTGCTCGTTCTCGATGCAGAAGTACTCGAAGATCTCGCTGTCGGGCGTGCCCAGCTTCGCCGTGAACGTGATGTCGATCGGCTTGGTGAACATCTCCGGATCCTCGAGCCGGACGTCGCGGCGGAGCGTCGTGTAGTTGGGGCGCGTCCACCGTTCGACCATGTGCAGCTTCTCGCTGTGCGGCGTGCCGGCCTGATCCAGCCAGAACTTGTCGTTGATGCCGATGGTGTCGACGACCAGCGTGTCCCCTTCCCAGCGTCCAATCGAGTGGCCGTACCACGTCGGCGACGGATCCTCCGGGTGCTTGGCGTTCATGAAGATCTGGCGGTAGCTGTGGGCGTTGCCTTCCTGCAGCATGAAGATGTGCGTCGAGTTCAGCGTCGGATGCTGAACCAGGCGCCAGCCAAAGCCGCCGGTGATCCGCAGCGGTCCGCCAGGCATGCAGGCGAAGTAGGGGTCAGACCCCGGGTCGGCCGTGCGCGCCGCCAGGATCTTTTTCCCGGCGGGCGTCAGCAGGGCGTTGAACTCTTCCGGCTTGAGCAGCCGGCTGAGCGGAGCGTCGCCGCCGCCGGTCCACACGCCCGAGAAATCCACCTTGCCATCGGCCAGCTTCGGCGCCGGCCGGTTGGGATCGGCCTTGAGTACCGCTGGACCGTTCGACCCGCCAAGCCGGAACGGCAGCTGCGGCTCCGGTTCCTGCGCCGGCGCCTGCGCTTGCGCGAACGCCGATGCACTCAGACCGATGATGGCAGCCGAAAGAATAAGAACTCTTCTCACGTTGGTTCTCCTTGGTATCTAGAAGCCGTACTTGAAGCCGAACTGCATGATCCGCGGGTCGCCGGTCGCGGTGGTGATGCGGCCGAAGGTGCCCGCGTCGAGATTGGTCGCCGGGTTGCCCCAGTTGAAGTTGTTGAAGAGGTTGAACACCTCGACCCGGAACTCCATCGACTGGGTGCCAAATGACACCAGCCTCGACAGGGCGACATCGGCCGACCAGAATCCGGGACCTTCGATGCCGAAGGCCTTGTGATTGCCCAGCGTGCCCGCGGCCGGGTAGGCGAAGGCCGCGGCGCTCAGGTAGTTCGTCAGCGACGATTTGTCGCCGTAGGGATTGTCATTCACCTGATTCACACGCTGGGCGGCGATGCCCGTGCCGGCGATGTCGCGGCCGGTGGTCACCGTCAGCCAGCTCCCCGAGCGGGCGTTCAGGATGCCGGAGAACCTCCAGTTGGACGCGATCGCGCGAAGCGCGGCGTTGTCGAATTGCGGGCTCTGGGCGCCCACCGACAGGTTGCCGACCTGGCGGCGGTTCTGGGAGCAGTTGCCTCGGTCGAACGAGGGGTTCTTGGGATCCTGATAGCCGTTGGCAAACTGTCCGAAGCTGCCGGTGACCTCGGTGTCGGCCTCGCAGTGCGACAGGGTGTAATTGCCGTTGAGACTCAGACCGGTCGCCGCGCGGCGGCGGAACGACAGCTTGAGACCCCGGTACGCCTGCTCGCCAACGTCCGAGAACCGAACGACCGGACCGAGCCACTGGCCCAGGGTCGGATTCTCGAGATAGAACGGCCGACGCCGATCGACGTTGCCGGTGACCGTGCAGGACGGATACGACACGCCCGCGATCGTGCAGGGACCAAGCCCCATGTACGTCCCCGGGTTGATGTGCACCTGGCCCCACAAGCGATCCGCGTAGCTTCCGAGATAGCTCGCTGACGCCTGCCACGCGGTTCCGAGCTGGCGCTCGAGGGTGACGTTCCACGACTGCACGCGCGAGGAATTGATTGTCGGATCCATGACGCCGTAGGCACCGAACGCCGGATACTGGGCGTCGAAGGGAGGCACCGGAGACAGCGGATGCGTGTCGCCGCCCGGCACGTTCCGATACGGATCCTCGAACGGCACCGCGGCCAGCTCGACGCGGTTGCCGAAGGGCGACGACGACGCGGCGATGTAGAGGAACACGGCGCTCGGCAGGTCGTAGTTCATCGCATACGAGGAGCGAACGGCCGTGCGGCCGTTGCCGGCGACGTCCCACGCCAGTCCGACGCGGGGTGAAAAGTTCTTCCACTGCTTGTTGATCCCGGAGTTGCCGCCTGGGACGCCGGGGTCGCCGGGATACAGCATGCCGGCGGGCGCGTTGAGGAACCGCTTGCTCTTGATCCCGCGGCTGAAGTTCTCCTCCGAAAAATTCGTGACGGCGCCGTTGGTCATGTTCTCGCCGAGATACGGCTCCCAGCGAAGGCCGGCGTTGAGCGTCACGCGATCGGTCGCCTTCCACGTGTCCTGTGCGAACAGTCCCACATACCACTGGTTCATCTGCAGCAGGCCCGGGGCGCCGTGGCGCACCAGCGACGTCTGTCCGGTGAGGAAGTCGGCGAGCGACAGGCCGGTCGCCTGCCCGTTGAAGTTGAAGTCGCCTGCCGCGCGGGCATTGTCTTCGCTGTCGACCGTCCAATAGGACGCGTTGCCTCCGAACGACATCTCGTGCCGGCCGCGGACGACGGAGAGATCGTTGGCAAACTGGTAGGCGTTGCTGAGAATCCGCACCTTGACGGAGTTGCCCCCGGAAATGGTGAACCCGTTCGTGACGGCCAGTCCGATGACGTCCGGCACGTAGCTGTGCAGCTTGATGCCGAGATCGGCGGCGTCGAAGAACGGGTCCGGCGGATCGTTCAAGTGATTCGAGGTGCGATTTACCGTGAGTCGGAACGCGTTCACCATGTTGTTCCCGAAGACCATGGTGTCGCCGAGCGCCAGCGACTGCGCCCGGGCGTGCTTGTTGGCGCCGAACTCGCGCCTGACGGTCAGGATATTGCCCGTGCGCGACAGGGTGGGCAGACGATTCTCGAAGCTATCGATGTAGCGGCCGAAGAGCCCGTGGTTCGCGCTCATCTGGTAGTCGACGCGGCTGACGTACTGTGAGTCGTTGTTGTCGAGCGGCACGCTGTAGCGGATCTCGCCGCAGGGATCAACCGACGTCGGCAGCCGCTTCGAGACCGTGACAGCGGCTTTACTGAAAAGCGCCGGGTCGATCCGGTTGTTGACGAACGGCGCGCGCAGCGCCACCTGGCGGCCAGCGTTGCACGCGGGCGACGCGATCGCCGTGAAGTCGCCGTTCAGCATCGCCGCTGTCGGCACGAACGCCACGAACGACGCCGGTGTCTGCCGCGTGCGCGTCCCCTGGTAGCCGCCAAAGAAGAAGAGCTTGTCCCTGAGCACCGGCCCCCCGAACGTGCCGCCGAACTGGTTGCGCACCAGGCCGTCATCCACCTTCTTGCCATCGGAGCCGATCGGCGCAAAGGCGTCGGAGGCGTTGAAGTGCTTGTCGCGGAGGAATTCGAAGACGTTGCCGTGGAAGCTGTTGGTGCCCGAGCGCGTCACGGCGTTGACGGTGGCCGCCGAGTGCATGCCGCTCTGCGCCGCCAGCCCGCCGGTGGCCACGCTGAATTCCTGCAGCGCGTCGGGGAACGGAAACGGCATGTTGGTGTTGTCGTAGGGATCGTTGTGCATCGCGCCGTCGAGCACGTAGGCGACGCCGGTGCGGAGCCCGCCCGCGACGGAGATCGCCACCGAGTCCTGCCGGTTGCGCTGGCCGCTGACATCGCCGGTGTTGACCGCGGCCCCCGCCAGCACGATCAGGTTCGTCACCTGCCGTCCCTGCAGCGGCAGCTCGACGATGCGCTCGTTCTCGACGACCTCGGAGATACCCGCGCTCCGCACGTCGACCAGCGGCGCGGCGGCGTCCACCGACACCGTCTCCTCGAGGCTGCCGACACCCAGCACCGCGTTGATCGTCGGTGTGGCGCCCACCTGCAGCACGATGCCCGTCTGGACGTAGGTCTTGAACCCCTGGAGCGACACCTCCAGCTTGTAGGGGCCGGTCGGCAGGTTTTGGATGACGTACGAGCCGCTGCCTTCCGTCACGACGGTGCGCGTCAGTCCCGTATCGGTCTGCGTCACCGTCACGGTGACGCCGGGCAGCACCGCGCCGCTCTCGTCTCGCACCGTGCCGGTCATCTGGGCCGTCGCCTGCGCCCACGCGGACGCGCTCACCAGCACCGCCAGCGCAGTGAGGGCGAACACTCTGAAAAAGCGCTTCATTGAATGCCTCCGCCTAGAAATCGTATTTGACACCGAACTGCATGATGCGAGGATCCCCCGACTGGGTCAGGATCCGGCCGAACGTCGCCGCGTTGAAGTTCGTGATCGGATTGCCCCAATTGAAGTTATTGAGCAGGTTGAACGTCTCGACGCGCAGCTCCAGCGACTGACGGCCAACGGTCGGAATGCGGCGCGAGAGCGACATGTCGACGGTCCAGAACGCCGGCCCTTCGATGCTGTTCCTCACGTGGTTGCCGAGAGTACCGGCTGCCGGCTGCGCGAACGCCGCGCGGTTCAAGTAGGTATCGAGCGTGTGTTGGCCGAACGGATCGTCGAGCACCTGGTTCAGCCGCTGCCCGGTGATGCCGGTTGCCGCGGTATCGGTGGTCGTCGTCACCGTCAGCCAGCTGCCCGAGCGTGCGTTCATGATGCCCGACACTCTCCAGCCAGACGCCACCGCCCGCAGGCCACGGTTCGCAAACTCCGGTGACTGCACGCCAACCGAGACGTTGGCGATCTGAGTACGGTTCTGCGTGCAGTTCCCGCGATCGAACGAGGGGTTGTTCGGGTCGAGGTAGCCGGCGCTGAACTGCGCGAACGAGAAGCCCGACTCCGTGTCACCTTCGCATGCCGACACCGTGTAGTTGCCGTTCAGACTCACGCCGCTCGCGGCACGGCGCTGGAACGACAGCTTCAACCCACGGTAGGTCTGGCTGCCCACGTCGGAGTGCACGTCGACGGCGCCGTAAAACTGGCCGACGGCCGGGTTCTGCAGGATGAGCGAGCGCCGCTGATTCAGGTTTGCCGCCGTCGTACAGGTTGGAAACACGACGCCGTTGATCGTGCAGGGGCCAAGGCCGAGGAACACACCGGGGTTGACCTGCACCGCGCCCCAGAGCCGGTCGGCGTAGCTGCCCAGGGAGCTGGCCGACGCCTGCCACGACGTGCCGATCTGCCGTTCGAGGGTCACGTTCCAGTTCTGCACGCGCGGCGAATTGTTCGCCGGATCGATCGTGCCGAATGCGCCGAAGCCGGGATATGGCGCGTCCGCCGGCGGATCCTTGGGCACCGGATGCGTCTGGCCACCGGGAACCGTCGCATACGGATCTTCGAACAGCAGCCGTCCGCGAAGCTCGATGCGGTTGCTGAAGGGCGGCGCGGAGCCGGCGATATACAGGTACTGCGCGCTCACGAAGTCATAGGCGAGTCCGTAGGACGAGCGGAGCGCCATGCGGCCGTTGCCCGTGACGTCCCACGCAAACCCGGCGCGGGGCGAGACGTTCATCCACTGCGTCTTCATCCCCGACTTGCCGTCAGGGAATCCCGGGTCGCCGGGGTACCGCAGGCCGGCCGGCGCGTTCTTGAAGACGCCGCTCTTGACGCCCTTCTGAAAGTTCTCGAGGCTGAAATTCGAGATCGAGCCGTTCTCGATCTGCTGGCCGAAGAACGGCTCCCAGCGGAGGCCGCCGTTGAGCGTGATGCGGCTGGTCGCGCGCCACGTGTCCTGCGCGTAGAGCCCGACATACCACTGGTGCAGCGGCAAGAGTCCCGGGCCCGAGTGGCGCAGCAGCGACAGGTTGCCGGTCATGAAATCCGCCAAAGCAAGACCGGTCGCGGTGCCGTCGAACGTAAAGTCGCCGATCGCGCGCGCGTAGTTCTCGGTCGAGGATGTCCAGCGCGCGAGGTTGCCGCCCAGCGCGATCTGGTGGCTGCCGCGGACGATCGTCAGATCGTCCGACACCTGCGACGCCGCGTTGTCGAGAATCATGCGGACCGCGTCGCCGCCGTGCATCTGGAACGCGTTGGTCGCGCCAATGGCGATCATGTCGGGAAGATAGCTGTGCAGCTTGATGCCGAGGTCCGACGCGTCGAAGTACGGGTCGCTCGGGTCGTTCATGCGGACGGCGGTGGAATTCCACGTCACGCGAAACGAGTTGACCGTATTCGAACCGAAGATCATCGTGTCGCCGAACGCAAGCGAGTGCGCGCGAGCGCGGCGGTTCGTGCCAAACGCCTGGCCAACGGTCAGCGCGTTGTGGGTCGCGGCCAGCGACGGCAGGCGGAACTCGTAGGTCTGCATGTAGCGGCCGAACAGCGAGTGATTCGAGGTCGCCTGGTAGTCCACCCTCGACACGAGCTGGTAGTCGTTGCGATCGAGCGGCGAGGCAAACGTGATCTTGCCGCACGGGTCGGTCGCGATCGGCAGGAATCCGGAGCTCTCGATCTTGAGCGCCGCCGGACTCAACTGCGCCGGCGTCACCCGGTTGCCGACAAACGGCGCCGCCAGCGTGATCTGGCGGCCCGCGTTGCACGCGGGCGACGCGAGCGCCGTGAAGTCGCCCGCGATCATCGCGGCGGTCGGGACAAACGCGATATTTGCGGACGGCCGCTCAATCGTCCGGGTGGCTTGATAGCCGCCGAAGAAAAACAGCTTGTCGTTGACGACCGGTCCGCCGAAGGTGCCGCCGAACTGGTTGCGACGCAGCGCGTCATCCTGACGCTTGCCGTCCGGACCGATCGGCGCGAAGGCGTTCTTCGCGTTGAAGCGCTTGTCGCGCAGAAACTCAAACGCATTGCCGGCGAACCGGTTCGTCCCCGACTTCGTCACCGCGTTGACCGAGGCCACCGCGTGCATCCCGTTGTCGGCGGAGAGACCGCCGGTCGCGACGCTGAATTCCTGCAGCGCGTCGGGAAAAGGAAGCGGCAGGTTCTGGTTGTCGTAGGTGTTGTTGTGCATGGCGCCGTCGAGCAGGTAGGCGACGCCGACGCGCAGGCCGCCGGCGACCGAAATCGCCACCGTGCCCGGCATCCCGCGAAACGCGCTCACGTTGCCGGTGTTGACGGCGGCGCCCGCGAGCACGATCAGGTCAGTCACCTGGCGCCCCTGCAGCGGCAGCTCGACGATCCGCTCGTTCTCGACCACTTCGTTGATGCCGGCGCTTCGCACGTCGACCAGCGGCGTCGCGGCTTCGACCGACACGGTCTCCTCGAGATTTCCCACCGCAAGCGAGGCGTTGATCGTCGGGGTCTCTCCGACCTGCAGCACGATGCCGGTCTGGAGGTAACTCTTGAAACCCTGCAGCGACACGTCGAGTTTGTACGGGCCGGTGGGCAGGTTCGGCATCACGTAGGCTCCGCTGTCGTCGGTGACGACGGTGCGCGTGAACCCGGTGTCTGTCTGGGTGGCGGTGACCGTGACGCCCGGGAGGACGGCGCCGCTCGAGTCCCTGACCGAGCCACTGAGCTGCGCCGTCGCCTGCGCCCAGGCCGGCGCGCCGCTCGAGAGAGCCATCAGCACCAGGACCGCAACGTGGCGCAGAACGGATCGGCGTCCGAACATCTTTGTCATTTGTGATCTCCCAAAAGATGCGCGAATTGTAGCCGATCCTGACGGCTCCGAAGGGTCGTTCCTGCGCGCTTATGCGGGCACGGCGTCTTCGAGGACGACCGCAATCGGCGCGGCCGCTTTCAGGGTGTTGGCGACGATGCAGCCACGCTCGGCGATGGTCACGAGCTTCTCCATTTCGGAGGCATCGTCATAGCGCGCGGCAACCCTGACGGTGTACGCCGTCATCCGATCAGGGCTGCCGTCGATGGTCGCGTCGACCGTGACGCGGACGTCGGAGACCGCCGCGCCGCGCGCCTTGATCGCCGCCAGCAGGTTGCTCATGAAGCAGCCGCCCAGCGCCAGCAGCAGGAGCTCGCCGCCCATCGGGCCGCGATCGGCGCCGCCCTTGTCGGTCGGCCGGTCGATGAGGACACTGTGGTTGCGAACGGTCGCTCGTCCTGCCGACGGCCCGACCTGGTGAACCGCGCCGCTGATAGTTCTGCTCATGACGTTCCTCCCAGACCGTATAAGATAGCGCCTTCCCAATGATTGGCTCACAACTTCTGCACTACCGCATCGAGTCCCACCTCGGCTCCGGCGGGCATGGGAGAGGTCTACCGCGCCAGTGATACCCGGCTCGGCCGCAACGTGGCGATCAAAGTGCTCCCGGAACTGTTCGCGCTCGATCCGGAACGGGTTGCACGATTTGAGCGTGAGGCGAGGCTTCTCGCATCGCTGAACCATCCGAACATCGCAGGTCTCCACGGCCTCGAACCCGCTGACGGCAAGTTCTTCCTGGTGATGGAGCTCGTCGAGGGAGAAACGCTCGCGCAGCGCATCCAGCGCAGCCCGGTCCCCGTCGAAGAGGCGCTCGGCTACGCGCGGCAGATTGCGGAGGCGCTGGAGGCGGCGCATGAAAAGGGAGTCATCCACCGCGACCTGAAACCGGCGAACATCAAGATCACACCCGACGGCAAGATCAAGGTGCTCGACTTCGGGCTCGCGAAGGCGATGGATCCCGGCTCGCCGCTCGGATCCAGCCGCCCCGACGTGACGCATTCGCCGACGCTCTCGCTCAACGCGACATTCGCCGGCGTCATTCTCGGCACGGCGCCGTACATGGCGCCGGAGCAGGCGAAGGGCGCCGCGACCGATCAGCGCAGCGACATCTTCGCGTTCGGCTGCGTGCTCTACGAGATGCTGAGCGGCCGCCAGGCGTTCACCGGCGACACAGCGACCGAGATCCTCGCGTCGGTACTCAAGAGCGAAGCCGACCTGACGCTGCTGCCGCCGCAGCTCAACCCGAGACTCACGGAGCTCATTCGGCGTTGCCTCGCCAAGGATCCGAAGCGCCGGTGGCATGCAGCCGCCGATCTCCGCATGGAGATCGAGGCGATCCTCCAGGATCCGCACGGATTGATCGTGCGGGCCGGCGCCGACGGCGCGGGGCAGCCGCTGTGGAAACGCGCGCTTCCGTTTGTGGCGACCGCGATCATCGTCGCGGGTGTCTCGGCGGCGGTCATGTGGAACCTGCGGCCCGCGCCCGCGCCGCTCTCGATCGCGCGGTTCTCGATCGTGCTGCCCGACGGTCAGCAGCTCACCCGCACAGGGCGCCACAACATCGCCATCTCACCTGATGGACAGAGCATCGTCTACGTCGCAGACAACCAGTTGTACCTGCGGACGATGCGCGACATCGAAGCGCGTCCGATCCAGGGCACCAATCAGGACGTCAACACACCATTCTTTTCACCGGATGGGAAGTGGATCGGGTTTTACGCGGTGCCCGAGGCGAAATTCAAGAAGATCGCGATCACCGGCGGTACGTCGGTGACGATCGCTGATTTCACGAATACCTATGGCGCGGAGTGGGGCCCCGACGATCGCATTCTGCTCGGCGCTGGCGAGCAAGGCATCAAGCGGATATCAGCCAACGGCGGCACCGCGGAGACGGTCATTAAGGTGGCCGCGGGTGAAACCGCGCACGGCCCACATCTGTTTCCCGATGGCGATCACATCCTGTTCACGGTCACGAGGGCGATCGGTGACGCGCGCTGGGACAAGGCGCAGATCGTGGTGCAATCAATACGTACCGGTGAGCGGCGCGTCGTGATCGACGGGGGCAGCGATGCCCGTTACCTACCGGCGGGGCAAATTGTCTACGCGCTTGGGGCAAACCTGTTCGCGGCCCAGTTCGACACGACGTCGCTGAAAGTCACCGGTGGATCGGTGCCGGTTCTGGAGGGTGTCGCGCGCGCAAACGCCGGAAACACGGCGGCTGCGTTCTTCGGTTTCTCCAGCAACGGCGCGCTGGCATACTTCGCCGGCAACGGCACGATCGGGAGGCCTACGTGGGGACTGGCCGTGGCGGGCGGCGCAGGAGGAACCGTTGAGCCGCTGCCTGTTCCGCCGGCGATATACCTCGACCCTGCGGTCTCACCGGATGGAAAACATCTCGCCATCGGCATCGACAGCGACACCGGCGACTCCCAGATCTGGATTTACGACTTGGCGGGCGCCGGCGCCCCACGGCGGTTGACATTTTCCGGCCGGGTCAATGTCTCGCCCGCCTGGACCGCTGATGGGCGCCGCATCGTCTTCATCTCCAATCGCGACGACCGCAACGCGATCTATTCGCAAGCGGCCGATGGCACCGGGTCCGCCGAGCGCCTGACCGACCCGAAGGTCGTTCAGCCGTCTGGGAACGCGTCACTCCACGTGTCAAAGTCGGGGATCGTTATCTTCAGAATTCCGGGTGGCGACGGCGATATCTGGATGCTGCAGCTCGCGGGCGACCGCACGCCAAAGCCATTGGTCGAAGGGCCTGGAAATCAATACGGCGGTGCGCTGTCCCCAGATGGGCGATGGCTTGCCTACGCGTCTGGCGAGGCTGGGCGTACTGCCGGCGCGATCTACGTTCAACCATTTCCGGCGACGGGCGCGAAGTATCAGATCGCGGCGAGCGGCGCCGGTCAACCCGTCTGGTCTCCCGACGGCGCCCGTATTTACTTCGGCACGGCGAACCCGAACAATGTGTTCTACGACATCGCTGCCGTGGACATACGAACACAGACGGGGTTTGCGTACGCCAACCCGGTCGCGATTACGAAGAGGGCCATCAACGTCGGCAATCGACCATTCACCGTCATGCCGGACGGCCGCGTGATGTTTCTGCAGTCCGCCGAGACCGCCACCGCGGCACAGCGCATACCGAATCCTGAAATCCGCGTCACGCTGAACTGGTTCGAGGAACTGAAGCAGCGCGTCCCGCGATAGCGCCCCCTACCGCGAGGCTTCGTCGACGAGCACCTGCAGAAACTGGCGGTCGGCCGCGTCGGAGGGGCGGATCGTGTTCTTGGTCCGGATGAGCGTGCGCGGGCTGGCCACGGGAATCGGAACGTCGGTAAACAGCATCTCGACCGCATCCCTGCTGGCGTCAGCGTAGTCGACCCCGCACGCCGTCGCCATCAGGTCCACGACGATCTCGTCGGCGATCCGCACGACCGAATAGCGGCCCACATCATCGTCGGCAACGTCGTCGACGGCCTTGTCCTCGAGAATCTGGAGAGCCTCGCGCACGCGAGCGACGTTTGCGGGCGCCGCGTCGATCCGGAGGTCGATGTCCTTCGTCGTGCGCGCGCCACCGTGCGCGATGACCGCGAAGCCGCCGATCAGCACGTACCTGACGTGGTGGGCGTTCAGCGCGCGGGCGAGGCGGACGAGGTCGTCGAGCTGCGGCTCACGTGCGTACGAGCCATCATGCGCGTCATCCACGCGTCGGCCTCCTCGAAACTGTGGAATCGATACACGCCGCGAGGCACGAGGGTGCCGGTTCGGCGCACGGCGGCCAAGGTGCGCTGCAGGGCCGCCACGTCGTTCCGGTCCGTCCGCCGATGGCCAACGATCTTTTCCACGCCCTGATGATAGCAGGGTCCGTACGCCCTAAGCATCGGCGGGTCCGCTACGCGGAAACGGCCCTACGTACCGATCTCGGTGTCTCGGTGCCTCGGTGTGTCGTTTCGTCGAGTTACTTCCCCTTGGTTTCGATTTCCTGAAGCTTGATCAACTGCTCGACGTTCTCGTTGTTGGTGCAGAAATTCTCGATCAGCGGTTCGCTGCCGAGCGAATACTGGCGCCACGCCGACGTCCACGGCTTGGTCAGCGCCTTAGGGTCTTCAAGCGTGTACTGGTACTCGAGATAGTTCTTCGAGGGGCGCCGGAACCGCTCGATCACGTGCAGCGAATCGGTGTGCCAGTTGCGCTCGTCGAGCGAGACGGTGTCGATGACGAGCGTGTCGCCCTCCCAGGTCACGGTGGAGTCGCCGTTGTAGAGCGGCTCGCGCTCCTCCGGCGGCACGTGCTGCTTGCGGTCGGTGTAGACGACTCGATAGTTGTTGTTGCTCTCGATGAGATGCACGAGGATGCCCGGCTTCATCACGATCTGGTGCGGGTAGGGATTGTTCGTCCACATGCCGGGAACGCCGAGCGGCTTGCAGGTGACCTGCGCGCTGGTCAGCTGACGTTCGGCCCGGCTCAGGTTATTGAGCTTGGTCTCGAGCCACGGCTGATACGGCATCGGGTCCTGCCGCAGGGGCGCGTCGGGCACGACGCTCCAGGCGTTGGCCTTGCCGGTCGGGCCCGAAAACCAGACACCCGACAAATCGACCTTGCCGTCGGCCAGCCGTGGCGCCGGTCCGCCCGGAGGCAGCGGCACGGGTCTGACGTTGCCCCTCGCTTCGACGAAGGGCTTGCCTGTCCCGGGGGCTGCGCTATCGGGATCCTGAGCGAATGCGGGCGCGGCCGCGAGTAATAGGGAACATGCGATTCCGACTGTCGTCTTCATGGTGCAGATCCTCCGAGACCTAAAAATCATATTTAATTCCGAACTGCATGATACGCGGTGCCCCCGCCTGGGTGGTGATGCGGCCGAACGTGCCCGCATTGAAGTTCGTCAGGGGCGTGCCCCAGTTGAACTTGTTGAACAGGTTAAAGGCTTCGAGGCGCAGCTCCACCCGTCTCGTCGCCCCGAGCGCGACCAGCCGCGACAGCGCCATGTCGACGCTCTGGTAGGCCGGCCCGACGGCGGCGTTCCGCTGAAGATCGCCCAGCGTCCCTGAAGCCGGCTGCGCGAACGCCGCCGGGTTGAACCAGTTCGTCAGCGTCTTCTGATAGAAGTCGTCGCTGACCTTGTTCGGGCGCTGCGCGGCGAGGCCGGTGAAGGCATTGTCGCGCCCGCTCAGGATGTTCAAGCGGCCGCCGGAACGCGCCGAGAAGATGCCCGACACGCGCCAGTGCGACGCGAGCGCTCGCACGACGCCCTCGCCAACCTCCGGCGTCTCGTATCCCATCGTCAGCGTGCCCAGATGCGTTCGATCCTGATCGCAATAACCCGCGTCGAACGACGGGTCTTCCGGCTTCAGGTATCCGGCGCTCTGCTGATTGAAGGTCAGCGCCGTCGGCGTGCCCATGCAGCGCGACAGCGTGTAGTTGCCGTTGAGACTCACGCCGCCCGCGGCCCGGCGCTGCGCCGACAGCTTGATGCCGCGATAGTTCTGATAGCCGACGTCGGTGTTGAGATCGAGGGCGCCGATGAAGGCCGCCTCCGTCGGATTCTGCTGGAACAGCCGGCGCCGCTGGTTCAGGTTCGCGTTGGTCGAGCACACCGGATACGACCTCCCGTTGATGACGCACGGACCGAGCCCCATGTAGACGCCCGGGTTGAGCGCGACCTGCGCCCACAAGCGGTCGGAGTGACTGCCGATGTAGCTGGCTGCCACGCCCCACTGCGTGCCGAGCTGCTGCTCCACCGTGACGTTCCACGACTGGATGCGCGGCGAGTTGATGCCCGGATCCATCGTGCCGAAGGTGCCAAAGGGCACGTAGGCGGTGTTCGCGTTGGTGACGATGGGATGCGGATCCCCGCCGACGCCGGCGTAGGGATTGTCGAAGAGGCCCGTCGGATCGGTGATCAGCGAGCGGTTGCCGAACGGCGGCGCGTTGGCGTTGATGTTGTGGTACTCCCCAGACATGAAGTCATACGCCATCGAGTACGAGGAGCGCACCGCGAGCCGGCCGTCGCCGTGGACGTCCCACGCGATGCCGCCGCGCGGCGAAAGATTCCACCACTGCTTATCGAGGCCGGTCTTGCCGTTCTTCGGAAAGCCTTCGTCGCCGGCGTAGAGCAGGCCGGCCGGCGCGTTGAGGAAGACCTTGCTCTTGATGCCCTTCTGGAAGTTGTCCATGTTGAACACGGAGATCACGCCGTTCTCGACGTTCTGTCCGAAGAACGGCTCCCAGCGCACGCCGGCGTTGACCGTGACCCGGTTCGTCAGGCGCCACGCGTCCTGCGCATAGACGCCGACATAGGTGCTGTTCAGGGGGAGCTTGCCGAGCCCGCCGTGCTCGACGCTGGTCACGCGTCCGACGAGCAGATCGGCCAGCCCGAGACCGGTCGCTGACCCGTCGAAGATCCAGTTGCCGTTGGCCCGCGAGGTGGACGAGTAGTCCCCCTTCCAGTACTGCACGTTCGCGCCGACGCCGAACTGGTGATTGCCCCGCACCACCGTCAGGTCCTCGGCCATCTGGTAGGTGTCGTTGAAGAACAGCGCCTTGGTGTTTCCTCCCGAGTAGAGGATGAACCCGCCGGTCACCGTCATCGTCATGTAGCCCGGCAGGTAGCTGTA
>CAMCNL010000056.1 GCA_945876205.1 Candidatus Sulfopaludibacter sp. SbA3
GCAGAACGGCCAAGGACTGGAAGAACTGTGGAAGTTGATCGCCCAACTGCCAAACCGAACGGCGGCGTAGCCGCCGCCACCGCCCCCACCGCCGCTGAAGCTCCCGCCTCCGCCAAGGCTTCCCCCCCCGCCAAGGCTCCCGCCTCCGCCGAGGCTTCCCCCTCCGCCAAGGCTGCGGGGGACGGACCGGTGGGCAAGCCGGGGGACGGGCCGGCGGACGCGCCCGCGGGCAAGCAGGCGCCCACCGCACCCGCCACCCCCAACGCGACGCCAGCGCCGCCGGCCCAGAGCATCTCGCTCTCGGCGATGAAGGAGATGAGCATCTCCGCGCTGACCAAGATCGCCAAGGAGCTGGACATCGCGGGCGCGACCGGGATGCGCAAGCAGGAGCTGATCTTCGAGATCCTCCGCGTGCGCGCCGAGAAGAGCGGCAACATCTTCTCGGAAGGCGTGCTCGAGACGCTGCCTGACGGCTTTGGCTTCCTCCGCGCGCCCGACTACAACTACCTGCCGGGCCCCGACGACATCTACGTCTCACCGTCGCAGATTCGCAAGTTCGACCTGCACACCGGCGACACCGTCTCGGGCGTCATCCGCCCGCCGAAGGACGGCGAGCGCTACTTCGCGCTGATCAAGGTCGAGGCGATCAACTTCGAGCCACCGGAGAAGACGAAGGAGAAGATCTTCTTCGAGAACCTCACGCCGCTCTATCCGCAGCAGAAGATCGGCCTCGAGACCGACGCCGAGAACCTCTCGGGCCGCGTGATGGACCTGCTCACCCCGCTCGGCAAGGGCCAGCGCGGCCTGATCGTCGCGCCCCCGCGCACCGGCAAGACGATGCTGCTGCAGAGCATTGCGAACAGCATCACCAAGAACCACCCCGAGGTCTACCTGATCGTGCTGCTCATCGACGAGCGGCCTGAAGAAGTCACCGACATGCAGCGCTCGGTGCGCGGTGAAGTCATCTCGTCGACCTTCGACGAGCCGGCGCAGCGCCACGTGCAGGTCGCCGAGATGGTGATCGAAAAGGCCAAGCGCCTCGTCGAGCACAAGAAGGACGTCGTCATCCTGCTCGACTCGATCACCAGGCTCGCGCGCGCCTACAACACCATCGTGCCGGCGTCCGGCAAGGTGCTCTCGGGCGGCGTCGACAGCAACGCCCTGCAGCGTCCGAAGCGCTTCTTCGGCGCCGCGCGCAACATCGAAGAGGGTGGCTCGCTGACGATCATCGCGACCGCGCTGGTCGATACCGGATCGCGCATGGACGAAGTCATCTTCGAAGAGTTCAAGGGCACCGGTAATTCCGAAATTCACCTCGACCGGAAGCTCACCGACCGCCGCGTATTCCCGTCGATCGACATCACGAAGAGCGGAACCCGCAAGGAGGAGCTCCTGCTGCCGAAGGAAGAGCTCAACCGCGTGTGGGTGTTGAGGAAGGTCCTGACCCCGCTTTCCCCCTCGGAAGCGATGGAGCTGCTCCTCTCAAAGATGGGAAAAACCAAGACCAACGCCGAGTTCCTGGCCGCGATGGCCACGGGCAAGACGTAGGTATAATGGTAGTTTCCACCAAAGCCTAGAGCCCAAAGCCTAGAGCCAACGTCGTAAGGAGCTCGCTGTGAAGGAAGGCATCCACCCGAATTACACGGAAGTCGAAGCCCGTTGTGCGTGCGGCAACACGTTCACGACCCGCTCGACCAAGCCTGAGCTGCATCTCGAAATCTGCTCGGCCTGCCATCCGTTCTTCACGGGGCGCCAGAAGCTGATCGATACCGAGGGACGCGTCGAGCGGTTCTCGAAGAAGTTCGGCCTGCAGACCTCCGAGACGCGGAAGACAGCCGAAAAGGCCGCCAAGGCTGCCGGTGCGGCCGCCAAGGCCGCGGCCGCCAAGAAGGCGAGGGCCGAAAAGGCCGCCAGGGCAGCCGCCAAGCCGAAGAAGGAAAAAGAAAAGGAAAAGGCCGAGCCCGCTACCGCCTAGATCCTCAGTTCCGGACCATTCCCACAGAATCTATTTTGTTATCGTCGGCGCCGTGACCGGCCTCGGGCCGTCCGGCGTCTGGACGTCGGTCTTTCGGATCGTGCCCGAGTCGACGGTCAGACTTCTCTGCGAGAGCGTCTGGAACATCAGGTCGTCGCCGACGATTTCCACCAGCGTGAAGGTGTAGCCAGTATCGAAGCCCTTCGCGGTCAGGTTGGTCCTGGTGATGTCGCCGGTGCGCAGCTTGGCCGAGCTGCCGCCGATGAAATACGTGATGCCCCGCTGCGGCTTGATCCGCTCGTAAAAATGTTCGTGGCCGGTGAAGACGACGGCCACGCCGTACTTCACGAACAGCGGCTCGATCTGCGTGCGCAGCACGTCGGCGGAGCCGTGCGTGGCGCCCGACGAGTACAGCGGATGGTGGAAGAAGGCGATCTTCCAGTCCGAGCCGCTCGCCGCCAGCTCTTTCTCCAGCCACTGGAGCTGCTTGTTGTCCATGTAGTTGCTGTCGAGCGCAAAGAAGCGAACGCTGCTGTTCGGCACCTTGAACGTGTAATAGCGCTCGGCGTTCATGTTGAACGGCTTGTAGAAGCGCTGGTTCGGGTCGTCGTGATTGCCGAGCGCCGCATAGAACTTCACGCCGCCGTCGAGCAGCGGCTTGTAGGGCGTCTCGAACTTCTTCTTGTAGTCCCTGGCACTGTCGCCGCCGTACATGTTGTCACCGGCCATGAGCACGAACTCGAACGGGAACTTCGCGCTGGAGGCGGCCAGCACCTTGGCCACGTCGTACTGGTGGTTGTCGCCCGTCCCCGTGTCGCCGATGACGGCGAACTTGACCGAGCCGTCCTTGAGGGGAAGCATGATGTCCTGAGCGCGGAGCGATGCCGCCAACCCGCAGGCAAGCAGTGTGATGAGTAACCGACGCATGAGCAATCCTCCGTGTTACCGAATCGCGTTAGGCATGAGGTCAACCACTATTTTGGCATCCGCATCCATGAGCAACAGGTTCTTGCCGACAAACCGGTACTCGAGACCCTCGGCCAGCCGTGGCAATGCCTGAAGCACGTTCGGGGGCGTCGTTGCCAGCGGGGTGCCTTCGGGATACTCCACGTTAACCCTCAAGGCCGCCTTCGGGTTGCCCGCCTCCTTGCCGCCCTCTTCAAAATCCTCACTGAGCTCCTGCCTGGTTTCCCGACCCGTCGTGCCCTGGACGTGGGGGATCAGGAGCTGGCGGAACTTGGTGCGAATCTCGGGGGTGAAGATGTCGCCGGCCTGTGCACCCTGCCGCATATTGATGATCTTCGATGCGAGCAGCTTTTGCGTCGTCTCGATATGAGTCGGATCCCTGGTTTCTTTCTGATCGGGCGTGTTCTTGTCGACCCTCTTCTTCACGTCCACGTACGCGGCCACGCGCTTCTGAAAATCGGCGACCACGGCGGCGTCACCGTTCGTGCGGACGCCGTTGACCACCACCTCTGGAGCAGGCCCGGTGGGCACCGCCTCTCGCGGCGCGGCCTCCCGAGCCGGCGCTGGCGGTTCAGCCGCCGGGGGCGCCGGCGCTTCTTGCACCGAGGCAACGGGCTGCTCGGCTACCGGGGGCTGTGTATCGCCGCCACGGCATCCGGCGACCGCGCATATGAGCGCGGTCGTCCCAATAATCCTGTTGAGTTGCAACATGCGGGTCCTCCAACGAGTCTTTCAGGCGGAACTCCATGATCCATGCCGCAGGTAACTCAGCCGGAGAGGCCTGACCGAATCCCAACGCTAAAAGAGTACAGCTGACTCCTGCGGGGGGCCACCGAGCTTGCGGTCGAGCCGGGCAAGACGATGGTGGACGGCCGCTGTCCGCGCGCGGCTGGCGTCGAACTGGAGTGACTCCAGCGCGAATCGTCGAGCGGTGGCCAGGTCGCGCAGCCGGTGCTCGTGATGCACCGCGAGCGCCTCGGTCGCTTCGCGCGCCATGTGCGAAGGGCATCGGCGCACCTCGAGAAGGCGACACCAGGCGGCCGCCGCGTCCTCGTACTGGCGATCGCGCCGCGCCAGCAGTGCGAATGAGCGCAGCGCCTCGGCGCGCGTGAGCGGCTCGGCAGGCGTCATGCTGGCGGCGCGCCCATACGCCTCGCGCGCGTCGGCGGTCCGGCCGGCACGCTCATACAGCCGGCCCAGGCCAATCGCCTCGCGGGCCGTCTTCGCAGCCGCGGCGCCTTCGTCAAGCATCTGCGCGGCGCGCGCGGTGATCATCGCGAGCGCGAGGATGTCGAGCCGGTTGTGCTCGAGCACCGCGTCGAGCGGCCGCGCATCGCCGGTGCGCACGTAGTGAAAATATCTCCCGGGGATCTCACAGCCGGGCACGTCGCCTTCGCGCGTGTGTCCCAGCTGCGTTTCCTCCAGCATCGTCAGACGACAGCTCCCCTGGGCGCGATCGGGATCCTCGTCATCGCTGCGCCAGAGACGACGGGCGGGATGCAGCATGTCGATATGCGGCATGCCGGCAAACGGCGTCGTCATGCGGTTGAACAGAAATCGCGTCTCGACGAGCGGCAGGTCGAACGTCTTGCCGTTGTAGGTGACCACCGCGCCCGCCTCACCCGCGATGACGGCGACCGCTTCGAGAAGCGCGCGTTCTCCCGCGTAGCTCGAGAGAAAGAACTGCCGGATGCGGAACGTGCCGCCGTCGAACCAGCCGCAGCCCACGAGAAATGCGCAGGTGCCTGCGCCGCCGGCGAGGCCGGTGGTTTCGAGATCGACGAAGAGGAGGCGACCGGCGGGCACGGGGCCGGCGGCGAGCAGTCCAAGCGTTTCCCATGCACCATCGGACGGCGGCAGGCTGTCAGCAACGGAGACGCGTCCATGCCGATGACCCGGTGCGTACGTGCGATCGACGACCAGGAAGCGGTGGCCTGCGACCTCGCACCACTCGCCGCCGAGCGTTTCCGCGGCGTCGTTGGCATGTGGGGCGAGCCCTGCTTGCCGCGCCGAAGCCGGAGGCGAAGGCGGGTGGGGCTCGCCCGGCCGCATGACGTCACGAAGGCGCTCGGCGAGGGTACTCATGCGGCCACGGCTTCGCCGACGATGAGGTCGAGGATGCGGAGGGCAACCAGCTTCGCGAGCGGACCCGTGTTCCCCACCGGCCCGACGCACGTCGGACAGCCATGCGCGCACTCGCAGCCCGCAATCAACTCACGCGTGCGCCCCAGAAGATCAGCGTGCATCCGGAAGAGCGGCTCGCTGAACCCGATCCCGCCCGGATAGTTGTCGTAGATGAAGATGCGCGGCTCGTCGGAGAGTGTCACCGGCTGCCCCATGCGCGTAAGGTCGGTCTCTTCCCCCTGCTCGCCGCTGCCGATCGAGATGCCGATGTCCTGCCGATCGCACATCAGCAGCAACTGCGCGACCTGGCGCATGGCGAACGACAGGCCGACGACGCCGTCGCGCCGATCGTCGGACGCGTATGGCAGCGCCGTCATCACCGTCTTCGAGACGGTAAGCCAGTAGGCGGTGGTGTGCATCTGCTGTTCGGGCAGATCCAGCTCGCCTGAGCCGATGTTCTCGTTGGTGTAGAACTTGATCTTCTTGAAGCCAACCACCCGCGACGACACGTGCACTTCGCCGTGCGATCTGCGGTCGTGATTCGCAAAGGTATCGAGCACGGTCACCTTGGTATAGGTGATCGCGTCGGTGTAATAGTCGCAGTCGATCTGCGTGACGTACGCCTTGCGGCCCTCGAAATCGAGCCGATCGACTTGATAGAGCGCTCCTTCGATCAGGTAGATCGCCTTCTCGTGCAGCGTCGCCGGGCCGCTCGTGAAACTGGTCTCGCCAATCACGTCGGCGCCGCGCGTGGTGTCGACCACCACGAAGTTGTCTGATGAAATCGAGCGAAGGCTGACCGCGTCGGCTGGATACGACTCGTTGGTCCACTGCCACGTCCCCTCTTCGCCATCGGCGTTGTGGACGAACCCGCTCTCCGCCAGCACCCCGAGCACTTCCTGTACGTTCTGCTTGCCGTACTGCTCGGACGTCGTGAACGGCAGCTCGAAGGCGGCGCACTTCACATGATCGACGAGGATATGCAGGTTGTCCGGATTGATCAGCGCGTGCTCCGGCGGTGCGTCGAAGAAATACGCCGGGTTGCGGACGACGAACTGATCGAGTGGCGCGCTGCTCGCGACGAGCACCGCCGCCGATCGCGAGCTGCGTCGTCCTGCACGACCGGCGCGCTGCCACGTCGAGGCGATCGTCCCAGGGTAGCCGGCCATGACGCAGACGTCGAGCGCACCGATGTCGATGCCGAGCTCCAGCGCACTGGTCGACACCACCGCGCGCACCGTGCCTTCGCGAAGCCCTTTTTCAATCTCACGACGCCGCTGCGGCAGGTATCCGCCCCGGTATCCACGCACCTGGTCCACCGTGCCGGGAGGACCGTCGAAGTCGTCCTTCAGGTAGGTCGTCAGGATCTCCGTCGACAGGCGGCTCTGCGCAAACACGATGATCTGCAGCCGGCGCTTGAGAAATTCGGCGGCGACGCGACGCGTTTCCGCGAGGTACGAGCGTCGAATGCCGAGCTCCTTGTTGACCACCGGCGGATTGACGAAGAGAAAGAACTTCTCGCCGCGCGGAGCGCCGCTCTCTGACACCAGCTCGAATGGCCGCTCGACGAGCGCTTCCGCCAGCTCGCGCGGATTGGCAATCGTGGCCGACGAGCAGATGAACGTCGGATCCGACCCGTAGTGCTGACACACGCGCCGCAGGCGCCGCAGGACGTTGGTCAGGTGACTGCCGAAGACGCCGCGATACGCGTGCAGCTCGTCGATCACCACGTAGCGGAGATTTTCGAACAGCTTCGCCCAGCGCGGATGGTGCGGCAGGATCCCCGAATGGATCATGTCGGGGTTGCTCAGCACGACATGCGCACGGCCGCGGATCGCGCGCCGCGCATCCTGCGGCGTGTCGCCGTCGTAGGTAAACACGCCAATCTCGAGCTCGTCTTGTGTCGACAACTGCCCGGACAGCGCATGCAGCTCCGCGAGCTGATCCTGCGCGAGCGCCTTGGTTGGAAACAGATACAGCGCGCGCGTCGACGGATCCCGCAGGATCGCGTTGAGCACCGGCGCGTTGTAGCAGAGCGTCTTGCCGGACGCGGTGGGCGTGGTGATCACGACGTTGCGCCGGGCGATGACGTGCTCGATCGCCGCCGCCTGGTGCGTGTAGAGCTGCTCGACGCCGCGCCCGATCAGGACGTCGCGAAGCCGCGAATCGAGGGCGTCGGGAAAGGGGGCGTATTCGGCGGCGCGAGCGGGAAGCCGCCGGATAGCCGTGACCCAGGCGTCAGGGCTGTCCGGGCGATCGGGAACGCCTCCCGTAAGGCGATCCAGCACCGACTGCAGTGCGATGTCGTGTGCCGGATCGGTCCGCCTTGCGGGGAGCATGGCCACCGATCATAAAGCGAAAGGTGGCCGTGTTCAAGCTAGACTCTCGCGATGCCCAACGCTCAGCTCGTGCGGCGCCTCGGCCTGTGGAGTGCGATTGGCCTGGTCATCGGCGTGACGATCGGCTCAGGCATCTTCCGCACGCCCGCGACGATCGCGACGCGCGTACCCGATCCGGCACTCATGCTCGCCGTCTGGGTGATTGGCGGGGTGATCTCGTTGTGCGGGGCGTTATCGGTTGCCGAACTGGCCGCGGCGCTGCCCCACACCGGCGGATGGTACGTCTTCCTGCGCGAAGGCTGGGGCCGATTGGCGGGATTCGTGTTCGGCTGGTCGGAGCTCGTGCTCATCCGGGCATCTGCCGGCGGTGCGATCGCCACGGTGTTCAGCGAGTACTTCCTGCGATCACTCGGCGTGGACAGCGCCGGATCGCTCACCGATTACGTCGCGGCGGCGGCGATCGTCGTGGCCGCACTCATCAACATTCGCGGCGTACAGCTCGGTGCCGCAGTCGCTGGTGTCTCGACGATTGCGAAATTCGGCGCGCTCGTCGTCCTGGTGCTCGGAGCGTTTCTCGCGGGCGCCGGCAGCACCACCAACTTCACGGCGGCCGCCGCGCCCGTCAGCGGCGGGCTCTTCGGCCTCGCGCTGATTTCGGTGCTCTGGGCGTATGACGGTTTCGCCGACGTCTCCTTTGCCGCCGGAGAGGTCAAGGATCCGCAGCGCACGCTTCCCCGCGCGATCGTCGCCGGCACGCTTGCCATCATCGCCATCTACCTCGCGGCAAACGTCGCATACCTGTACGTGAATCCGGTCGGCACCGTGGCGAAGTCGAGCCTGATCGCCGCCGACACCGCGCGCGCCGTCTTCGGCGAGCTTGGCGTCTCGCTGGTATCGGTCGTCGTCGCGATCTCGACGTTCGGGTCGCTCATCGCGATCATGCTGGGAGCGCCGCGGATCTTTTTTGCGATGGCGGACGACCGGCTGTTCTTCCGCTCGCTGGCCAAGGTGCATCCGCGTTTCCAGACGCCGTACGTGGCGATCCTGCTCACGATGGCGCTCGGCATCCTCTTCGTGTTGACGCGGACGTTCGAGCAGCTCGCCGACACGTTCGTGCTGTCGATCTGGCCCTTCTACGGGCTGGCGATTGCGGGACTCTATCGACTGCGGCGGACCAGGCCCGATCTCGATCGGCCGTACAAAGTGCCTGGCTACCCCGTCACGCCTGCGATCTTTATCGCTGCGGTGATTTATCTGGTGGGCAATGCGCTGGTCGCCGATCCCCTCTGGACGTCGGTGACCTTCGCGATCGTGCTGGCGGGGATCCCGGCGTACTACGTGTTCTTTGCCACGAAGATCACGAAAACACGATAGCCACGAAGAACACGAAGATCACGAAGGCTTGGGTTCTTGGGTTTCGGAAACCTTCGTGATCTTCGTGTCCTTCGTGGCGTGACCGACGGCTTCGTGTCCTTCGTGGCCTACCCTTCGTGACCTTCGTGGCCTGCCCTTCGTGTCCTTCGTGACCTTCGTGGCTACCCTTCGTGTCCTTCGTGGCTACCCTTCGTGTCCTTCGTGGCCTGCCCTTCGTGTCCTTCGTGGCTCAGAACGCGCGGCTCTGACAGCCGTCGACGACGATCGACGTCCCGCTGATCCAGCTCGCGCGCGGTGAGGCGAGAAAGCAGACGACGTCGCCGACTTCTTTCGCGGTGCCAAATCGTCCGGACGGAATCTCGCGCTTGACGAATTCGGCGATGCCCGCCGGATCGGCCTGCTGCCGCTTCCACCAGGACCCGCCCTCGAACAGGATCGAGCCGGGCGACACGCTGTTGACGCGGATATTCGACGGCCCGAGCTGCTGCGCCAGCGACTTGGCCAGACTGATCTCGGCGGCTTTCACCACGTTATAGGTCATGCGGCCGCCGGCCTCGCGGCCGAATATCGAGGCGACGATGATGATCGATCCGCCGCCGCGCTTCTGCATGTGAGGCACCGCGAGCCGGGACGCACGGACCGCAGGCAACAGCGTCTGGTCAATCGCCTCATGCCAGTCCTCGTCACTGGTATCGAGCAGCCCGGCGCCGCGTCCGAGCCCGACGTTGTTGACGAGGATGTCGACGCCGCCGAACTTCGCAACCGCCCCATCGATCAGCGCCTGCACTCCCTCCGGCGTGCTCACGTCAGCGGTAATCGCCGCCACCTGGCTCGCGCCGCCGGCGATCGCGGCGACGTCTCGCTCCGCCTCCTGGAGAGTGGATGCGGTCCGTCCCGACAGGCAGACGCAGCATCCTTCAGCCGCCAACGACTTCGCCGCCGCGAGACCGAGCCCGCGGCTCGAGCCGGTGATCACCGCAATTTTGCTTTTCAGTCCGAGATCCACGGCACGATCATATCTGAGCCGTTCCCCAGGGACTTGCCGCGCCGAAGCCTGGGCGATGGTGGGACGGCACCTCACGTGCATTTCGGCAAGTGAGGAGACACGCGCATGAAATGGCAGGGACGTCGGGGGAGCGGAAACATTGAGGATCGCCGGGGAATGGGACTCGGATTGCCTGTCGGCGGCGGCATCGGGGGGCTGGTACTTCTCCTGCTCTTTTCAGCACTAACAGGAAAAAACCCCGTCGATCTCATCAACACCTCCTCGTCCGAGAGCGAATCGGTCGGCACGAGCGGCGTTCCCGCGGACGACCCGCAGGCTGAGTTCGTCTCGGTCGTGCTCGGCGACACCGAACAGACGTGGAATGAGGTCTTCCGGCAGCGGGGCGCGACCTACGAGCCTCCGACCCTCGTCCTCTTTACCGGTGCGACGCAGTCGGCGTGCGGCGTCGGCCAGTCAGAGATGGGACCGTTCTACTGCCCCACCGATCGCAAGGTCTACCTCGACCTCTCCTTCTTCCACGACCTCGACACGCGCTTCGGCGCACCTGGCGATTTCGCCCAGGCCTACGTCGTCGCCCACGAGGTCGGCCATCACGTCCAGACGCTGCTCGGCCTGTCGTCGCGCGTGAGCGCGGCACGCGAGCGCGGAGGGGAGCGCGAGAGCAACGCCCTGTCGGTGCGCATGGAGCTTCAGGCCGATTGCTATGCGGGCGTCTGGGGCCATTACGCCGCGCAGCGCGGATTGCTCGAGACGGGCGACGCCGAGGAGGGCCTGCAAGCCGCGGCCGCGATTGGCGATGACCGGCTGCAGGGCCAGGCCCAGGGACGCGTCGTGCCCGAATCCTTCACGCACGGCTCTTCCGACGATCGTGTACGGTGGCTGCGGCGCGGCCTCGACTCCGGCAACCTGGACGCGTGCAATACGTTTGCGAGCGGGACCTAGCGATATACTTTGAGTTGAACATGCTGCGCGCGTCGAACGCCGATGGGCCACAGCCTAGAGTCCAGAGCCTGGCGTCCCAGCTCTAGAGCCCAAGCCCCTATGCACATCGGCATCCCCGCCGAAATCCGGCCCGGCGAGACACGCGTCGCCGCGACGCCCGAAACGGTCACCAAGCTTCTCCAGGGCGGACGGCACTCTGTCACTGTTCAGTCGGGTGCCGGCCTCGGCGCCAGCATCCCTGACAGCGCGTATCAGGGCGCGGGCGCGGTCATCGCCCCGCAGGCCTCCGACGTTTACACACACGCCCAGATCATCCTCAAGGTACGCGCGCCGGAGGCATCGGAGTTGCCGATGCTGCGATCCGGCTCAATCCTCGTCGCCCTGTTGAATCCGCACGACGCCTCGGCCATCGACGCGCTCGCGGCAACCGGCGTCACCGGCTTCGCGATGGAAGCCGTGCCGCGCATCACCCGCGCGCAGACGATGGATGTGTTGTCGTCGCAGGCCAACATCGCCGGCTACAAAGCGGTGCTGCTGGCGGCCAACGAATACGGCCGCTTCATGCCGATGCTGATGACCGCGGCGGGCACCGTCAAGGCTGCGCGCGTGCTGGTTCTCGGCGCCGGCGTCGCGGGACTTCAGGCGATTGCGACGGCCAAGCGTTTGGGAGCCGTGGTCGAAGCGTTCGACGTCCGCCCGGCGGTCAAGGAACAGGTCGAATCGCTGGGCGCGAAGTTCGTTGAGGTGCCCGTCTCCGAAGAGGAACGCCGGCAAGCGGAGACGGCCGGCGGTTATGCGCGCGAAATGAGCGATGACTACCGGCAGCGTCAGGCGGCGCTCATCGACGAGCGCGCGCGCGCGGCGGATATCGTCATTACCACCGCGCTCATCCCCGGACGGCCGGCGCCCGTGCTGTTGCGAGAGGACACGGTGAAGGGCATGAAGCCCGGATCGGTGATTGTCGACCTCGCCGTCGAGCAAGGCGGCAACTGTCCGCTCAGCGAGCGTGAACGCGTCGTCACCAAGCATGGGGTGCGGTTGATCGGATACTCGAACCTCCCGGCCCTGCTGCCCGCCGACGCCAGCGCGCTGTACGCGCGAAATCTGCTCAACTTCGTGAATCTGCTCGCCGACCCCAAGACCGGCGAGCTGACGCTCGATCGCCACGACGACATCATCGCCGCTTCGCTCGTGTGTATCGATGCGCAGCCGGTCCGGAACGCCGAGGCATCGGTCGCATGATCGGCACCGTCGATCACACCGTCGTCAACCTCACCGTATTCGTGCTCGCCGTCTTCGTCGGCTACCACGTCGTCTGGAACGTGACGCCGGCGCTGCACACGCCGCTGATGAGCGTCACCAACGCGATCAGCTCCGTGATCATCGTCGGCGCGCTGCTCGCGGCGGGATCGGGCACCAGCGATCTCAGCTCCGTGCTTGGCACGATCGCGGTCGGCCTGGTGGCCATCAATACGTTTGGCGGCTTCCTGGTCAGCCAGCGGATGCTGCAGATGTTCAAGAAGAAAGAGCCCAGGAAGCGTTGATGTCGGCCAACCAGGTCGCCTTGTCGTATCTGGCGGCAAGCGTCCTCTTCATCCTCGCGCTGAAAGGCCTCTCGCATCCCGAGACGGCGAGGCGCGGCAACACGCTCGGCATGATCGGGATGACGCTGGCGGTGCTGATCACGCTCGCCATCACCAGACGGGTCGAGCTTGCGTTGCTGGCGATGGCCGTAGGGGGCGGGGTCGGCCTGGTCATCGCGCGGCGGGTGCAGATGACGCAGATGCCCGAGCTCGTCGCGGCGATGCACTCGCTCGTCGGGCTCGCGGCCGTGCTCATCGCCATCGCGGTGATCCTGCATCCCCAGGCGTTCAATGTCCCATTTCCGGTTCCGACCGGAAACCGGATCGAGCTGTTCATCGGCACATTCGTGGGGGCGATCACCTTCTCGGGGTCGGTGATCGCCTTCGGCAAGCTGGCAGGACTGGGAAAGCACAGCCGCCTCTTCTCGAGCGCACCGGTTGTATTTCCCGGACAGCACCTGCTGAACCTGGTACTCGCGCTGGTGATGCTGGCGGCGGGTTACGTGTTTCTTGGTGCGTCCCCCGTCAACCAGTGGCCGCCCTTCGTCACGCTGACGACGATCGCCTTCCTGCTTGGCGTGCTGATCATCATCCCCATTGGCGGCGCGGACATGCCGGTGGTGATCTCGATGTTGAACAGCTACTCCGGCTGGGCGGCGGCGGGGATCGGGTTTTCGCTCGACAACACGATGCTGATCATCGCGGGATCGCTCGTCGGATCGTCGGGCGCGATCCTCTCGTACATCATGTGCCGCGCGATGAACCGGTCATTCTTCAGCGTCATCCTCGGCGGCTTCGGCGGCGCCGAGGGCGCGACCACGACCACGGCGGAACAGAAGCCCGTGAAGTCCGGCTCCGCGGAGGACGTCGCGTTTCTGCTCAGCAGCGCCGAGAACGTGATCATTGTTCCCGGCTACGGCCTGGCTGTCGGCCGCGCGCAGCACGCGGTAAAAGAGATGGCGCTGAAACTCAGCGCCAAGGGCGTGAACGTCCGCTACGCGATCCATCCCGTCGCGGGCCGCATGCCCGGACACATGAACGTCCTGCTCGCCGAAGCCGAGGTTCCCTACGATCAGGTGTTCGAGATGGACGACATCAACGGCGATTTCGGATCCACCGACGTCGCCTTCGTCCTGGGCGCCAACGACGTCGTGAACCCGCTGGCCGAAGTGCCGGGCAGCCCGATCTACGGCATGCCGATTCTCGAGGTCCACAAGGCACGCACCGTCATCGTCAACAAGCGCTCGATGGCGTCGGGCTATGCCGGTGTGGACAACCCGCTCTTCTACATGGACCGGACGATGATGGTCTTCGGCGACGCCAAGAAAGTCGTCGAGGACATCGTCAAAGCTCTGGGCTAGTACGTCGTAGGTCGTGTCCGTCCGTACGTAGTGTCCGCCTTTCTTGGTTCGCCGAAGCTCCAAAGGAGCGAAGGCGGCAGGCGGACCGTGGAGGAGTACTGATGGCCGTCACACCGGTGCCCGATGGCTACAACACCATCACCCCGTATCTCACCGTGACCGACGCGAGCGGGCTGCTCGACTTCATCAAGCGAGCGTTCAACGCCACGGAGCATCACGTGATGCGCGGCCCTGACGGCAGCGTCGCCCACGCCGATCTCGCGGTCGGCGATTCGCACGTGATGCTCGGTCAAGCTCACGGCGAGTGGACGCCGATGCCGGGGCAGTTGTATCTCTACGTCACCGACTGCGACGCCTGGTATCGCCAGGCCCTCGCCGCAGGCGCAACATCCGTCCAGGAACCGAAGACGCAGTTCTACGGCGACCGCCACGGCTGCGTGAAGGATCTCTGCGACAACTTGTGGTGGATGGCGACGCACGTCGAGGACGTCTCGCATGAGGAAATGGAAAAGCGCATGAAGGCCTCAAGGCCTCAAAGCTGAGCGACGCAAGCCGCGGGCATGCCGGCCTGCGCCGCCGACTCCCGCCTTCGCGCTTCGCGCTTCGGCGCGCCAAGCCGCATGCCGGGAAATCACGCTCCGACTCGCTGTTCTTCCGCTGACGCGTCGACTAAGAGCTAATTCGAACGGCGTCTATCAGGCGCAATCGGACCTTCAGTGGCGATCCGGGCGCCGGTGTGCACACGGACCAAAGTCGACGCGGAAGACTCGCTCCGCGCGATTTCCGGATCTCGGCACGGCATGCTCCGACGGCGCCACAGGCCGGCACGCCCGCGGCTCGCGTCGCCTGGCCGCGCGCGAGCGGGCCAAGGGCGTCGGCTCCATTTGAAGGCTCGCGCGCTGCTGTTTACGCCGTGACTGGCGTGAGCCGGCAGACTCGGCTGGCTAGTCGCGCCGCACGCTGGAGATCACCAGACCGCAACGCTTCTCGGACATCGTCCAATCGATAGGCATCGTCGAGCGACAAGTACGGTGCCCAGCCGGGGGGTGTCAGGAATTTTGTGTTTAGGGTCGGTGGGTATTACGGCAGGGTCACTGCGCCAGTCCCCGCATCGACGCCGGATGGCCGGGAAGCGGGATGCTGGTCCCGGTGTCGATCAGCCTGCCGTCGCTGTTGCGGAGCAGTGCAACATGGAATCGGTGAAATCAGCGGCAACGCCTGCGGCTCACCGGCGGCCGCTCATCCTTCCTGCCGCGCGGCCGTCCGGTGCAACCGCTCAGCCGGCCCGTTGAGCCACGGACGTCCAACGCACGGCTTCAGCCGCGGTGGCTCATGACTCCACCGGCCGCCGACGGCTGCATGCGATGTCAAATGGCATCCGGTGTCAGGTTGGTATGAATTCCAGGATCGATTCGAGGGTCTGTTCGGGGAGCTCCTCAGGAAGATTGTGGCCGCCCGGGAGCGATCGACCCCGAACGTCAGTCGCCACCTCTCGCCAGAGTCGAATTGGGTCGTAGGACGTGCCGACGAGACTGCGTTCGCCCCAGAGCACAAGCAACGGGCTGGTCACGCGCCGGTCACGAGTCTCGACCTCATGCAATTCATCGATAGTCGCGCCCGCGCGATAGTCCTCGCACATGCCGTGGGGGGTGCCCGGCTGCTGCAAGGCACGCAGATACTCCGCG
Organism: Candidatus Sulfopaludibacter sp. SbA3; assembly: GCA_945876205.1. Classification (GTDB taxonomy): domain Bacteria; phylum Acidobacteriota; class Vicinamibacteria; order Vicinamibacterales; family UBA2999; genus CANNDT01. The sequence goes on from CAMCNL010000056.1 coordinate 15,356, forward strand.
AACGCTTCGGCAGAAATGCCGGGCCGAGACAGAAACCGGCGGAGAAAGGCCTCTGGCGCCGCCTCGATCAACTGCTCCGGGAAGGACGCCGGTTGCGTCAGGAAGAACCAGTGAAAGTAGGCCGTTGCGAACTCGCGGGTCACCGGACCGTAGGCCGGGACAATGTCCAACACCACAGCGCGCGTCACGCGATCCGGCTCTTCGGTCGCAAGACGCCACGCGACGCGTCCGCCGCGATCGTGGCCAACCACCGCGAATCGTTCGAACCCGAGGACCCGCATGACCTCCACTTGGTCCCGGAGCATCGCACGTTTCGAATAGCCCGCATGATTCTCGCCGTCTGGCGGTTTGCTGCTGAAGCCGTAGCCTCGCAGGTCCGGCGCGACGACGGTGAACCGCCGTACCAGCTCAGGGGCGACTTTATGCCAGATGACGTTCGACTGCGGGAAGCCGTGCAGCAGGAGCAACGGCGGACCCGATCCTGCGATACGAACATGAATCGTGGCACCGTCAGTGGGGATCCGACGTGTCTGGAAATCAGTCAGCAGGTCGCGCGCCTGGGCACCGAGCCCGTGCGGGGCGACCAATGCGGACATCGCAAGGACCGTCGATTTCAGCACCTGACGTCGTGAGTCGTCCATCTGATGTTGCCTTGGTTCGATCAACGTCAGGCTTCAGCCGCGGCGGCTCATGCTCACGCCGGCCGCCGTCGGCTGCAAGCCGTGTTGGGCAGACGATTCCGGACCGAGTCTCACGCCGCGAGGACCGGTGCGAGATCGGCTTCGCTGGCGGGAGTGTGCCCGAGTTCTTGGAGTACGGCATTGAGTGCCGCGAGCGACATTAGGTTCGGGGCCGTGATCTCGATCCCGATCGCCTGGCCGTTCGCGGCGAAGTCGATGATGAGCCCCGGCTCGACCCTCCGGGTTCGGACGCTCTTTTGGTCCGTGCCCCGAGGGAGATAGTAGTACGCGGCAATGGGCCGGCCATGCCGGAAGGTCACTTCAAGGTAGCGGTCTTTCATGACTGTGCCTGCACCACAGGATACGCTGTTACGACCACCAAGAGTTGTCGTCCCTCATCCGGCTCCACAATGACGGCCCAGGGCTGCCCGGCGTGCCGAGCCTTGATAACGAACCGTCCCGCCATGATGTCCGGTGTGTGACCGCTCGGGTGCTCGAGCATACGGCGCAAGTCCACTTCGTTGAATCCGCGATCCTCCATCCGTTTCAGCAGGTGCGCGGTCAGCTCGAGCTCCCACGTCCACCACGATGGCCACTGTCGCGTCGTCAGGATTCCCTCGTTCTAATTTCCGGGTCGGTTTCGTTCTGCCCAACGTCGGCGCTGAGCCGCAGCGCGCCCGCGTCAGCCTCGCGCTGTCGGCTCCAGCGCAAGGCTAGGCTGCCGTTGGCGCAGCTACCTGCCCCCGACGGACTCCATGCCATTCTTCTTGGCTACGGCTAACGCCTCGGCAGACGACAAGAATGCGATCAGGCGCTTCGCCGCATCGACTTGTTTCGAACCAGTCACTACGGCAGCGGTGAACACACTTACGAATTGGATCTGCGCGGGCACTGGACCGACGAAGTCGAACCCCGGCAAGTGAATGATTTCGCTCACGGCCCTGAGCACAAGATCCACCTGCGTGCTCGGCAGGTTGGCCAGGGTGTCCTCGTTGGCTTTGCGAGCGACCGCATCCGCTATGCCAAGGGACGGGAACAACTTCGCGTTCATGTACACCGCAGTCGTACTTACGAAGTTGACAGACTTCGCCCGCAGGACCGCTTGCTTGAAGCCCTCCAC
>CAMCNL010000057.1 GCA_945876205.1 Candidatus Sulfopaludibacter sp. SbA3
CAGCAGTAATGATGCTGCGCTTTGCAAACGGTGTTATCGGTACTATTGATAACAGTCGCAAGGCAATTTACGGATATGACCAGCGCGTCGAAGTACTCGCGTCTTTCGCCCGCGGCCAGACTCTGGTGAGGAACGGAGAACAACCCATCGTTCTCCGTTTCTTAATCTCTAACCCCTAACCCCTACCCCCTGGCCCCTAAACCCTATTTCTTGGTTTCGTGGGCATGAAGCCAGCGGAGCCACTCGGCGAGCCGCCGGAAGGCGTGACCGCGGTGCGAGACCAGGCGCTTGTCCTCCTGGCTCACTTCGCTGAGCGTCTTTTTGTAGGGCGGATAATAGAAGATCGGATCGTAGCCAAAACCGCCAGTGCCGCGCGGCTCCGTCGCAATCTCCCCTTCAACCGCGCCGGTGGTTTCGTACACCACCTTGCCGTCGCGAATCACCGTCACCGCACAGATGTAACGCGCGGTGCGCGGCTTGTCGGGCAGGGCCGCGAGGCGTCGACTCAGCTCCGCCATCCGCTCGGGATAGGTCGCATCGGGCCGCACGAACCGCGCTGACCTCACCCCGGGCTCGCCGTGCAGGGCGTCGACGGCGATCCCTGAATCCTCGGCGACGGTGAGCACGCGCGCTCGTTCAGCCTCACCCAGCGGGTCGACCAGCCGGGAGGCGTAGTAGGTCGCCTTCAGCCGCGCGTTCTCGCCGAAGGTCAGCCCCGTTTCTTCCGGCTCGGGAACGGGCGCCAGGTCCTGCAGGGTGACCAGCGCGCACGGGATGTCCAGGAGGACGCCGCGAATCTCCCGCAGCTTGTCGGCGTTGGTCGTCGCGACCAGGAGGCGTTCGCAGGGATTATTTGGCATCGCTATTTACCGCGCTATTTACCGAGGATAGACCCCACCAGCCCGCGCTGCAATGCGATCAGTTGACGGATGCCGGTATCTCCCAGGTCGAGTAGCTGGTTGAGCGCCTCGCGGCCGAACGGCAGCGCCTCGGCCGTGCCCTGGATCTCGATGTAGAGTCCGGCGCCCGTCTTGACGATGTTCATGTCGACGTCGGCCTTGGAGTCCTCGACGTACGCCAGGTCGAGCATCGGTTCGCCTTCGACAATCCCGACGCTGGTTGCCGCCACGTAGTCCTGCACCGGCATCGTGCGGAGGATATCCTGCTCGCGCATCTTGCCAAGTGCCAGCACCAGCGCCACGAACGCGCCGCTGATCGAGGCGGTGCGCGTGCCGCCGTCGGCCTGGATCACGTCGCAGTCGAGCGTGATGGTGCGTTCGCCCAGCTCTTCGAGCCGTGTGACCGCCCGCAGCGAACGGCCGATCAGCCGCTGGATTTCCTGCGTGCGCCCGCCCACTTTTCCCGCCGTCGATTCACGCTGCGACCGTGTATTGGTCGCACGGGGAAGCATCCCGTATTCCGCGGTGACCCAGCCTTTGCCGCTGTTTCGCCGGAATGGCGGCACGCGGTCTTCGACACTCGCGGTGCAAATCACCCTGGTCTTGCCGGCCTCGACGAGCACCGATCCTTCGGGGTGAATCAGGAAGTGGGGGGTGATTCGGGTGGGGCGGAGCTGCTCGGAAAGACGGCCGTCTGCACGCATACGGTCATCACTCTATTAGGTTTCCGACTCCCTGACGAGCGTCACGTCGCGAATCAGCGGACGGCGCAGGTCGATGTGGCCGGCCAGCGTCTCGGCTTCCTTGCCGTCGATCAGGATCTGCACCCGCTGGATCGTCGGCAGGTTCGCGGTCACGGCATTGACGATTGCGTAGACCGTCAGCAGCTCGGTGAACGACCCGCCCGGATGCTTGGACGAGACCTCGCCGCTGAGGTCGACAAAAGCGTCACCGCGCTCGGTGACGTAAAACGCGCGCAGCGTGGTTCCGGCGGGGATCGCCGAGAGATAGGGGGAGGGCGCCGCCTGGAGCTGCATCAGGAGAATCTCGCGGCCCTGAGGGACGACCCCCTCTGCCAGTGGCACCTCGCGCTGGACGGGAATGAGCGCCTGCCCATCGGTGGCGGCATAGAACAGCGTCGCCGTGATATGCGGCACGGCTGGCGGCGTCGCGGCTGCGCCCGCACCGCTGGTCGTCGTCGCCGGCGGCGCCACCAGCCGCTCGAGGCCGCGGTTGACTCCCCAGGCCAGCACCGCCAGCAGGAGGACGCCAATCGCGATGTGGACATAGCGGCGGCGGTTCATCGCGCGCGCTGCTCCTCGAGGTACGAGCGAAACCGCCGTACCGCGTCGTAAATGCCCTGTGTCACCAGGGTTTGATAGGACTCGGTTTTTGCCGTCGCCGCCTGGCCCGGATTGGTGAGGTAGGCCATTTCCACCAGCGCCGCTGGCATGTCGGCACCCATCAGCACGCGAAGCGCTCCCTCCTGCAGCGGCCGCGGACCCATCGTCACGTGGGCGCGCAGACCTTCCTCGAGCATGCCGGCAAACATCTCGGAGGCATCGACATGGCGCGCCTGCGCCAGGTCCCATCTGATGACGTCGATCTTACGGCTGCCGCCGCCCAGCACGGGAAGGGACACGGCCTCGTCGGCCGAGCGGAGCGCGTCCTGGCTTTCGCGATCGAGACGCGCGTGAAACACCTCGGCGCCGGTGACCCCCGGTGCCAACGCCCCATTGGCGTGCAGGCTGATGAAGAGGTCGGCCTTGCTGTTGTTGGCCAGCGCGGCTCGTTCGTCAAGGCTCACGGACCGGTCGTCCTCGCGCGTGAGCACGACGCGTATGCCGAGACGGTTCTCGATGAGTCCCCGGAGACGGCGCGCCACGTCGAGCGCGACTCGCTTCTCTTGTACACCCCCAGGGCCGCGGACGCCGACATCCTCGCCCCCGTGGCCCGGGTCGATCACGATGGTTTGAAGGGCGGCGCGCGTCGTGGCCGTCAGGAGCGGCGGGGCCGGCTCGGCAGGCGCAACTGGCGGCGCCGGTGGGGCGGCGGTCTCGGCCGGCGGATTGAGCGAGGGCACTTCAATCGTGACCCGCGTCACGTTATCGGCGTCCATGCTCGCCGCTCGCGCCATGCCCGCGCGGCCGTTCAACACGACGGTCACCGTGTTTGGCTGATCGCCGGGCCGGATCTGCTCGATGAGTCCGCCGCCGCCAGATGGCAGCGTCAGCTCCAGCGCGTCGGCATCGACGCGGACGACGATGCGGGTGGCGTCTACGGTCAGCGTGACCGGGGACGCAGGCGTGATCTCGAGCGTCGCGCGGGTCGGCGGGCCGGGAATGTCGACCCGGCCGACTACCCGCGGCACGCGCAGGTCGCCGACGATCAGCAGCCGCGATGTGCGCCGTAAGTCGATACGCGTGTCATAGATCGGGGCGAGCGCGCGTGACAGGAACTCGACCGGGACGAGCCATCGGCGTCCCGCGCGCGCGGCGGGTGAGGGGAGCGTCACCACGCGCCCGTCGACCGAGGCCATCGGCTGGTCGTCGGAGACGACGATCGTCCGGCCCTTGTAGGTCACGGTGATGCCGCCGGCGAGGGTGTCTTCGCGCACCGTCACCTGGAACAGCGTGGCGACATCGTCCAGGGCGATGAGCTCCTGGCCGCTGAGCACGGTGGTCGGGATCGGCCGGCGTCCCTCGAGGGACACCAGCATCAGGGGCGTCGGGGGTGGGGTGCCTTGCGCCTGGAGCAGCGACACCACCAGCAGCACGACGACGGTGGTGATGATGGGAGCTGCTTTCAACGCTCCCATCATACCCACTCGCCGCATCTAGTCGAGTTGCCGCTACTTACGTGAGGTCGTCGTCGCTGCCATCGCCGCCGAGGTCGGCGCCGATGTCGTCACCGCCGCCGCCGAGCTCCGCGTCGCCGAGGTCGTCGCTGCCTGTCATCAGGTCGTCGTCGTTGGTCAGGATCTCGTCACGGTCACGGCCGCCGCCGATCGTGCCGCCCATCGACGGTCGTCCACCCCCGCTCGGGCTGCTCCGGCGCAGCGCCAGGCCGCGCGCTCCGCTCGAACTGCGTGGCGTCGCCTTCCGTGCAGCGCCGGTCTTGCGGGCGCCCGCGGTCTTGCGGCCGCCTGCGGTCTTGCGCGCGCCCGCTGCGCTGCTCTTACGCGAGCCAGTTGCGGCGCTCTTGCGCGAGGCTGTGGCAGCCTTGCGGGCGCCACCCTTGCGTGCCGCGGCTTTCTTTCGGGAGCCTCCGCTCCTGCTCGCCGCGCTCGTCTTGCGGCTGGCCGAACTCTTTCGTGAACTCTTTTTTGATGCGCCGCTCGACTTGCTCTTCTTCTTGCCACGTGGTGGCATACGCTTCCGCCTCCTTCCGCGAGCACACGTACTCGCAGCAGGTGGCTGAGAAGCAATTCTGTTGCCCTTTAACGAAGAGAGTCTCTAAACCATCTGCGTGCGCCGAGGGGCAGCGTCTTCTTCCGTACTGGTGAAGGCGTTCGACTGACCCAATTCGATGCGCCATTGGCTGGAATCACAACAGCCGCGGAGATCGGCGTTCGCGGCGATGCCGGCGCCAGCGACACGACGCAGAGGACGGCGAGACCGACGATCAGCATCCTCATGCCACGCTTGCGGTCCGGGTGACATCCGAGCCTGCGCGAGCGTGGATCGCCGACGCCACCTGCTGGCCGGATTCCAGTGCTCCCGCCATCCATCCGACGAGGTAGCTCATGTGCTCGCCGGCGAAGTAGAAGTTGCGGTCGCCTTTCAGCATCGTGGCGTAGGTCGTCTTGCGGCCGGTCGTAGACCAGCCCGCCCAGCCTCCCTTGTTCCAGCGGACCTGCTGCCACGACACCGAGAAGCCCTTTTCAAACGCCTCCGGATACTGCGGGTGAATCACCGCGCCTTGCGCCAGGGCGAGCGCCTGGCGTTCGGCGGGACCCATCACGCCCGTCTTGAGGGCGGGCGCGCCGGCCTGGTAGTAGCCGACCAGCAGGCCCTTGGTTCCGAGATACCCGGCCGACGGGTAGATGATCTGGGCGATGTCCTGGTCGGTGCGGCTCATGCCGCCGAAGATCTGGTCGTCCTCTTCCCAGAAGCGCCGCTTGAACTGCAGTCCGATCTTGCCGACCGCTGCGTAGCCGACCGACTTGATGCCGGTCTCGATCGCCGGGTCGAAGTCGGTGACCGGAATCGCCGCCAGCACCGGCAGCGGGATCGTGCAGACCCCGAAGCGGGCGGTCGCCTTCTTCATCTGGCCTTCGGCCTCGTAGACGACCGACACGCCGTCGGCCGTCTGATGAATCTCCTTCACGACCGCGCCAAAGATGATGCGGTCCTTCAGCCGCTCGGCCATCGCCGTAGCCAGGCGATCGGTGCCGCCGACGATCTGGAACATCGGCGCGTTGTGCAGGTACTCGGGCTGGATATAGAAGCCGGTCTTTGATTCCAGCAGATCGTGCAGCGGGATCGCGGCCGAGGGCTCGCCCGGCGCATCGCCGGCGCCCGGAGGCGTCTTGTATCCGCGGCGCGGCGACCCGCCGTACTTCGACAGCTCGCCGAGCGCACCCTCGCGGCGAAGGTATTCGATCAGGGCGTCACGATCCGCCTTGGTCAGCGGCGCGTTGAGCGCCGGCTGTGACAGGGCCTTGGCGAGCAGCTCGGACGTATAGCCCGACAGGTCATTCTCGACTTCGCGGCGGCGGAACTTCCTGCCGGCCGCCGGCGCAACCCCTGACTTGTAGAAATACGCGTTCTGGTTGTCGTCGGTGAACACTTCGATCGGAACGCCGAGCTCTTTGCAGTAGCCGAGCGTCGACTTGTGGTGATGCGGAATGCGCATCGGCCCGGGGTTGAAGTACACCCCCTCGTCGAAGGCCGCGGTCTCGGTCGAGCCTTGCTCTTCGCTGACCGTGCCGCGCCGGACCGTGTGACAACGACCGCCGGGCCGCATACGCGCCTCGAGGATCGTTGTCGTGTATCCGAGCTTGCCGAGCTCGTAGGCGACGGTCATGCCGGCAAGTCCGGCGCCGAGGATCAACACCTCGGCGCCTCCCGCCTGCCCGCGCAGCTCGAATGCGGTGGCCGGACTGACCGGCACCGCCAGCAGGCCCAGCGCCGTCATGGCCTCGTAGGTCACGGTGGCGCCGGCGGTGCCGGCGAGTCGTTCGAGGAATGTCCGTCGCGTCAGCGCCATGGATTCGCCTCTCGCTCTACGTCAACTCGTTTGGCAGCCGATCGAGGTGATCGAGCGATGCCGTCTGCACGGGCGGCGCGCCGAGCACGGCCATGAACACCGGGATGGCCTTCTCCATCTCCTCCATCGTGCCGAGCGAGATCCGCGCCCAACTGGTCATGGGCGGGAATGCGCGGCCGATCTGCACGCCCTTCTGGCGGCAGGCTTCCTGGAAGCCGCGCGAGTCGCGCTTGATGTTCACGAACACGAAGTTCGCATCGCACGGCGCGACGGTGAAGCCCGAGGTTTCGAACGCCGCGACGGTCATCCTGCGGACCTCGCGGGCCATCGCCCGGTTCTTCTCCATGTTCTCGACATCAAGCAGGGAGGCGTTGGCCGCGGCCAGGCTCATCACGCTCATCCCGGAGTTCGAGTGGTACTCCTTGATCGTCTCGAGGGTCTTGGGCTGCGCGATCGCGTAGCCGACGCGCACGCCGGCCATCGCGTGGATCTTCGAGAACGTGCGCGCGACGATCAGTTGCGGGTACTTCATCACCAGCGGCACGACGGTGCCGAAGTCCGGATGGTCCGCATATTCGAAGTACGCCTCGTCCACCAGGATGCGGGTCGTGGGCGACGTCTTCACCACCTTCTCGATGAACGCGGTCAGCTCGGGAAGCGGCACGACGGTTGACGAGGGGTTGTTCGGGTTGCAGATGTAGACGAGGCCGGCGCCGATCGCCTTGGTCGCCATCGCCGGGAGGTTCATCCGCAGCTCCGAGGTCAACGCCACCTCCCGAAGCGGTGCGCCCACGTGCTGCGCCGACCGCGTCGGCGACTCGTAGCTGGGGAGGCCCGTGACAAACGGCTTGGTCTTGCTCGCGTAGGAGTAGACGACCGCCTTCAGGATGTCGCCGGAGCCGCCCGACAGCAGGACGTACTCCGCGGGCACGCTGAACTTCTCTGCGATGGTGTTCGTGAGCGTCTGCGTCCACTGGCCTGGATAGCGGTTGCCGGTCAGCGAGGTCCTGGCGATTGCCTCGACGGCTGACGGCGCCGGACCGTACGGGTTCTCATTGCTGCCGATCCTGTTGGCCGCGGCGGCCGCGGGCATCGCGGCCGGCTTGGCCGCGGGCACCGCCTGCGCGGCGGCGCTGACCGGAAACTCCAGCACCGAGAGGCCCACGGCTCCAACGCCCAGCCTCTGCACGAACGAACGTCGATTCATCGATGTCTCCTTGTAGGCCTGAAGGTTAGAAACCAACGCGAGCCTGGAACTGCACCGAGCGGGCGTAGCCGCCCACGGTGGTGATTTGCCCGAAGGTCGCCGTGCCGAACGTCGTGATCGGACCGAGGAACAGCGGGTTGTCGAGCAGGTTCAGCACGTCAGCTCTGATTGACAGCGACTTGCTCCCGAAGCGCACGGCCTTTTGAACACTGAGGTCCGTATTCGCCTGTCCAGGCGTCCTCAGGCCCGGGATGGTGCGGGGCGCGTCGCCGATGGTGAACGCCGGCGCCGCGGTGAATGCCGCCGGATTGATCCAGCCGCTCAGCCGCTCTTCAGTCGAACCCGAGGTTGCGGGATCGACACCGGGCACCAGGTTCGGCCGCTGTCCGCTGCCGAGCAGGCCCGAGTTGTTGCTCGCTTGCGAGACGCTGATCGGGAACCCGTTCTGGTAGCGTCCCGCCATCGTCACCGACCATCCGCCGAGCACCGCGTTGCCGACACCGGACGTGAGCCACTTGCGGCCCTCGCCGAACGGCAGCTGCAGGGTCCCGGTGAAGTTCAGGCGGTGCGGCACGTCGAGCAGCGACTGGCCGTACTCGGCGTCGATGTCGTAGTTGTTGACGATGCCGCCCTGCGCGCGCGAGAAGGTGTTGCCCTCGCCGAACTGGCTGTCCATCATCCGGCTGAAGGTGTAGTTGACGCTGGCGCCCCAGCCGTTGCGAACGCGCTTCTCCCAGCGGAGCAGCAGCGCGTCGTAGCGTGAACGCGCATCGGTCACGCGGTGCGCGAACACGTTGTCGAACTGCGGATAGGGACGCAGCAGCTGACCGCGCGGAATGGTCGCCGACCGGCCCAGGTTGCCGAGCGCGGCGATGCCGAAGAACGGGTTCGGCACCTGTTGCTGGAGCGCCGTGCCAAGCGACAGGTATTGCGGGTCGAGCTGGTTGATGTTGATCGTCGCGTCGGTGGTGCCGCCAACGGTCAGGTGTTCCGACCGGCTGCCCATGTAGCCCGCGCTCACCATGATGTTGCCGGGGAGCTCCTTCTGCAGGTCGACCGAGTACTGCTGCACGTAGCCGGGACGCGAGTTCTGATCGACGAAGTCGATGACGCTGCCGCCACCGGTGCCGACGCCAAGCGAGTTGCCCTGCGGGGGCGTGATGCCGGTGGGGAAGGGGTTCGACAGCGTGTTGGCCGGCGTCAGGCCTCCATCGGTCGAGCCGAGGAAGCTGGTCGATGCCGTATACCCGCGTGATCCGATCGCGGCCTCGCCGAGGCCCGACATCTGCACCGGCGACCAGAAGAAGCCGTAGCCGCCGCGGACGACGCTGCCGTCGCCAAGCGTCCAGGCAAAGCCGCCGCGCGGCGCGAAGCCGTTGAGCGCCTGCCCCTGGTGCGTCGAGTAGCCGTTCTCGCCCGCATACATCAGCCCGCCCTTGAGCGACATGCCGGGCACCGTCGCCGGGAACACTGCATCGGGATCGAAGCCGACGGTCACATGGTTGTCTTTCTCGCGCAGCCCTTGCTCGTACTCGTAGCGGAGGCCGAAGTTCACGCTGAGCTTCGACGTCATCCGATATTCGTCCTGCACGTAGGCGCCGTAGTAGTCGAGCAGGTAGCTCGCCGGCGTGGCGGCGACGATGCTGCCGGTGCTGGCGTAGCCGAGCAGGAAGCTCGCGAACGCATCACCGGCGACGACGCTCGCCGCATTGGTGTTCGGGCCCTGGGTGAAGCCTTGCGTGAACGTAAACGTCCCCGCCGACGAGCCGAATGACCTGACGTCCGCGCCGATGCGCCGGTACTCGCCGCCGAACTTCACCGTGTGATGGCCCATCAGCTGCGAGACCGTCGCGTTGGCCGTCTGCGTCTTGTGGGTGACGGTGTTGGGGCCGCCGTTGCCGAGCGTCGCGGCCGTGGAGCTCGCGGCGTTTCCGCCGTAGCCGGTGATCAGCGCCTGCGGGAACGTGTTGAACGACATCGAGCTGACGTAGCTCGCCGGCAGTCCCAGTGACGCGGCGTCGAACGCCGGATAGTTGCCGCCGTCATCGAGGAAGTGGTTCATGCCGTAGCGGACAGAGATCACCGTCGTGTTGGTCGGCACGAAGATGTTGTTGAGCGCGAAGAAGTCGACGGTGCGGAGCAGGTTGCTGGCACCCGGGTCGCCGGGCACGGTGCCGAACTCGCCGAAGTAGGCCGAGCCGGGCTCCTGCGTGTGCTGGTGCGCATACATCCCGGTGGTCGTCCACGTGTCGCTCCAGCGCTGATCGACCTTGATCGTCTCCTGGTTCTGCGGGCCGTCGAGGAGCGACGCGTTGCCGTTGAACGACTTGCCCGACGTCGGGAGCGGCAGCGCCTTCAGCATGGCCGCGGCGATCGGGCTGATCCGGTTCGCCGGAATCACGTTGCCGGGGAAGGGATCGCGGATGAACTGTCCGGGGTTCGCCGGATCGGGCCGCGTCGTCAGCGGGTCATAGAGGATGACCGGCCGTCCGCCGCTGGTCGTCTGCGAAAAATTGCCGGCGCGCTCGAGCGCGGTCGGCAGCGGCAGGACGCTATTGCGCGTGCTCTTCTGCTGATAGTCGTCGGTGCTGAACCAGAAGAACGTCTTGTTCTTGACGATCGGTCCGCCGACCGAGCCCGCCCAGTTGTAGTAATACTGCGGCGGGTTGGGGATGCCGGCCTTCTTCGCGAAGTAGAGCGTGCCGGTCGAGAAGCCCGGCTTGGTGACGAGCACCGCTCCGCCGTGCCAGTTGTTCGATCCCGATCGCGCGGTGGTGTTGAAGACGCCGCCGGCGGCGCGGCCCATGTCGGCGTCGTAGGTCTTGACCTGCACCTTGAGCTCTTCGACCGCCTCCATCGAGGGGACGATCGTCGCGCGGTTCACCAGGTCGGTGATCGCGATGCCTTCGAGCAGGTAGGCGTTGCCGCGGCGCGGGCCGCCGCCGAGTGAGAGCTGCGACGAACCCGACTGATCCTGATAGCGGACGAACTGCGGGTCGCCCGACTGGATCACGCCCGGGGTCGAGATCGCCGCGTAGAACGTGTTGCGGCCGAAGATCGGCAGCGCCTGGAGCGCGTCCTTGTCGAGCGAGGAGCTGACGGTCGCGCTCGCGCGCTCCACCAGGGCGGCCTCGCCGGTCACGACGATCTGCTCGCTGATCGTGCCGACCTCGAGGGTGAAGTCGGCGACCACGGTCTGCTGGGTGCCGATCCGCAGGTTCTTGCGCTCTCCGGTCTTGAAGCCAGGCAACGAGACCGAGACGGTGTAGCTGCCGGGCAGCACGCTGGGAAGCGCGTACTCGCCGACTTCATTCGAGACGACCGTTCGCGCCGAACCGGTCTCTTCGTTGGTCAGCACCACTTCCGCGCCGGGAATCACTCCCTGCTGGTCCTGCACCTGCCCACGCAGGCCGCCCTGATAGGTCTGCGCGGAAGTCGCCGCGATGGTTCCGAGCCAGAGGACGGCGACGATCGCCGCCCACGATGACGCTGTTCGCACACCTGCACCACGCTTGTGATTCATCCGTTTTCTCCACTTCCGAGTTGCGTGAGGTTGTTGCGTGATGTGGAGGCAAGAAGAAGTCCATTGCGAGCGCAGCGGGGATCAGGTTCAGGATCGTTGGAGTTGCTGAGAGATCTGCGCGATCCGGGCGCGTGCGGCGCGCGATCGCGCGCCTGGAGGAATCGACATTCGTGTGGATAACGGTGTGGGTGCAGTACGAAAATGACGGACTATCACGTAGCGAACCACGAAGAACACGAAGTGACGAAGCCGTATGAGACGCGTTGTTCGTGTGCTTCGTGGCCTTCGTGGTTGAGACGCGACATTGATGTCACGACGTCGATACGCGCCTCCATCCTTGTCGTCTGGCGTATCATCCAGCCGTGCCGTCATCGAAGCCGCCGCGGAAGAATGCGTCGCAGCCGCCACGAAGAGATCCTGCGCTCGTGCGCGACGTCGCCGGCGGCATCCTCGAGGACCTGTTCGAGATTTGTCCCGACCTGCCGCGGCCCCGCCGGACCCACGGACGCACAGCGAAGAAAGCGCCGAGGCCACGGTGATTGCGCTAAGCTTCCTGAGGCGGAGGCGTTCACACCTCTGCCTCAGGAGGACGCTCGTGCAGAGAACGCTGCTCACCCTGGTCATCGGGACGGTCCTCGCCTCAGTCCCGCTCTACGCCCATCATTCCTTCGCGGCCTATTACCACGAGAGCCAGTCGATCTCGCTCGAAGGCACCATCCACGAGTTCCGCTACAAGAGCCCGCACGCGATCGTCGTCTTTCACGTGCCCGACACGGCGGGGCGCCGGCAGCAGTACGAAGCCGAGTGGGCGAACCCGAGCCGGCTGCAGCGGCAGGGGATCACCAGCATCACCCTTCGTCCCGGCGACGTCGTCGTCGTGACCGGCAGCCCGGGCCGCGTGGCGTCAGAGAACAAGGTGCATCTCAAGGGCATCCGCCGTCCGTCGGATGGATGGACGTGGGGCGGCGGCCGCCGCCGCCGATAGCGCCGCTCGATGGCCTACCGTTGGGTGATCCTCGCGTTCGGCATCCTGGCGTATGCCACGAGCCAGTTCGCACGGCAGAACTACACCGGCGTCCAGAAGTTCATCGCCGCCGACTTCCACCTCGATAAGGGCGCGCTCGGCCTGCTCGGCTCCGCGTTCTTCTATTCCTATGCGTTGTTCCAGATGCCGTGGGGCATCGCCTCCGATCGCTTCGGCAGCCGCGGCGTCACGGCACTCGGCATCCTGCTCTCGGCCGGCGCGATGGCGGGATTCGCCACCAGCCAGAGTGAAGCCGGCTTGCTCTTCTGGCGGGCGATGGCGGGGATCGCCGGTGCCGCGGTCTACGTGGCACTGACCGGCGGCATGGCTCGATGGTTTCCTCCCGGGGAGCGCGGCTTCAGCCAGTCGACGTTTGGCGGCATGGGCGGCGCGCTCGGTGAAGGCGCGGCGTTCTTCCTGCTGCCGGTGCTGTCGATCTATTTCGCATCGGGATGGCGGCGGGGCACGAACATCCTCGCGGCCGGGCTCGCGGTGATGGCGGTGATGTGCTGGACGTTCCTGCGATCGGATCCCGACCCCAGGCACGTCGAAGTGAAGACGCCGTTCCAGTGGCGCCTGCTGGCCGATCCGCAGCTCTGGTGCTACGCCTTGCTCTTTTCCGCATTCATCGTCGCCGTCCGCAACGCGCAGGCATGGACGGCGGTCTACGTCACCGACGTCTACATCGCGACGCGCGGGCTCGACGTCAACACGGCGGTGGTGACGGGCGGTGTGCTCGTGACGATCGCCTACTCGCTGTTCGGGCGCGGACTCGGCGTGCCTCTCGCCGGACGAGTCTCGGACGCGCTCTTCACGCGCGGGTGGCCGCGCATGGTGCCGGTGATCGCGTGGCTGGTGCTGACGATCGTGCTCTTTCAGTTGTTGTCGATGCGCGTGACGACGCTCTGGATGCTCGTCATGATCGCGGTGCTGCTTGGCACGTCGGTCAACTGCTTCCCGCTGATTGCGGCGTCCGTGTCCGATACCTACGGGCCGCTGAAGACCGCATCGGTCATGGGCTTCGTCAACATGGTCGCGCAGTTCGCTGGTGCGACATCGCTCGCCGCGAGCGGCTATCTCGGGATTGCCTTGAGCGGTCCCGGCGGGAATTCGCTGGCTGAGTATCACGGTATCTGGCTGTCGGGCATGGGCGCGATCGCATTACTGACCGTCATGGGCACAGGTCTGCACATCGCGCTGAGATACCGGGGCGTGAGCCGCATGGCGGTCACGGTCGAAGTGATCGATTGACACCCCTCGCTGGCCCACTTAGGCTAGGCCGTCTGGAGGTGGGTATGCGAGTTCAGGTGCGAGTGACGGTGTGTTTAGCGGCCGCGTGCGCCGTCTGCTTCGCGGTGTCAGCGTCGGCGCATCATTCCCACGGCCAGTATGAGGAGGCGTTCAGCGACATCTCGGGTGTGGTGAAGGAAGTGCACCTGCTCACGCCGCATTCCTGGGTCTACATCGAGGTCAAGGATGCGAGCGGCACGCCGCGGTTGTGGGCGCTCGAGGGCACCAATCGTGCCCAGCTCGAGAAGATCGGCATCACGCGCAACTACCTCAAGGTCGGCGACACCATCAAGGCACGGTGCCATCCGCTGAGAGACAAGAACAGCGGCTGCCTGCTCGGGTTTCTCAAGGCCAACGACGGATCGGTCAAGGACTGGGACGGCGGCAACGTTCCGGCCCCCAGCGATTTCTAGGAGCCCTCATGACCTTCGACTTACGCTCAGGTCACCCCGAGCTTTGCCGAGGGGTGCGCATCACCGCACTCGCGCTCGCGCTGGCCGTGCTCGTGTCGGGTACCGCCGCGGCTCAGGAATGGGACGAATACAAGAGTCTCCGCGACGGCTTCGGGATCAACTTCCCGGGCCAGCCGAAGATCGCCGACACCACCTGGACGTCGCAGATGAACTACACCCTTCCGATGCGTGTCTACAGCGCGGAGAAGGGCGCCGAGCGCTACTCGATCACCGTCGTCGACTACACCGGCATCGAGCAGCAGGGCCTCGAACGCGCGAAGAACTGCCCGCCCGGGAATGCGAACTGCCGTGCGAATGCGCCCGCCGCGATTGGTCCCGGGTACTCGCATCATGACGAGCGCGGGGCGATTGTCTACGCGACGTTCAAGCTGCTTCAGCGTGACGCCAAGCTCGACGCCATGACCTGGGAGTGGCAGGACATGGTCGAAGGCCACCTCCTCCAGTTGGTCAACACGGCGGACCAGTCACGCACGTATGCCTGGATCGGCATGCACGCGCACAAGCTGTACATCGTCGAAGGCACGGTGCCTGCCGGCTATCCCGAACCGGGGCTGTTCCAGCAGTCGCTGGTGTGGATCGACAAGGACGGGAAGGGCATTCGCTACCAGCAGATCTATTCGAACTCGTACCACGGCATGGGCGTCTACCCCGTGCCGGCGTCGACCACGCCGTAGGAGGCGCGATTATGGCTGTTGCGACGCGACGTAGGCAGCGATCGCGATCAGGTCATCGTCGCTGAGTGTGTCGACCGCCGGCTTCATCAGCCTGGCCATGTCGCCGTTGCGTGCGCCCTGCTGAAAGTCATACAACTGCCGGCCGATGTAGCTCGACGAGCGTCCCGCGATCGGCGGGACGTTACCCACGCCTTTCAGATCCGCGCCATGGCACGCGCGACACCCCTGCGAGAGCGCCTCACCTCGCGCCAGGCTGCCGGGCGGCGCGTAGGCGACGAACCCCGATCGCGGGTTCCGCAGCATGTTTGTCTGGTAGGTATCTTCCGGCAGCTCGATGAGGCGCTGCCCGAGCGGTTCCGTGGCGTCGCCGTCCGCCTTCAGCAACAGTCCGTTCACCGTGGCGGTGAACACCGGAATCCGCTCCGTTTCAACCACCCTGATCCATGGCGTAAACGGGATCGATGAGAAGTAGGCGGCGGCCGCCTTCGTTTCATCCGCGGTGAGGTTGCGCGCGATCGCGGCCATCTCGAATGCGTTCGCCTTGTTGAGATCCGCGCTGCGTCGTCGTCCGCTCGAGAAGTCGGCGAGCTGCTGCAGGATGTACTGCGCCGGCAATCCGGCCACGCCGCCGTTCTGCATCAGCCCTTTGCCGTTTGGCAGGTGGCACAGCGCACAGGCGCGCAGCCCGAGGGCTTCCTTGCCGTTGGCGACGATGCCAGGCATTGCGGGATGATCGCCGGGGAACCAGTCGGCGGGACCGTATCGATAGTTGATCTGGGCGATCGTGAAGGCCGCATCGCTTCCGGGCAGGCGCCGGATGATGTTCTGCGGATCGCTCGGCAGGCCACCCGCCCGGTCGCAGTCGAGCGGCCGTTCGCCCAGGCACCGTGCCGAGTAGTCACCCGGCGTGGCAGGGAGTGCGATGTAGCCGTAGGCCCAGAGCGGAAGGCCCGCGGTCTGGAGACGCGCGGTCGCGACGCCGAGAAACACCAGTAGCCAGATCCGCGCGCCCCTGCTCATCGTCGGGAGTGTACATCTGTATGGCGGCTGAAAAGCTCTGGCTCGCGAACCGTCATCACCTGACCACGGCTCCCCCGGCGCGATTGTCTGGCGCGAACCGCGCGCGGGCAGGCATCACGACCTTCGGCAGCGTGTCGGCATCCATGACCGCCGACTCCGGCACAATCCCGTTCTTCATCAAGAGCCAGGCGACGAGGCCGTAGGTCTCGTTCGCCGTGAGGGTGCCCGGTGCGGTGGCCGGCATCGCGCGGCGTACGTAATCGAAGATTGTCGTCGCGTAGGGCCAGTAGTTGCCGATCGTGAACGGCACGTCCGCGCGTCCGCTGCGCCACCGTTCGTACTCGGGTCCAAACGGTGCACTCGCCATCGGTTCGGCGCCGACCAGTGCCTCGGCCGATCCGCCCTGGCCGTTTGCGCCATGGCAGGCGGCGCACGTGCGCCCGTAGACCTCACCGCCTTCTCGCGACGTCCCGCTTCCGGGCGGGAGGCCGGTGCCATCAGGGCGCACGTCGATGTCGAGCGCCGCCACGAGCTCGCGCGGCGCCGGCGTGCCGATGCCGTAGCGCGGCGGAGGCGATTGCGCGGCCGCGAGTGCGGTCAGCGCGAACGTCAGGCACGCCGCCGACAGCAGGCGTGTCATGCCGTCACCCGCGCGATGCCGAAGCGGACGCGTCCGTCTGCGGCGATCGTCCAGCCGGTGACCGGATTCAGATGATAGCGGGTGCGGCGGCCCCGTACCGCCCGCAGCGCGCTCCACTCGGGCTGCGTGTACCCGGTGTCATCGATCGCACGGCTGAGGATCTCGGTCGGTCGTCCATCCCACTGCCAGAGAAAGCGGAAGCGTGTGTGCGCCTTCGGCAAGACCGGTTGCTGGAGGACCGCCGGCTTCCAGGTGCGGCCTGCGTCGGTGCTGACCTCGACGCGGCGAACCAGCCCGCGACCGCTCCAGGCGATGCCGCGGATCTCGGTCCATCCGGCTGCGACGTGCTGTGGATAGGACGGCGCCGTGATGATCGAGCGCGCGTCCATGACGAAGCTGAATTGGCGCGCGGTGCCGTCGGCGAGCGGGTCGGTGTACTTCGACGTCTCCTCGCGCGTCATGAACGGCTGGTCGGCGAGCTCGAGCCGCCGCAGCCACTTGACGCTGGCGTTGCCTTCCCAGCCGGGGAGCAGCAGCCGCACCGGGTATCCCTGTTCGGGACGCAGCGCTTCGCCGTTCTGCGCATAGACGAGCATCGCTTCGCCGATCGAGTCGCGGATCGGAATGCTGCGCGAGAGCACGGCGGCATCCTGGCCTTCGGCCAGGAACCAGCTCGCCTGCGGCCGCGCGCCGGCCTCGCGGAAGAGCGTCGACAGCATCACGCCGGTCCATTCGCTCTGGCTCGTGAGGCCGCATAGCTGCTGCGGCGTCGTCTCGGCGCCTCCGGCCGCGAAGTTGCCCGAGCACTCGAGAAAGCAGGTGCGGGTCGCGGCGGGGAAGCGCTTGAGATCGTCGAGGCTGAACGTCAGCTCGCGCTCGACCATCCCGTGCACGAGCAGCGTGTATGTGCGCGGATCGACGACCGGCACGCCGGCATGATGACGCTCGTAGTGCAGGTCGGCCGGTGTGACCGTCCCGTGCAGGTCCTGGAGCGGCGTTCTCGAGCTGGTCGGCGACGGAATGCGCGTGGGTTGCTCGGCGGGCGAGC